>NZ_JEMA01000380.1 GCF_001589285.1 Sorangium cellulosum | reverse complement strand
CGAGGTTGAGCCTGGCCCGACCGGGGTTGAGCCCGCCCCCAACGTGGTTGCGCCGGTTGCGCCGGTTGCACCGATCGGCGCCACCTCGATCGTATTCGTCCCGGGCGAAACCGTCACCCGCTCCCCGGCGCGCACCGCCCGCGCCTCCCCCACGACCGGCCCCGACACGGTGATCGCCCCCTCGATCAGGGCCACCTCGAACCGCTCGGTCACCGGGTCCCACCGGGTCTCGAAGCGCGTCCCGGTCACGTGCACCTGGAACGGCCCCACCCGCACCCGCCAGCGCGTCCCCCCGCGGTGCACCACCGCGACATCCAGCGCGCCCCGCTCCAGCGCGATCTCCGCGCCGTTCGCGTCCACCGACGCCACGCGCGCGCGCCCGCCCGGCGCCAGGCGGAGCAGCGACCCGTCCGAGAACCGGATCGGCAGCTCCGCCGCCGCCGGCGCGGCGATCCACGCCCCGACGACCCCCACCTCGGTCGTCCCGAGCTCGAACCGCATCGGCGCTCCCGGTCGCGCCACGATCACCACCGCGACCGCCGACAGCACCAGCGCCGCNCACCACCGCGACCGCCGACAGCACCAGCGCCGCCGCCGCCATCACGGCGGCGACCCGCCGCCCGCCCCACCTCCCCGGCGCCCGCAGCCGCGCCCCGCTCGCGGTCCCCTCCCCGCGTCCTCTGCCGTCCCCCCGCCGACCCGGCAGCTCCGCCTCCATCAGCCGCGCGCGCCCCCGCTCCAGGTCGAGCCGCGCCCCCGGCGCCCGGTCCTGCAGCGCGGCCACGCGCCGCCCGAGGGCGGTCAGCGATCGCTCGGATTGCCCCACCGGGTACCTCCCTCGAGCCACGCCTCGAGCACGGGTTGCTTGCGTGCCTCGGCCCCGAAGCGGGCCGAGGCGCGCGCGAGCCGCCGCTTGACGGTCGCCAGCGACGTCTCGCACGCCGCGGCCACCTCGGTCAGCTCCATGCCGTCGATGAACCGCAGGGCGAAGGCGATGCGCTCGTCCACCGGGAGCGCGTCGAGCACCGCGTAGGTCGCCCGCAGCGCGTCCAGCACCTCGCCCGACGCCGCGCTGGACTCGACCTCGGGCAGCTCCTCGCTCGGCAAGAACCAGAGCCAGCGCCGCCGCCGCGCGCGGGTGATCGACGAGCGCGCCACGTGCACGGCGATCATCGTGAGCCACCCCTTGAGCGCGCTCGGGTCCTCGAGGTTCGGCAGCGATCCGAGCGCGCGCACGAAGACGTCGTGGTGCAGGTCCGCGAGGTCGTGGTGGAAGCCGAGCAGCCGGTAGAGCACCCGGTGGATGTGCTCGGCGTACCTGTCGTACAGGGCGGCGCGCGCCCTGCGGTCGCCCCGCCGGAACCCGGCAACGAGCGCCGCGTCGTCCCCTGAAAAAGCGTCCCTCGCGAGCGGCGGCAGCGGTCGGACGAGCGTCAGGGGGCGGGACAAGCGAGGCTCCTCCCCCCTCAAGTCCCCGGAGGCCCGCCCCGCGGCTCAGGCGGGCGCACGATCGTCGCCGAGATCGCCGCGGACGGCTGGCGGTGCGCGGCCTCCCGCCCGAGGCTGCCGCGCGGGGGGCACCGTTCGTAAGGGCCGCGATGAACCAGGGGATCCTCGCTCCGAGGACGGTGTTCCAGGATCGCTACGAGATCCTGTCCCTGCTCCGGGAGAGCAGGCGCGCGGTCGTCTACGAGGCGCGGCAGCTCGCGAGCGGGCAGCCGATCGTCCTCAAGATCCTGCGCCTCTCCAGGGACGAGGCCCCCGCGGACCTGACGCGACGGCGCCGCGCGCGGTTCCTTCAGGAGATGCGCCGCTGCGCGCGGCTCGACCACCCCTGCATCGTCCGGCCCATCGAGGCAGGGCAGGCGGACGAGGGGCAGGTCTTCGCCGTCTTCGCGCGCGTGCCCGGCCAGAGCCTGGCCGAGCTGCTGTCGGCCCGCGGCGCGCTCGATCCCCCGGAGGCGCGGCACCTCCTGCGGCAGGTCCTCGACGCCCTCGGCTTCGCGCACCGGCAGGGCGTCGTCCACGGCGACCTCAGGCCGGCCCAGGTCCTGGTCACGCCCTCGGGCGCGCAGCCGGGCGCCCTGGTGCTCGGCTTCGGCTTCGGCGCCGGCGCCGCGGACGCGCGGGCGGAGCAGGAGGAAGCGCCCGTCTCCGGCCGCGAGATCGTGGGCTCGCAGGCCTACGCGGCGCCCGAGCTGCGCCGGGGGTTCTCGCCGACGGCGCGCTCGGACCTGTACGCCTGGGGCCTCGTCCTCCTCGAGTGCCTCACCGGCCTGCGCGCGGGCCGCGGCGAGCCGGCCGGCGGGGCCGCTCTCCCGGGCGCCAGCCGCGGGCCGGCGCGGCTCCCTCCCGCGCTCCTCGATCACCCGCTCGGCGCCCTCCTGCGACAGGCGACGCTCGAGGACGTCGCGGCGCGGACCGCCACGGCCGACGGCCTGCTGCGCGAGCTCGACGCCTGCGCGCTGGACGGGCTCCGCCGGGAAGACCTGGTGATGCCGGACCCGCCGGCGACCGGGCCAGCGGCGACGCCGGGGGAGCGCACCGAGCGCGCCGCGCCCCCCGGGAACGGGGCGGCCGCGGCGCCCGCGCGGGACGTCACGCTCCTCGAACCCGGCGATCCCATCAACAATTACGAGATCATCCGCAAGCTGGGCCAGGGCGGCATGGGGGTCGTGTACCTGGCGCGCGACACAAAGCTCGGCCGCCTTGTCGCGCTCAAGCTCCTCCTCAGCTACACAGGCCGCGGGATCGAGCGCTTCCTCGACGAGGCGCGGGCCACGGCGCGCTGCAGGCACGAGAACATCGTCGTCATCCACGAGGTCGACGAGATCCGTGGATATCCCTACCTCGTCCTCGAGTACATCAAGGGTCGCTCGCTGCGCGAGTGGATGACCCAGCGCGAGCGCCCCGACGCGTCCGGGGGGCCGGTCCTCGCCGCGCCGCCCGGCTCGATGTCGCCCCGCCACGCCATCGAGCTCATGATCCCCGTGGTCCGCGCGCTCCTCTGCGCGCACGAGGTCGGGATCGTGCACCGCGATCTCAAGCCGGAGAACATCCGCCTGGACGACGCCGGAGGCATCAAGGTGCTCGATTTCGGCCTGGCCAAGCGCATCGACGCGGGCCTGGCCCCGGCGATCACGGGCGCGGCGGCGGCGCTCGCCGGGGACGCCGGCCAGCCCCGGAAGAGCGCGATCGCCGGCACGCCGCACTACATGGCGCCCGAGCAACTCCTGGGCGGCGACATGGACGGCCGCACCGATCTCTGGGCCGTGGGCGTCATCCTGCACGAGTTGCTCACGGGGGCGCACCCGCTCGATCCGTTCTCGCGCGCGCGCCTCTCGGAGGTCGTGGACCTCGACGTCCCGATGCCCAGCCTGTGCGAGCGGCGCCCGGAGCTCGGCGCGCTCGGCGCCCTCGTCGATCGCTGCCTCGAGAAGCGCAAGGCCGCGCGCGTCGGCTCGGCCAGCGAGCTCCTCGCCGCGCTCGAGGCGCTCCTGCCCGATCGGAGATCGCTCGACCTGAGCGAGGGCGAGAGCCCCTTCGCGGGCCTGTTCTCGTTCCAGGAGGCGGACGCCGCGCGCTTCTTCGGCCGCGATCGCGACATCACCGCCATGGCGGTGAGGCTGCGCAGCCAGCAGCTCCTCGTCATCGCCGGCCCCTCCGGGGCGGGCAAGTCGTCGCTCGGGCGCGCGGGGGTCATCCCGGCCTTGAAGCGCTCCAGCGACCGCTGGGAGTCGTTCATCCTGCGGCCGGGGCGCCGCCCGCTGGCCGCGCTCGCCGACGTGCTCGCGCAGATCGCCGAGCCGCCGCCCGCGGACGCGGCGGCGGGCTCGCCAGAGCCCCCCGATCACGACGGGCTGGTCGCCACCTTGCGCACCCAGCCGGGTTGCCTCGGGGCGCGGCTGCGCGCGCGCTGCCGCCGCGACGGGCCGAGGCGCCGCGCCCTGCTCTTCGTCGACCAGCTCGAGGAGCTGTACACGCTCGGCGCCGCCCCCGAGGAGCGCGCGGCGTTCGTCGCCTGCCTGGAGGGCGTGGCCGACGACGCCTCGTCCCCCCTGCGCGTCCTGCTCGCCGTCCGCTCCGACTTCCTCGATCGCCTGGCCGAGCACCGCGACTTCATGATCGGCGTGACCCGCGGGCTCTGGTTCTTGCCGCCGATGGGCCGCGCCGACCTGCGCGAGGCCCTGACGCGGCCGCTCGGGGCCGCCGGCTACCGCTTCGAGACGGCGGAGATGGTCGAGCACATGCTGGACACGCTCGAGAGCACGCGGAGCCCGCTGCCGCTCTTGCAATTCACGGCCGGCAAGCTCTGGGACGCGCGGGATCGCGCGCGCCGGCTGCTGACGCAGGCCAGCTACGAGCAGCTCGGCGGCG
>NZ_JEMA01000379.1 GCF_001589285.1 Sorangium cellulosum | reverse complement strand
ACGCTGACGGGCGGGTACGCGCAGACGCGGGTCGAGCGCGATGTGGTGCAGTTCGACGGGCGGCTCCTGTTCCAGGAGACGGTGATCGACGCGAACGGCAAGTCANGTTCCAGGAGACGGTGATCGACGCGAACGGCAAGTCACGCAACACCTACCGGGACGTGGGCGGGCGGATCGCGGCGGTCGAGGAGTGGAACACGATCGACGAGGTCGAGCGGCAGATCGTGACGCGGTACGCGCACAACCCGCTGGGCGAGCTGGTGCGGGTGACGGACGCGCGGAGCAACGCGACGGAGGCGAGATACGACACGGTCGGCCGCATGGTGGAGCTGGTGAGCCCGGACGCTGGGCGCACGGAGTGGCGCTACGACCTGGCCGGCAACCTTCGCGCGAAGCAGACGGCGGAGCTGGCGCTACGCGGGCAGCTCATCCGGTACGAGTACGACTTCAACCGGCTGCGAAAGATCGATTACCCGGTGACGCAGGACGTGGCGTACACGTACGGCAGCCCCGAGGAGGCCGGCGACGCGCAGGGCAACCGCGCGGGGCGGCTGAAGCAGGAGACGAGCATGGCGGGGACACGGAGCTACCGCTACGACCGCTTCGGCAACGTGGCCGAGCTGGAGGCGGAGTTCCCGCGGCTGCGCGAGCCGCACCGGGGGCCGTACCAGGCGAGTCTGAAGTACGTGTTCGACGCGCTGGGTCGGATGCAGGAGCTGCACTTCCCGGGCTCCGGCGAGGAGGTCGTGCGCTACGGGTACGACCGCGGCGGGTTGCTGGTGTCGGTGGCCGGAGAGAACCAGCAGGTCAATCCGCAGCACCCGGACGAGCCGAGGACGACGGAGTACCTGAGGCACATTGGGTACGACGAGCACGGTCGGCGAGTGCGGGTGGTGGCGGGCAACGGGATCGAGACGAAGTACCGGTACGACCCGTCGACGC
>NZ_JEMA01000378.1 GCF_001589285.1 Sorangium cellulosum | reverse complement strand
CCATCGCGGCCTCGAGCGCCGCCCAGAGCTCGCCCGCCGAGCGGTAGCGCTCGCGCGGCTCGACAGCGAGCGCGCGGCGCACCACCGCCTCGACGGCCTCGGGCGCTGTCGCGCCCGCGCCGCGCAGGCTCGGGCGGAACGCCGGATCGGTCGCGGCGATGTAGAGCTGCGTGACGTCGCCCCCGAGCAGGGCGCGGTTGCCCGACGCTACCTCGATGAGCACCAGGGCGAGCGCGAAGACGTCGGTCCACGGTCCGGTCGCGCCGAAGCGGTGGTGGAACTGCTCCGGCGCGCCGTAATGCACCGTGAAGGCCCGGAGCGTGCTCCCCGTCTGGGCCATCGCCTGCGTCATGCTCGAGAGCTCGCTNGTCTGGGCCATCGCCTGCGTCATGCTCGAGAGCTCGCTGAGCACCTTGGCGATGCCGAAGTCGAGGACCTTCATCGTCGGCCGGCCGCCGATCTCCGCGAGGAACAGGTTGGCCGGCTTGACGTCGCGGTGGGCGACGCCCTGCGCGTGCGCGGCCTCGAGCGCGTGCGCCGCGGGCGCGAGCAGGGCGACCGCCTCGGCGAGCGGCCGCGCCGCCTCGCCGCGGGCGCGCCGCTCGGCGATGTCACGGTCGAGCGGCGCGCCCTCGAGCCACTCGAGAACGAGGTAAGGCGTCCACTCGCCCGACGGCGAGACGGCGGCGCCCGCGTCGAGCGCCTGCACGATGCCGGCGTTCGCCCTCGAGAGGCGGTGGAGGAGCCTGCCCTCGTTGAGGAGCATCCGCTGGAACGACTCGCGCTCGGCCGGGGCCAAATTGTTGAGCAACTTCAGGCACTTGACCGCGACCGGCTCGTCCAGGCCGAGGTGATGACCGCGGTAGACGACGCCGAATCCCCCCTCCCCGACCACGGCGTCGAGCCGGTACTTGCCGCCGATCGTCGCGCCCACCCAGCCGAAGGGATCCGAAGGTGCCATGCTCGCGGCGCGAGTCTACACCGCCGGCCCCGCCCGGCGATCGCGCGGAGGTCGGCGCGCGCTACGACATGCTTCCCGAGCTCACCGATCCCGCGCGTCGAACCCCCCCGGGCTCAGCGCCTTCTCGAAGAACGCGCACAGCTCCTCGTGCCGCGCGCGCGCGTCCGCGCGGCCTATCTCGATGAGCCTCCCGGCGAACTCCCCGTCGAACAGCAGGTACGACAGGAAGTCGGCCTCGCGCCGCTCGTCGCCCTCGGCGAGGCGGCGCATCACGCGGCCGAGCACGCTCGTGGTCCGCGCGCGGAACGCCGGGGACCGCACGAACTCCGCCGCCAGGCTGCCGATGTCCTTGGAAGCGCGGATGAGCAGCGACCGGAGCGGCCGGAGCGAGCGCCCGGGCGGGAGCCCGAGCTCGTCGTTCAGCTCGTCGACGAAGGTCTCGCCGTAGCGGCGCCGCCCCGCCTCGAGGATCCCGTTGATGCTCTCGAGGCGCGCCAGGTCGTTGTCGATCCGGTCGAGCATCAGCGCGTTCAGCGTCTTTCCGAGCAGGAACAGGGGCCCCGGGAGGCCCGGCGCCTCGCGATCGGCCGTGGACGAGGCGGGCTCGATGTACCGCGGGTTGACGACGATCACGCCGTCGGCCCCGAGGCGCCGCGCCGGCGACAGCGGGACGTTCTGGCGCAGACCGCCGTCGCAGTAGAGCTCGCCGTCGATGCTCACCGGGCGGAACAGGATCGGGACAGCGGACGAGGCGAGCGCGTGCTGGGCGCGGAGCGCGGTGGCGCGCGGGGCGATCGTCGGATCGTGGCTCCAGGGCGGCAGCCCGGGCTCGCGGCGGTGGACGAAGACGACCGTGCGGCCGCACTTCACCAGGGTCGTCGACACAGTCACCGCCGACAGGAGCCCCCTCTCGAGGTGCTCGTCGATCCGCTCGAACGGCACGGCCTCCGCGATCTGCCGCTCGAGGCCCGACGTGTCGAGCAGCGCGGTGCGGACGCCGCTCGCGGGCGCGCTCGCGGCCCCGCCGCGGAGCAGATCGTGCCCGACAGCGAGCACGCCGCGCACGTCGAGCCGCACGAGGTCGTCGATCCGGAGGCGCGTCCACACCGCGGCGAGCCGCCGGGCGCGGCTGCGCGACTCGTCCGCGAACGCCGCGAGGCCGCAGACGTTGATCGCGCCGACCGAGGTGCCGCACAGGATGTCGAGCGGCACGTCGCGGCCGATGTCGCGAGAGACCTCCTCGAGGATGTGCTGCACGACGCCGACCTCGTAGGCGCCGCGGGCAGCGCCCCCGGCGAGCACGAGCGCGATCTTGGGGGCGCGGCCGTTCCGGGTCGAAGCGGGCGAGGCGTTGGCCATGCTCGCAGAGTACCATGGTCGCGATCGCCAGAGCGGCCCTGAAGCTCGCCGCGTCGCATGCTACATCCCCGGTGCACGCGGGCACGGAGGCGCCCGATGACGGCAATCTATCTGGTCCTCGCCTACCTCCTCGGAGCGATCCCGACAGGCTACCTCTTTGCGCGGTTCGTCAAAGGGGTCGAACTCCGCGCGCTGGGCTCGGGGAACATCGGCGCCACCAATGTCCTTCGCGCCTTCGGCTGGAAGCCCGGCCTGGCCGTCCTGGCCGCGGACATGGCGAAGGGCGCGCTCGTCGCCGGGCCGCTCGCGTCGTGGCTCACCGCCGCGCCGGGCGGGTGGGTCGCGGCGGCCGGCGGCCTCACCGCCGTGCTGGGGCACGACTACACGGTGTTCCTCGGCCTGCGGGGCGGCAAGGGCGTCGCGACGTCCTGCGGTGTGCTGCTCGTGCTGGCGCCGCGGTCCACGCTCGCCGCGCTGGCCGTCTTCGCGCTCGTCGTGCGGGCGACCCGCATGGTCTCGGCCGGCTCGCTCGCCGGCGCGCTCGCGCTGCCGCTCTTCCTCTGGCTCCTCGGCGAGCGGCACGCCCCCGTGCTCTGCCTCTCGCTCCTCCTCGGGGCGTTCATCTGGCTGAAGCACACCCCGAACATCCGGCGGATGCTCGCCGGGACCGAGAGCACGATCTCCTTCGGCAGGCGGCCCGACGACAGCGCGAGCGCCGGCGCGCCGGGCGACAGCGAGCGGCGCTGATCCCCGCCCGCGCGCGGCGCTCGGCTACCTTGTGATCTCCTTCACGTAGAGCACCGCGCCGAGCTTGTCGATGAACTCGAAGCGCAGCGAGTCGCCCTCGAACCGCAGGTAGGCAAAGCCCTCGATCGCATCCGTGTAGAAGAGCTGCCGCGGGTCGGCCGGGACGGCGGCGGACGCCGCTCGGGTCTTCGAGCCGGCGCCGCTGATGGCGAAATAGGTGTTCGGGCAGCCCGGGTCGCGCCCCTTGTCGATGAACTCGAGGTTGTGATCATGGCCGGCCATGTACATGTCGGCCTCGCAGTAGATCGCCCGCTGCATGGCGTACATCCCGGAGCTCCCGAACGAGTCGTTGTCGAGGAAGTGATCTCCCGACGTGTAGCGTGGGTGATGGCCGAAGACGATCTTCCACGTGGCGTCCGAGGCGGCGACCCGCGCGCTCATGTCGTCCGCTTGATCGTTCGAGGTGAAGTCGATCGTATCGATCCCGAAGAGATGGACGTGGCGAATGCGAACATCATAATACGAAGCGGGCATGTGCCACTTGTCGCTCACCCGCTTGCCCTGCCCGCCGCCCACAGGCAGCTGCGAGTAGTCGATCTGCGCCTGCCGCACGCCGCTGCTGCTCGGGCCGTGATCGTGGTTGCCGAGCACCGCGTAGAACGGCAGTCCGTTCAGGCCCGGTCTGTCGTAGGGCTGCTCGAACTTCGGTCCCCACTGCGCATCGCTGGTGTCGGTCACGCCGTGAGCATAGAAGTTGTCGCCGTTCATGATCACGGCGTGACAGCCTCCGACCTCGATGCACTTCTCGCTCATCCGGTCGGCGACCTGGTGCTGCGCGAGGTTGCCCTCGCCGGTGTCGCCGATGGCGATGATCCTGACCACGCGGAGCTCCGTGTCCGCGGCGCCGACAACGCTTCCGGCGCCCGGGCCGCTGATCTCGATGCCCGCGTCCGCGGCGCCGACCACGCTGCCCGCGCCCGGGCCGCCGACCTCGATGCCCGCGTCCGCGGCGCCGCTCACGCTGCCCGCGCCCACGCCGCCAGCCTCCGCGCTGCCACCGCCCGCCCTGCCCTCGGCGGCGCTCCCGCCGCCATGGCTCTCGCCGCCGCCCACGCCTGTCGGGTCGCCGCCGGGGCTCATCTTGCTGTCCCCTGCGCCGCAGCTCACCGCCGCCAGCGCGAGGAGGAGGGCCACGGCAGACCCGGGCGGGACGGGGGGCGGACATACCGCACGGAGAGGCTTCATCGGACGCGCATTCTATCCGCGATGGCCGGGGCTCGGCGGCCCTCCTCTGCCGGAGCTGCTCGCCGCCGCCGATGCCGGTTTTTCTTGACACCCCGTGGAGCCCCACGTATCGAAGTTGAACATCACTTTCAATATCAACAACGGAGCCAACGTGAGCCGAACCATGCCCCCTGCCCCGAGCCCTTCCTGCGGCGCAGCGCTCGCCGCTCTCCCCTGGTGCGACGTGCACAAGGAACACGTCTCGTGAGCGCGCGCACGGTCCTCTCCGCCCGCGGCCGCCCTCCGCGCGCCGATGCAGGGCGCCTCGTGGAGCCCGCTGGCGGGGAGGGCTGGCCGCCGCCGCCGCACGATCCTCGCGAGCGCGAGCTGGCGCTCGTCGTCGCAGGGTGGGAGGTGCGCCTCTTCGGCGGGCGGAAGTTCGAGTACTTCGTCGCGCGCGGCTTCTGGCACCTGCAGCTCTGGCACCCGGAGGCGCGCGTCTCGGTGCTGACGCCCTCGCGGCTCACGCGCGGGCTCTACGAGGCGTACCCGATCGCAAACTGGAAGGCGCAGGCGCCCGACTACGACAAGCTCGCGGCGCTCCTCGACGGCCTGTCCACGGCGAGGCTCCCGGAGGCGTCCGCGGTGCTGCGCCTCGAGCGCGCGCTCGTCGACGAGGTCGTCCGGGGCGGCGGCGGGGTGGCGTCGTGACGCGCCGGCTCCGGGGCACGCGCGCGCCCGCGCGGCATCGCGCCCCGCGCCGCACGGAGGGCGTATGAGCTCCACGACCGTCCCCAGGGGCGCGGTGCTCTCGCTCGTCGGGCGCGCCGCGGCGCGCGTGCGGTTCCCGGATCTCGGCTTCGCCGACCCGTGGGCCGAGGCGATGCTGGCCACGCTCGACGTCGATCCGGAGAGCTTCGACGACCGCGCGCTCCGGACCACGGCGGTGCGCACCATGGTCGTCGACGGGCTCGTCCGGCATTACTTCGAGCGGAACCCGGACGGCCTCGCCATCGCGCTCGACGCCGGGCTCTGCACGCGCTTCTCGCGCGTCGACAACGGGAGGCTCCGCTGGGTGGACATCGATCCGCCGCACGTGGCCGAGTTCAAGTGCGCGCATCGCCTGTGGCAGACGTCGGACCGCCACGCGATCGCGAGGTCCTGCTCGATCGCCTGCACGGGCTGGATGGATTGCCTCCGCGACGCGGGCGACGTGCCCACGCTCCTCATCGCCGAGGGCGCGCTGGAGCGGCAGCCGCCCGGGCTCGTCGACGCCTTCTTCACGCGCGCGTCCGCGCGCCTCGCGAAGGGCACGGAGCTCATCCTCGATCACGAGGCGCACCCGCCGCTGCGGACGCCGCCGCGGCTACGCGCGTGCCTGGAGATCCCGGCGGCGGACGGCGCCGTGGCGCGCTATCCGCGGCTACGGCCGATCGGCGACGGCGAGGTGACGCCGGCGCTGGAGCGCGCGCTGCGCGGCGTGAACAGGGTGCCTCGCCTGCTCCGCGGCGAGCGCGCGTCGTCGATCCACCACCTGCGCTTTGAATGAGCGCCGCCGCGGACGCGAGAGGCTCAGTAAACGCGGAACTGACCGCTGAGCGTCAGCAGCGACAGCAGGTGGAGCAGCCCCGAGTAGTAGCGAGGCGTCCCGGTCGACGGCGGCATCGACCACGCCGCCTCGATGTACGCGGCGCGATCTTCGTTCTCCGCGACGAGGCCCGTGACGCCGTTCATGAAGATGAGCGCCGCCTCACGGCTCATCGGGACGCTGGATGCCTCGCCCTCCAGCGTGTACGCCCCGCCATAGTCGTCGATGCCCTGCTCCGAGAAGAACGCCAGCAGCCGGTCCGCCTCCTCCACCTGCCACGGGTCGACCCCGAACCAGACGTGGTCGAGCGCCATGTTCAGCGGCGTGCGGTAGGCCTGCGCCCCGAAGTCGTCCGAGCCGGGCAACGGGGTGCCGCCGAAGTCGGCGCGCTCCGGCATGAGCCCGGTGCGCGGGTGGGCGACCTGCTTCCAGTACGCGCGCGCGCTCGCCGCGGCCTCGGACCAGAACGGGTCCCCCGTGGCCTGCGCCCAGAGCTCGTAATACGCGGGCATCTCGATGGAGGGACGGGTGGTGTTCGCCGCCGCGACGTGCGGAATGTCGAAGACGAGCTTCGTCTCCGCGTCGAACATGTTCGTCACGCCGGAGACGACGCCCCCGTTCCGCTCCTCCTTGTGCCGCATCACATCGAGCAGGGCGAGCGCGTCCGCACCGTAATCGAGGCTCCCCGTGTCGCTCCCCCACCGGCCATGAGCGAAGAGCAGCGCCATCGCGATCTGCTGCTGGCCAAACGGGTCGACGCAGGGCGCCTTGCCGCCGGGGATATCGCACCACGACCGGAGATAACCTGCGTTGGGCCCGGTCGCATACCGGAGCTCCGTCCTGGCGTACTGCCAGAGCCGGTCGAACTCCCTCCGCTTGTCGAGCTCGACCGTGATGATCATCGCGAAGCCGATGCCCTCGGTGCGCACATCCATGTGCAGGACATCGTAGATGAAGGCCTGATCGACGGTGCCGAGCACCGGGTAGTAGATCGCCTCCGTGTACGGGTCGCCGTAGAAGAGCTGGTTGAACCTGTCCTCGAGCTTCTCCGCGATCTCCTCGTCCGTCTTGCCGAGCACGTCGCGGAGAACGTTGGGGTACGCATCCGGACCGGTCAGCGGGCGGAGATCGTCGCTGCTCAGGCCACCTTCGCCGCCGCCGGTGCCGCCCGCACCGCCGGTGCCGCTGGTGCTGCCAGTACCGCCGGCGCTGCCGGCGCTGCCGGCGCTGCCGGCGCTGCCGGTGCTGCCGGGGCCGCCGAGCCAGTCCACCGTCGTCACGCACGCCGGCAGCGCGCAGAGCGCCACACACGCACAGCCGATGCGGGACGCTCGGAGGAGCCGGCGGAGGGGAACGGGGCAGCGCATGACCCGAAGCTTAATCGTTTACATAGCGCCGGACCCGGGAGGCAAGCACGCTGTTCGGGTGCCGGCGCAGAAACGCCTCGGCGCGCTGCGCTGCGGCGTCGGTCCGGCCGCTCTTCGCGAGTGCGTCAATCCGCAGGACCTCGGCCTCGAGGCTCAGCCGGCCTCGCGGATGTTCCCGCGTGTAAGCGTCCAACAGCGAGAGTGCGCCCTGTGCGTTCCCGCTGGAGAGCGTCGAGCGCGCCGCGTCGAGGGCATTGAGCTCGGCCTGGAGGGCGGCGCTCTCCGCGGTCGCCGGGGTCGCCTTCGCGCCGGGCTTCGTGGCGGCTGCGGCGCGGGGGCTGCGCGCAGGCGCCGGGGCGGCGGCCTGCTCCGCGGCGACCTCCACGGGCGCCGGCGCCGCTTGCGGCATCGCCCTCTCGATCGGGCCCGGGAGCGCGCCGGCGAAGCGATCGACAGCGGCGGGCGGCGGCGCCTGGCTCCCGCGCCAGGCGAGGTACCCGGCGGGGATCCCGGCCAGCGCGCCCACCGTCGAGAGCGCGATCAGGATCTTGGTCCAGCCGAGCTTCGCGACGACCGGTGAGGACGCCGCAGCGGTCCCCGCCGCGGAGAGCGCCGCGGGCGCAGCGGCGCTCGACAGCGCAGCCGCGCCGGCGAGGCCCAGGGCGGCCAGCGTCTTGGCGCGCGTCTCCGAGGATGTGGCACAGGAAGTGCCGGCGCTCAGCAGCGCGCGCTCGAGCGGGCTGTCGCTCTCTTCCAGCAGGCGACGTGGTTCGGTCATCGTCTCACCTCGCTCGTCGTGACGAGCTCGAGCGCGCGTACGCGCTCGCGAAAATCTGCCCTGGCCCTCCGAAGCCGCGAGGCCACGGTGCCCTGTGGGATCCCGATCACACCGGCGATCTCCACCATGCTCATCTCCTCGAACTCGTACAGCACGAACACCGTCCGCAGATCCGGCTCCATCTGGTCGAGGACCTGATCTAGCATCTGGCGGGCTCGCTTCTGGCTCGTGAGCTGCTCGGGTGTCGCCGCGTCCACCACCTCCGGCGGCTCGGCCGCCGGGACCTCTCGCCGGCGCGCCGCGCTCCGTCGGGCGTGGGCGGCCACGTTGAGCGCCGTCTGGAGCAGAAAACTCTTCTCCGCGCCCGGCCGGACGTCGTCCAGCCGCTGGGCGGCGGCAATGAAGGTGCGCTGCACCGCATCATCGATCTCGGCGGCGGGGGTGCCCGCGTTGCGGAGCACCCGACCGATGAAATCGAGATGAGCGTCGACCATCCGCCGCAGACGCGCATCTCGCTGGCTCACGCGCGCGGCCGATGGTGCCTTGTCCGCCGGATCCGTGTCAGGCAAAGCCACCGCCGTCATCACCCCGACGCCCATGCTCACCTTCACCACGAGGCAAGGCATGACATCGAGAAACAGGAGATCTTCGTGGAAAACGACAAGTCAAGGCCAGACCGGCGCAGGTGCCGCGGGTCGTAAGGGGTAGCGCGCGTGCGGCCCAGCGTCGGGGTGCCGTCCATGATGCGCTATGATTCCCGACGCGCGTCAAAGTGATCACCAGAAGCCCGGCTCAGAAGGTGTGCACGATCCCGACGCTCGCGAGCGGCGAAATCACAGGGGTTTCGGCGATCGTCTCCGCCGGAGACCCGATGGTGAAACGACGACGAAACAACGGCACGGCGAGGCCCGCCTCGACTTCCAGGGCCGTGCTCACGCCGAGCGATAACGCGGCGCGCGCGAGGCCGCCGGCGCTCCACCACGATCGCGCGGCGGACTCCGGGCTCGTGATCCCCTGTCCCGTCGCATCGAGCCAGCCGCCGGACGCCGTGATGCACGGCGCTGCGCTGACGGCGCGGGCGATCTCCCAGCGCAGCGGGCATGCGGTGAGCGTGGCAGACGTCCACTGGACAGATGCTCGGTCAGCGCCCGGAATCAGGTCATTGCGGGCGTGGATCAGCGACAGGCCGAAGGAAGGGCTCAGCGCGCTGCCGGTGCGCTGGGTCAACCGGGCGACGAGCGCGCCGCCGAGGTTCATGCCGGGCGAGACGACCTGCGTCAAGACGACCTGTGCGCCGAGCTCGAGCCGGAACGGCGGCCGCTCCGGCTCCGGCGCCGGCGCGACGACAGCGGGCTGCGGCGGCGGCGGCGGCGCGACAGGCGACGGCCGCGGCGCCGGCGGCGGCTCCGTCTCCTCGGCCACCTTGTCGAGCGCGAGCGCCGCGGTGAACGAGAGCGCCTGGACCACTGTGTCGCACGAGGTGCCGTCGACGGTCCGGATGTCCGTCGCGCCGCGCTCGTGGATCACACGCAGCTCGCCGCGGACGCGGGCCCCGACGCGCCGCAGCCGGACGCGGACCTCCCAGCCTTCCTCACCCTCCGCGGCCAGCTGCACGCGCTCGGACCGGGCGTGGATGCCCTCGTAGAGCTGCTCCGCCGTCGAGCAATCCGGCGGGGCGTCGAAGTCGACGCGAATGGGGATCGGCGCCGGCGCCGCGGCGGCCGAGGACCAACCGAGGGCGACGAGCTCGATGAACGAGATGCCGCCACCGGAAGCCACGGGCGGAAGGTGCCACGAACCGTCCGCGCACCGCCAGACGCACGTGCACCGTCCCGTCCGTGGCGGCGTAAAAATCGTGGGCCAACGCGCTGCGCTGAAGGTGCGCTGTGAGCTACCTCATCGCGCACGGCCTGCCGCGGCCATGTCTCGCTGCGCGTCGAGCCAGCGCCGCTCCTCGAGGAGGCGCTCGCGGGCGAGGACGAACGCGGGGACGACGAAGGCGCCCGTCACGGCGACGAGGATCGGGGGGATCACGAAGAAGATCAGGCCCGGGATACAGGCCGCGAGCGTCGCGTAGCCGAGCGCGCGCAGGGCGCCCGGCGGCGGGTCATCGGCGAGGACGCGCGTCGGCGCCTCGTGGAGCGCCCGCGCGTAGCGGAAGGCCAGGTACGCGACGATGACGTGCACGTGGCCCACGATGGCCAGGCTCAGGCAAACCCAGCCGTCGAAGCCCTCGAGCAGCGCGCTCCACGGGAGGGACCAGCCGCTGACGAGGCAGTAGACGACGAGGTGCAGCGTGAGCGGCGCGAGCACAGCGAAGCCGGCGAGCGGCAGCGCGACGCTGCGGCGCTCCTCCGCGTCGATCATGCAGCGCACGCGCGCCTCGGGCGCGGAGGCCTCGAGCCTCGCGCGATCGGCGTGCACGTCGCCGCTGCGCTCGATCTCGCGCGAGAGCGCGCGCCGGAGCCGCCCGGCGGCGAGCTTGCGACCGGCGGCGTACGCGAGCGCGGCCATCGCCCACGCGCCGAGCAACGCCGCCGTGGCGACGCCCTCGCGGAGGACGCCGAGGACAGACTCGGCTGCCGCCGCCGCGGCCACGACGACGAGGACGGCGCCGCCCAGGGCGGCCTGGCCGGCCAGGGACCGGGCGACGCGACGGACATAGATCCGACCGAGGCGTCCTTGAATCGCCTCGACCCGCTCGCGATGGCGCGCGAGCAGCGACTCGATATGCAAACGGGCGACGTCCTCATCATTCCGGTACGTGGCTCTCATGACGGGTTCCCTCTGGGCCCGGTGAGCGCCGGCGGACAGCGGCGCATCTCGGTGCCCTTCGTCCGGTCTGTTCAGCAAGCCCGGTGCCCGCTCGAGATGCCGTGTTTTCGAGCGCTTTCCTGGAGCATCGGCCCCGCCAGCGCCCAGCCGGTGGGCGGTCGGTGTCCACGCCGTGGACAGCCGTCGACCGCCGCGCGGCCGCACACGCCCGAGGCGCCAGCGGCCACGCTGAGGCCGCCGTCCCCTGCCGGCGGGCGGCCGAGCGAGCCCGGAATGCTATCGACGGCGCAGTACAAAGTTCGTGACTTCGCCGCTGGAGGCGATGGTAGCCTCGTTCGAGGTGGAGTTTTACCAACGCATCCACCGAGGCGGTGCTCCCATGGGTGACAAATCTCCGAAGGCCAAAGAGCGACAGAAGAAGCAGGACACGGCGGATAAGAACCAGAAGAAGGCAGCCGCGACCGCCAAGGCGTCGCCTCCTCCGGCCGCGCCCGCGAAGAAGGGCAAGTAGCCCAGCTCTGACACCGCCGCGCGCGGCACCGCGCGCGGCGCGTCTCCCACCTTCCTGGCGCGGCGGCCTCGCGCTAAGAGGCCCCAGCCGTGCGACCCACGCTCCTCCACACCGTCGCGCCGCCGCTCGCCGCGCTCGTCCTCCTGCTCGCGCTCTGGGAGGCGCTCGCCCGCGCCCTGAGCATCCCCGCCTACCTCCTGCCGCCCCCCTCGGACGTGGCGCGCGCGGGCGCCGGCGACGCCGCCACCCTGCTCGCCGGCGCGCTCACGACGGCGAAGGCCGCGCTCGCCGGCTTCTGCCTCAGCGCCGCTGTCGGCGTGCTCGCGGCCGTCGCGCTCGCCTCGTCGCGGCCGCTCGAGCGGGCGCTGTATCCCTATACCGTCTTCCTGCAGACCGTCCCGATCGTCGCCATCGCCCCGCTGCTCGTGCTCTGGTGCGGCCCCGGCCTGCGCGCTGTCGCTGTCTCCGCGTTCATCGTCTCCGTGTTCCCGGTCATCGCGAACACGCTGACCGGCCTGCGTTCCGTCGAGCCCGCGCTGCGCGACCTCTTCCGGCTCTACGGCGCCCGCCGCTTCGCCACGCTCTGCAAGCTCGAGCTGCCGTCGGCGCTCCCGCACATCGTGACCGGGCTCCGGATCGCGGCGGGCCTCGCCGTCATCGGCGCCATCGTGGGGGAGTTCGTCGCCGGCTTCTCGGAGGACGCCGCCGGCCTCGGCATCCTGGTCCTCTCGGCGTACCGCCAGCTTCGCACGGATCTGCTGTTCGCCGCCGTGCTGCTCGCCTCCGGGCTCGGCCTCGCGCTGTTCGGCGCCGTCGACCTCGCCGGCAAGCGGCTCTTGCGGCGCTGGCATCCTTCGGAGATCAATCGGTGATGCACTCCTTCGACAGCCGCCGGCTGTTCCTCCAGCGCCTCGCCTCGCTCGTCGCCGTCCCCCTCCTCGCCCCGGCCTGCTCGCGCTCGCAAGCGCCCGAGGGCGACGGGCGCTCATCGGCCGCCTCCGCGCCAGGGAGCGCGCCGGCCGCCTCCGCGCCAGGGAGCGCGCCGGCCGCGAAGGTGAAGCTCGCCCTCAACTGGGTCCCGGAGCCCGAGTTCGGCGGGTTCTACGCCGCGCGCGAGGCGGGCGCGTTCGCGAAGGAGGGGCTCGACGTCGAGATCCTCGGCGGCGGCGCCGGCGTGCCGGTCGTCCAGATGGTGGCCGGCGGGCAGGTCGATTTCGGCATCGCCGGCGCCGACGAGGTGCTCACCGCCCGCGCCCGCGGGGCCGACGTGCTCCCGCTCTTCGCCGTGTTCCAGACGTCGCCGCAGGCCATCATGACCCACGAGAGCCGCGGCGCGAAGGGCATCGCCGACGTGCTCAAGTCGGGCACGCTCGCCATCGAGCCGGGCCTGCCCTACGCCGCGTACCTCAAGAAGAAGTACGGGTTCGACAAGGTGAAGGTCGTGCCGTACGACGGCGGCGTCGCGCGCTTCGTCGCGGACAAGGACCTCTCGCAGCAGTGCTTCATCACCGCCGAGCCGATCGCGGCGAGGCGCAAGGGCAGCGATCCCGCGACGTTCCTCGTGGCCTCCGAGGGGTTCAACCCGTACGTGGTGGTGGTGATCACGCGCGCGGCGCTCTGGAAGGAGAACCCGGAGCGGGTCCGCGCGTTCGTCCGCGCCACGCGGGAGGGCTGGCGCGCGTACCTCCAGGATCCGGCCCGGGCCAACGCGGTCATGGCCAAGCTCAACACCTCGATGGACGCGGAGACCTTCGTCGCCGCGGCGGAGGCGCAGCGGCCGCTCATCGAGACCCCGGAGGTGAAGGAGAAGGGCCTCGGCGTGATGACCCGCGAGCGCTGGGAGACGCTCGCGAAGCAGCTCGTGGATCTCGGCGTGCTCGAGAAGGTGCCGCCGATCGACGACCTGCTCGTCGCCGCGGGCTGATCGCGGCGGGCGGGCGGGCGGGGCGCGAGCGCGGGCCAGGGATCGCGTCGCGCGAATTCGTCTAGAATANGCGCGAGCGCGGGCCAGGGATCGCGTCGCGCGAATTCGTCTAGAATACGGCCCGCGCCGTCGCGCGCCCACGGCGCTGCCGCGCCACAACGCAAGGAAAAGCGCCTTCATGGCTTTCACGCATCGACCTCGGGCCAGCCGGCTCCCGCTCGCCTCGCTGCCCATCGCGGCGGCGTACGTGGCTGCCGCCGTCGCCGGCGCCCTCGCCGCCGGCGCGTGCGGCGAGGAGTTCACGGCCCGCCCGCCGGGCATGACGTCGACGAGCTCGAGCACCGGCGGCGGCGGCGGCGGC
>NZ_JEMA01000377.1 GCF_001589285.1 Sorangium cellulosum | reverse complement strand
CTGGCCGCCGCCGGGCGCCGGCTCCGGCGCGCTCCCCGGCACGAGGGCGATGCGGACCTCCACCGGCGCGCGCTCCGCCGCCTTCAACGTCACCTCCTGCCGCTCGGTCCGGAAGCCGGGCGCCGTCACAACCACCTCGTGGCGACCCGGGTTGAGCTTGCGCGGGTAGGGGAGCGCCGCGCGCGGGATCGGCTGGCCGTCGACCCGCGCCTCGATCCGGTCGAGCGACGCGCCCTCGACGCGCAGCACGAGCGACGGGATGCGCGCCTCGAGCTGCTCGACGAGCGCCGCGGCCGCCGCCCGCGCCTGCGTGAACGCGGGGGGCTCCTCCTTGCCGAGGGGCAGGTGGACGACCTCGTACGCCGTCTCCCGGGCCTCGATCAGCCGGCCGAGCGCCTCGTCGGCGCGCGCCAGGTCGAGCCCCGTCGTGGGGACGCGCATGAGCGCGTGGGCCGCCTGGAAGTCCTGGCGGGCGCCGGCGACGTCCCCGGCGTCGCGCTTCTTGCGCCCCTCGATGAGGAGCGTCCGCGCTGTCTGACGATCGGCCGCCGTGGGCTCGGCCCGCGCCGGGAGCGCCCCGGCCACCGAGAGGACAGCCAGGGCTATGCCTGCGGCGCGGGAGGCGCGAGGGCGCAGCAAACTCATGTCATCACCAAGCTGCCGGGACCGCCCCGGACCACCCGGTCATGCTCGCACGCCGCTCGCGCGGGGGTCAATCAGGTGGCCGGGCGATTCTGGGGCACCGACACGGCCGATACAGGGACGGCGACGACCTCCGGCGCCCTCGGCGGCGTCACGGAGTCTCCGGCGCCCGCCGGCGCCTCGATCGGCGCGGCCGGCGCGAGATCGGCGGTCGCGGGGCCGCGGAGGACCCGGCCCGTCGCGTCGAAGCGCGCGCCGTGACAGCGGCAGTCCCAGCTCCGCTCCGCGGGATTCCACGACACGACGCCGCCGAGGTGAGAGCACATGGCCGACATCGCGTGGAGCTGCCCCTGCGGATCGCGGTAAACGGCGAGCTTCTTCAGGCCCCTGCGCACGACAGCGCCGGAGCCCGGGGCGATGTGCGCCGCGTCGTCGACATCGCCCTTGCCGAGCCACGAGGCGTACTGGCACGCCACGTTGAGGTTCTCCTTCACGTACTCGGAGACAGCGGCCAGGCTCAGGTTCACGCGCGTGGGATCGAAGACCGACGCCAGCGGGTTGTCGCGGCCCTGCACGAGATCCGAGATCACGAGCCCGGCGATCGTGCCGTGGGTCATCCCGTTGCCGCAGTCGCCCGTCGAGATCAGGATGCGCGAGCCGCTCTTGACCCGGCCGATGTAGGCGAGCCCGTCGACAGTCTCCATCACCTCGCCGGACCAGCGGTGCAGCACCTCGCCGGCCTGCGTGAAGCGCTCCCTCGCCCACGCCTCGAGGCGCGCGTGGCGCTGGTCCGCGTCGCTGGCCTGGCCCGTCTTGTGGTCCTCGCCGCCCACGATGAGCACCTCGTCGGGGCCGTCCGCGCCGTCGACGTTGGCCAGGCGCACGTAATGGAACGGATCGGCCGTGTCCCAGTAGAGGCCCGGCGGGACGGCGCCCCGGGGTATGCGCAGGCCGATGACGTACGTCCGGTAGCCGGCCTGCTTCATGTGCACGCTGATGCGGGGGATGAACGGCGAGTTCGTGGCGAGCACGGCCTCGCGCGCGACGATCTGGTGCCCGCGGGCCGTCTTGACGACGACCTTATGCGGCGCCGCGTCCTCGTCGACGTCGGTCACGTGCGCCAGCGTGTAGAGCTTGCCGCCGTCGCGCTCGATCGCCCGCGCGAGCCCCGCGAGGTACCGGCGGATATGGAACTGCGCCTGATCGGGGAAGCAGACGGCGGGCCCGGTGTCGAAATCGAGCAGCGGCGCCCGGTCGACGTAATGGACCGAGCCGAGCCCGGCGCGGTGCGCTGCCTCGATCTCGTCGCGGAGCGTGCGCGGGGGCGACCCCGGGGCCGCGTAGAGATAGCCGTGCACGCGCCGGAAATCGCAGTCGATCTCCTCCTCCTTGACGATCCGCTCGATGGTCTCGATCGCGGCCGTGTGGCCCCGCGCCGCGCGGCGCAGGTGGCCCCCGCTGTGGAGCTTCGCGAGCGACGCCCAGCGCCGGTCGAGCGCGTGGGTGATGTGCGCGGTGGTGAGCCCCGACTCGCCCCCGCCGACCGCCCCGTTGTCCAGGACGACGACGCGCTTGCCCGCCTTCGCGAGCAGGTACGCCGTCGTCAGCCCGGCGATCCCGGCGCCCACAACGCACACGTCCGCCGTGTGATCGGCCGCGAGGGGGGCCATCGGAGAGATGACAGCGTGGGTCCAGACGGTGTTCTTGTCGTAAGCTCGCTCCGTCATAACGTCTCCACGGGTGGACGCCGGGGGCCGCGCCCCGGCGCCGGTTCATCGGTGATCGATCGTATCCGTCGTGCTGCTGGTGCCGGTCGTCGCGATCGTGTCAATCGCCTCCGGAGAGGCGTCGTGAAGGAGAGACGACCCCGCGCGTCACGAGTCGCGCCCCGACAGGGTGACGAGCACCCCGTAATGGTCGGAGAAGCCGCTCTTCACCTTCTTCTTGCCGGCCTCGATCGTGAGGCTCGAGCGCATGATCTGGGTCCCCGACACATGGCCCTCGAAGCCGCGCAGGAGGACGTGATCGATGAGGAGCCCGCGGGTGCCCTTGCCGCCGTCGAGGGGATTGTCGAAGCAGTACGTGCACTTCGCGTCCTTCTGGGACGCGTAGGGGTTCACGAACCCGCGCGCGAGCAGCCGGTCGTAATGGGCGGGCAGGCGCGCCGAGATCGAGGGCGCGATGGCGGGGCCGGTGTTGAGATCGCCGAGGAGGAGCGTCGCGCCGCGGCCGCCCGTCTTCTGGTCCACGTAGGCGAGGAGAGCGTCGATCTGCGCCGACTGGTCCTTCTGCCATGACGTGTTGCGGGGGTGCGGGACGCCCTCCAGGCTCGCCGTGAGGTGGGTGCAGAAGACGTGCAGCTCGCCGAGCGACGGGGGCGAGAGCCGGGTATAGAGCACGGCGCGGCGGTCGATCGCGGACGGGAGCACGAGCGAGTCGCGCTCGAGGATCTCGGCGTTCGTCAGGACGGCCGTGCCCGAGGCCCCGGAGTAGGCCTCCGGGGCCGCCGCGCCGCCGGCGCGCGCGGGGGGACGCGCGCCGGCGGCGCTCTTCGGTCGCGTGCGAAGGCACGCTTGCGCAAGCTCGTCAGGCCCCTTCCGCGGGTTCGCGGCGAGGCAGTTGAAGCAATCCGGCGACAGGCTGGTGAGCCTCGCCGAGCAGCTCCGGAGGAGGCACGGGAGCAACGCGTGCTGGGTCAGGCCGGCGCAGCGCTGCGCCGCGCACGCCACGAGCGGATCGGTCTCCTGCTCCGAGCACCCTCCCTCCTCGTGGCCAGGGGGCAGCCGGAACGTGCTGGGCAGGGTGCTGGACGTCGCGGCGACGAGCTTCTGCCAGTGCTCCTCGAGCCAGAACTCCTGCACGCAGAGCAGATCCACGGGCTGCTCGGCGAGCGCGCGGATCAGCGGCTCCGCGCGCTCGTCCACGTACTTCAGCACGCCCATCGCGAGCCCGCCGTTGTAGGTGGCCACGCGAAATGGCGTCGCTGGCGCCGGCCCGGCGCCGTCGCGCGCCGCGCCCTCCGGCGCCGCGGGCTGCGGCGGGGC
>NZ_JEMA01000376.1 GCF_001589285.1 Sorangium cellulosum | reverse complement strand
ATGCTCCAGGCCTTCCTGGAGACGCCGGGCGCGTCGTCGTGTCGATCGCTGCGCCGGGTCATCTGCAGCGGCGAGGCGCTGNCGCTGCGCCGGGTCATCTGCAGCGGCGAGGCGCTGCCGGCGGAGCTCGCGCGGCGGTGCTTCGAGCGGCTCGAGCGCGCCGAGCTCCACAACCTCTACGGGCCCACCGAGGCGTCCATCGACGTGACCTCCTGGGCCTGCCAGCGACAGGACACGTCGGGCTCGGTGCCCATCGGGACCCCGATCGCCAACACGCAGATCTACCTGCTCGACCGCCACGGCCAGCCGGTGCCGGCGGGCGTCGCGGGAGAGCTCCACATCGGCGGCGTCGGGCTCGCGCGCGGATACAACCGCCGGCCGGATCTGACGGCCGAGCGCTTCGTGCCCGATCCGTTCGGCCCGACGCCCGGCGGGCGGCTGTACCGGACAGGCGATCTGGCCCGCTATCGGCCGGACGGAGCCATCGAGTTCCTCGGCCGCCTCGACCACCAGGTCAAGCTCCGCGGCTTCCGCGTCGAGCCGGGCGAGATCGAGGCCGTCCTGACGTCGCACCCCGCGGCGCGCGAGAGCCTGGTGGCGCTGCGAGAGGACACCCCCGGCGACAAGCGCCTCGTGGCCTACCTCGTCCCCGACGCCGAGCGGGCGCGGCCCGTGCGCGAGCTGCTTCGCCTCGAGCGCGAAGGCCATCTCGCGGATCGGCCCCGCCACGAGCTGCCGAACGGGATGGCGATCATCCACCAGAACAAGGGGGAGACGGACTTCCTCTACGGCGAGATCTTCGAGGACGAGGCCTATACCAGGCACGGGATCACGCTGCGTGACGGCTGCTGCGTCTTCGACATCGGCGCCAACATCGGCATGTTCGCGCTCTACGTGAGCCGCGCGTGCCGCGGCGCCAGGATCTACGCGTTCGAGCCGATACCGCCGCTCTTCGAGGTGCTGCGCCTCAACGCGCGCATCCACGGCGTCGACGCAGCGCTCTTCGCGTGCGGGCTCGCGAGCGTGGAGCAGCAGGCGGAGTTCACCTACTACCCCCACAACACAGCCATCTCCGGCCGCTTCGCGGACGCCGCGGACGACCGCGAGGTCGTCAAGACGTACGTGCTCAACCAGCAAGCGATCTCAGGGAAGGAGACGCTCTCGGAGGAGGTGCTCGACGTGCTGCTCTCCGAGCGCCTCGCGACGCAGCGCTTCGTCTGCCCTCTGCGGCGGCTGTCCGACGTGATCCGCGAGCACGGCGTCGAGCGCATCGATCTGCTGAAGATCGACGCGGAGAAGAGCGAGCTCGACATCATCGGCGGCGTCGACCCCGACGACTGGCGCAAGATCGAGCAGATCGTCCTCGAGGTCCACGACATCGACGGCAGGCTGCAGCAGATCACGGCGCTGCTGCGCGCGCATGGCTACGAGGTGGCCGTGGAGCAGAGCCGGATGCTGGCCCACACAGGCCTGTACGACGTCTATGCGCGGCGCCCCTCCGAACACGAGCCCGCCACGGCCAGGAAGGGCGCTCTGCGCGACGCCGAGCGGACGTGGGCGAGCCCCGGTCAGCTCGTGAGCGACATCCGCGGATTCGCGGCGACGAAGCTCGCGGAGCACATGATCCCGGCGGCCTTCGTGCTGCTCGAGGAGCTGCCGCTCTCGCCCAACGGCAAGGTGGATCGCAAGGCGCTCCCCGCGCCCAGGAGCACGCGAAGCGCCGCGGGCCGCGCGCTCGTGGCGCCGCGAACCGACCTCGAGCGCGCCATCGCGGAGGTCTGGCAAGACGTCCTCTCGGTCCCGCAGGTCGGCGTTCATGACAACTTCTTCGATCTGGGCGGACATTCGCTCTTGCTGCCCAGGATCCATGGCCGCCTGCGCGGGATGGCGCGCGGTGAGCTCCCGATGCTGGTCCTGTTCCAGCACCCCACCATCGCCTCGCTCGCAGAGGCCTTGAGCCAGGACCCGAGCGCCTCGCCGGCGCCTCAGGCCGGCGAGCGGGACGGCGAGCGGACGAGAGCCGCGCAGCAGCGGCGCGGGGAGATCTTCGCGCGGCGGCGCGGCGGACTGGAGACCAAGAAATGACCACAGCGAGCAGCGGCGAGCCCCGCCCGGGCCTGGACATCGCGATCATCGGGATGGCCGGGCGCTTCCCGGGCGCGCGGGACGTGGCGGCGTTCTGGCGAAACCTCTGCGCGGGCGTCGAGTCCGTCTCGATCCTCACCGAGGAGGAGCTCCTCGGCGCGGGCGTGGATCCCGCGCTGATCGCGCGGCCCGAGTACGTGCGGGCGCGGGCGGTGCTCGACGACATCGACATGTTCGACGCGGAGCTGTTCGGGTTCACGCCGCGCGAGGCCGCGGCGCTGGATCCGCAGCACCGGCTGTTCCTGGAGTGCGCGTGGGAGGCGTTCGAGAACGCCGGGATCGACCCGGAGCGCGCGGGCGGCCCGGTCGGCGTCTACGCCGGATCGAGCCTGAGCGGGTACCTGGCCCACCTCTTCCCCGACGGGCCGCGCCTGCAATCGGCGGCCGACGTCGCGGCGCTCCTCGCGCTCGACAAGGACTTCCTCGCGACCCGCGTGTCGTACAAGCTGAACCTGGAGGGGCCGAGCATCGCCGTGCAGACGGCGTGCTCCACGTCGCTCGTCGCCGTGCACCTGGCCTGCCAGGCGCTGCTCACCGGCGAGTGCGACATGGCACTGGCGGGCGGCGTCTCCGTCAGCGTCCCGCAGAAGAGCGGCTACCTCTACCAGGAAGGCGCGATCGCGTCGCCCGACGGCCACTGCCGCGCCTTCGACGCCGGCGCCCGCGGCACCGTCGGGGGCAGCGGCGTCGGGGTGGTCCTCCTGAAGCGGCTCGACGACGCCATCGCCGATCGGGACGCGATCGTCGCCGTCATCAAGGGGTCCGCCGTCAACAACGACGGCCGGGTCAAGATCGGCTACACAGCGCCGCGCGTCGAGGGGCAGGCGCGCGTGATCCGCGCCGCCCACGCGGCCGCGGGCGTGGACGCGGACTCCATCACGTACGTGGAGGCGCACGGCACCGGCACGCCGCTCGGCGATCCGATCGAGATCGCCGCGCTGACCCAGGCGTTCCGCGCGTCGACCGACAGGAAGGGCTTCTGCGCGATCGGATCGGCGAAGACCAACGTCGGGCACCTGGACGCGGCCGCGGGCGTCACCGGCCTGATCAAGGCGGCGCTCGCCGTGGCCCACGGGCGCATCCCGCCCAGCCTGCACTTCCGCGCGCCGAACCCCGCGCTCGACCTCGAGAACAGCCCGTTCCACGTGGCCGCCGAGCTCACGGCGTGGTCGCCCGCCGGCGCGCCGCGCCGCGCGGGCGTGAGCTCCTTCGGCCTGGGCGGCACCAACGCGCACGTCGTGCTCGAGGAGGCGCCGCCGCCGCCGGACGTGGACCCGCCCCGCCCGTGCGAGCTGCTCGTGCTGTCGGCCCGGTCGAGCGCGTCGCTCGGGCGCCTGACCGACGCGCTCGCGGAGCACCTGGAGGCCCGGGCAGACCTCGAGCTCGGCGACGTGGCGCGCACGCTGCAGCTCGGCCGCCGGGCGTTCGGCCACCGCCGCGCCGTTGTGTGCCGCTCGCGGGAGGAGGCCGCGCGCGCGCTCCGCGATCGCGGCGGCGCAGCGCGCACCGGCGGGCCCGTGGCCGGGCCGCGGCCGGTCGCGTTCCTGTTCCCCGGGCAGGGCGCCCAGCGCCCCGGCATGGGCCGCGATCTGTACGAGAGCGAGCCCGTGTTCCGGGCCGAGGTCGACGGCTGCGCGCAGCGGCTCGAGCGCCACCTGGGCACGGACATCCGGGCGCTGCTGTTCCCCGCGCCCGCGGACGCCGAGGAAGCCGCGAAGCGCCTCGATCGGACGTCGATGACGCAGCCGGCCCTCTTCGTCGTGGAGTACGCGCTCGCCCGGCTGTGGATGGCCTGGGGCGTGACGCCCGACGCGATGCTCGGGCACAGCGTGGGCGAATACGTGGCCGCGTGCCTCGCGGGGTGCCTGTCGCTCGACGACGCCCTGTCGCTCGTGGCGGCGCGCGGGCGGCTGATGGAGGCGACGCCGGACGGCGCGATGCTCGCGGTGTCCGCTTCCGAGGCGGAGATCGCGGGGTGGCTCGGCGAGGAGGTCGCCCTGGCCGCCGTGAACGGGCCGCGGCGGTGCGTGCTGTCCGGCAGCGCGGCGGCGATCGAGCGGATCGAGCAGGAGCTCGCCGGCCGCGGGATCGAGGCGCGCCGGCTGCGCACGGCGCGCGCGTTCCACTCGCGCCTGATGGACGGCGCCGTCGCCGGGTTCCGTGAGGCGGTGGGCAGGGTGGCGCTGCGCGCACCGCGGATCCCGTGGGTCTCGAACGTCACCGGGACCTGGATCACCGCGGCCGAGGCGCAGGACCCCGACTACTGGGTCCGGCACCTCCGCGGCACGGTCCGCTTCGCGGAGGGCGTGAAGGCGCTGCGGGAGCAGGGGGAGCGGATCTTGCTGGAGGTCGGGCCGGGGCAGACGCTCACGGCGCTGAGCCGGCAGGGCGCCGCGGGGTCGGTGGCGGTCGCTTCCATGCCGGCGGGCGGGGAGACAGCGGCGTCGGGCGCAGCGGGCGCAGCGCTGCTCGACGCGGTCGGGCAGGTCTGGGTGGCCGGCGCTGCGGTGGACTGGGCAGGCCTGCAGGCGGGGAAACACCGGCGGCGCGTCGCGCTGCCGGCGACCCCGTTCGAGCGAAAGCGATGCTGGCTGGAGCGCCCCGGCGCGAGGGGGGCGACCTCAACCTCGGTCGGGGCGACCTCAACCTCGGTCGGGGCGACCTCAACCTCGGTCGGGGCGACCTCAACCTCGGTCGGGTCTTCCACCTCAACCTCGGTCGGGTCTTCCGATCTGGATGGAATTTTCTACGTCCCCTCGTGGAAGCGCGCCCCCCTGGAGCCGCCGGCGCTCGCGGCTGGAGCCGACGAGGCGCACTGGCTCGTCCTCGCGGACGACGAGGCGATCGGCCTCCGGCTCGTGGAGCGGCTCGAGCGCGCCGGCCGGCGGGTCACCCGCGTCCGGAGCGGCGAGCGCTTCGAGCGCCTCGCGGAACGCGCCTTCACGCTCCGCCCGGACCAGCCCGAGGACCACGCCGCGCTGCTCCGCGAGCTCGACCCGACAGCGGGCAGGCCCACGCGCATCGTGCACGCCTTCAGCCTCGGCGACCCGCGCGCCCGCCACGACGCCGCCCCGGAGACGCAGCTCGGCCAGGACGCGTTCCGCGCTGCACAGCGCCGGGGCTCGGCCAGCCTGCTCTGGCTGGCACGGGCGCTGAGCCAGCAGCCCGGAGACACCCACCTCGTCGCGCTCGCCAGCGGCCTGCACGACCTGACCGGCCGGGAAACCCTGCGCCCCGAGCACGCCCCGCTGCTCGGCATCTGCAGGAGCATCCCGCTGGAGTACCCGCACGTGCGCTGCCGCGCGCTCGATCTCGAGGCCGCCGAGCCGGACGCCGCCGAGGCCGATCGCCTCGTCGAGCGGATCCTCGCGGAGGCGCGCTCCGACGCCGGCGACACAGTGGTCGCCTACCGCGGCCACCACCGCTGGGTGCCCACCGTCGAGCCGCTCCCGCTGAGGCCCGCGCAAGGGGCGCCCCCCTTGCTGCGAGAAGGCGGCGTCTACCTCATCACCGGCGGGCTGGGAGGCATCGGCCTCTGGCTCGCGGACTACCTCGCCCGCACCGTGCGCGCGCGGCTCATCCTCACGGGTCGCTCCGCTCCGACCGACGAGCAACGCGCGCGGCTCCTCGCGCTCGAGAAGGCCGGCGCCGAGGTCCTCGCGCTGCGCGCCGACGCCGCCGACGCCTCGCAGATGCGCGCCGCCGCGCGCGAAGCGCTCGACCGGTTCGGCGCCGTGCACGGCGTGATCCACGCGGCCGGGGTCACCGGCGGCGGGCTCATCGACCGCCTCACGGCGGACGCGCTGGACGCAGAGCTCGGCCCCAAGGCGCTCGGGGCGCTGTCGATCGAGGAGATCGCCCGCTCCCTCCAGCCGGACTTCGTCCTGCTCTGCTCCTCGATCACCGCGCTGAGCGGCGGCCTCGCGCGCGCAGGCTACGCGGCCGCCAACGCGTTCCTCGACGCGTACGCGCAGGCATGCGCGCGCAGGGCAGGCCCGTACACGGTCTCCATCAACCTCGATCGCTGGCGCAACGTCGGCATGGCGGCCCGCGCCGAGGCGCGCCTCCTGGCCCTCGGGATCGACGACGTGATCCTCGACGGGATGAGCCCGGAACAAGGCCAGCAGGTCTTCCACCGCGTCCTGAGCCAGGCGGCGCTGCCGCAGGTGATCGTCTCGGTCCGCCCGCTCCACGGCCTGCCCAGGGACGACGAGGGCGCCGCCCTGGCGCGGCGGCTCGGCGCCGGCGGCGCCGCCGTGGCCACGGGCAGCGGCGCGCCGGCGCAGCGCGCCGAGGCAGCGGCCGAGCGCCTGTCGCCCGAGGCCGTGACGGCGCAGGTGACAGCGATCTGGGCGCGGGCGTTCGGCGTCGACCCCGTCGACCCCGGGAAAGACTTCTTCGCGCTCGGCGGCGAGTCGCTCCTCGCCCTGCAGATCCTCAACCGCGTCCGCGAGACGTTCCAGGTGGAGGTGCCGCTCCGCGAGTTCTTCGAGCGGCCGACCGTGGCCGCGCTCGCGGAGCGCGTTCAGCAGGCGCGAGGGCAAGCGCCAGCGAGCGCCGAGCCGGCCCTCGTCGCGCTGCCCCGCACCTCGCGGCGGCTCCCCGGCGCCGGGAGCGCGCAGGCCCCGGCGCGGCCGGACGGCCAGCCGGACGGCCAGCCGGTCCCCTCGAAGGGATCGAAGGAGAGCGGGCGATGAGCGTGCTCGGCTTCCTCGTGCGCCGCGCCTTGCGGCCCCTCCTCCTCGCCATCGCCGCCGGCGTGATCAGCGGGCTCGCGGGCGCCGGCATCATCGCGCTCGTCCAGGAGGCGCTCTCCGCGCAAGGCCGCCCCGCCGCGCAGCTCGCGTGGGCGTTCGCGGGGCTCGCCGTCCTCGGCGTGGCGAGCAAGGCCGTCTCCCAGGTGCTCCTGACCCGGCTGGGACAGGCCATGATCGCGGAGCTGCGCATGCAGCTCGGCCGGCGCATCCTCGAAGCGCCGCTGCGCCGCATCGAGCAGCTCGGCCCCCACCGGCTGATGGCCGCGCTCAACGACGATCCGGCCGTCATCACGCAGGCGTACGTCTTCCTGCCCCTGCTCTGCGTCAACGTGGCCACCGTCCTCGGCTGCCTGGCCTACATCGGGCTGATCTCGTGGTCGGCGCTGGCGATCGTGCTCGGCGCCATGGGGCTCGGCGCCGTGCTCTTCCGGGCGCACGACGGGCGCGCTGTCCGCGCCTTCGCCCGCGCCCGCGAGACGAGCGACGCCCTGTTCCAGCACTTCCGCGGGCTGACGAGCGGGATCAAGGAGCTCAAGATGCACGGCGGGCGCGGGCGGGCGTTCCTGCAAGGCGCCCTCGGCGAGAGCCTCACGTCGTACCAGCGGGACTACGTCGCGGGCACGACCGAGTTCGCCGTCGCGATCGGCTGGGGCACGCTGCTCTTCTACGCCGTCCTCGGGCTCACCCTGTTCGCCCTGCCGACCTGGGCAGGGCTGACGCAGCCGGCGATGTCCGGCGTGGTGCTGGCCATGCTGTTCCTGCTGACGCCGTTCGCGCAGACGGTCGAGTTCCTGCCGGCGGTCGGGCGGGCCAGCGTCGCGCTCTCGAAGGTGAGCAATCTCGGCCTCGCGCTGGCGCCGGAGCCGGAGATCGAGGCGAGAGAGCCGCCGCGCCAGGGCGGCGCGGAGGGCCCGCCCGCGGCGTTCGAGCGGCTCGAGCTGACCGGCGTCACGCACCGTTATTACCGGGAGAAGGAGGACGGGAGCTTCCAGCTCGGGCCCATCGATCTGACCTTCCAGCCCGGCGAGATCGTGTACCTCGTGGGCGGCAACGGCAGCGGCAAGACGACGCTGTCCCTCCTGCTCCTCGGGCTCTACGCGCCGGAGTCCGGCGAGATACGGCTCGACGGCGTGCCCATCGACGACCGGAACCGCGAGCGGTACCGGCAGCTCTTCTCGGTCGTCTTCGCGGAATACCACCTCTTCGAGCGCCTGCTCGGCCTGAGCGGCCCCGACCTCGACGAGCGCGCCCGCCGCTACCTCGAGCGGCTGCAGCTCGATCACCGGGTGCGCGTCGAGGACGGCGCCCTGCGCGTGACAGGGCTGTCGCAGGGGCAGCGCAAGCGCCTCGCCCTGCTCACCGCCTACCTCGAGGACCGGCCATTCTACGTCTTCGACGAGTGGGCGTCCGACCAGGACCCGCACTTCCGGAAGGTCTTCTACACGGAGCTCCTCCCCGAGCTGCGGGCGCGGGGCAAGACAGCCCTCGTCATCACGCACGACGACCAGTACTTCGCGCTCGCCGACCGCTGCCTGCGGCTCGATTTCGGCCGCCTGACCGAGCTGCCCGCGGCCGCCGACGAGGGCGACGAGGCGCCGCGCGCGGCGCGGGAAGAGCGCGCCGCGAGCGCCCGCGCCGACGAGGGCGGCCGGGCCCGATCCGCGCACGCTCGCCGCCTCCAGATCGAACAGCGGGCCGCGCAGGAGACCGGCGCCCGCGGCCGCGAGGCCGTGGCGGCGACGGAGCAAGAGACATGAGGCGAGACAACCGCTCCTTCCTGCTCTCGGCGCTGATCTCGCTGGCGGCCGCCGGCTGCGCGGAGGCCCCGAAGAGCGCCACCCGCGCCCCGGCGCAGCGCGCCGGCAGCGCGGTGACAGTGTCCGGCCTCGACGGCGCGGTGACGGTCGCCTCCGATCACCTGGGGATCCCCGCGATCCGCGCCGCCTCGCGGGACGACGCCCTCCGGGCCCTCGGCTTCGTCACGGCGCGCGACCGGCTGTTCCAGCTCGACCTGCTCCGGCGGAGCAGCGGAGGACGGCTCGCCGAGGTCCTCGGGCGCGATCTGCTGGAGGCCGACACCCGGCAGCGGCTCTACGGCGTCCCGGAGGCCGCGGCGGCGATCCTGGCGCGCCTGCCCGCGAGCCAGCGCGCCGCGCTCGACGCCTACGCCGAGGGCGTCAACGCCTACCTCCGCAGCGCGGCGGCGCTGCCCGTCGAGTTCGGCCAGCTCGGCTATCGGCCCGAGCCGTGGCGCCCGGAGGACAGCGTCCTCGTCGTGCTGGAGATGTTCAGGGCCCTCAGCGCCACCGAGGACGCGGAGCGGATGCACACGGTCCTGGCGCGCAGCCTCCCGAAGGGCGTGACGTCCTTCCTGCTCGACGACGCCGACCCCTACACGAGGGCGCTGCTCGGCGCGCAGGCGCCCGCGCCCCCGCCGCTGCCGGTCGAGGGGCTGCGGGCGCTGGTGGCGCAGCACCGGAAGGAGCGCGCGCCGAGCGCCGGCGTGCTCGGCGAGGGCGCCGGCGACGCGCCGGTCGGCTCGAACGGCTGGGCGGTGGCCGGCGCGAGGACGCGAGACGGCCGCGCCATCGTCGCGAACGACATGCACCTGGAGCTCGGCGTGCCCAACATCTGGTACCGCGCCGAGCTCCGGTACGGCGACAGCGAGCTCGCGGGCGTCGTGCTGCCCGGCGTGCCCGTCGTCATCGCGGGGACGAACGGCCACGTCGCGTGGGGGATGACCAACCTCATGGGCGACGCGATGGACCTCGTCCAGATCGAGGCCCACCCCGAGCGCGCCGACATGTACCGGACGCCCTCGGGCTGGGCGCGGTTCGAGGTCGCGCAGCAGACGATCAAGGTCCGCGGCGAGCCCGACGCCGCCGTCACGGTCCGCAGGACCCTCTGGGGGCCCGTCGCGCCGCGGCCGCTCCTCGGAGCGCCTGTCGCGATCCGCTGGGCGGCGCTCGACCCCGAGGCGGTCGACCTCGGGCTCCTCGAGATGGATCGGGCCCGGAGCGTCGACGAGGCCGCCGACGTGATGAACGCCGCCGGCGGGCCCGGGTGCAACGTGCTGCTCGGCGACCGGCGCGGCCGCGTCGCGTGGACGGTCACCGGGCGCGTGCCGCGGCGCCGCGGGCTCGACGGCTCGGTCGCCGTCTCGTGGGCGGACGGGCGCGCGGGCTGGGACGGGTACCTGCCCCCCGCCGCGCTGCCGCGCGTCGTGGATCCGCCGTCGGGGTTCATCGTCAACGCCAACCACCGCATGCCGCTGCCCGAGGGCGCCCCGGCGCTCGGCCGCGACTACGCGAACGGCTACCGCGCCTACCGCATCACCGAGCGCCTGCGCGAGGCGCGCCCTGTCGCCGAGGCGGACCTCCTTTCGGTGCAGCTCGATACGCGGGCCGAGTTCTTCGGGTTCTACCGCGAGCTCGCGCTGCGCGCGCTCGGCGACGAGGCCACGTCGGGCCGGCCGGCGCTCGCCGAGGCGCGGCGCGCGCTGGCGGCGTGGGACGGCCAGGCGGACGTGTCGAGCGTCGGGCTGCCGCTGCTCGTGCGGTTCCGGCGCGCCCTGGCCGACGAGGTGTTCGCCGCGTGGCTCGCCCCGAGCCGCGCCGCGGAGCCGACCCTGGAGCTCGATCTGCCCGACATCGACACGCCCCTGCAGCGCGCGCTCGGCGAGCGGTCGCCCGATCTCGTGCCGGCGCGCGAGGGCGGCTGGGACGCCTTCGTCCTCGCGGCGCTGGAGAGGGCCATGGCGTCGCTCAGGCAGCAGCACGGCGCGCGGCCCCTCGACCAGCTCGAGTGGGGCGCGGTGAGCCGGGTGCGGATCGCGCACCCGCTCGGCGCGAGCCCGGAGCTCGCCGCGCGCCTCAACATGCCTGACGAGCCGCTCCCGGGGTGCGTCACCTGCGTGCGCCTGGCGAGCCGCACCTTCGGCGCGAGCGAGCGGCTCGTCGTCTCGCCGGGGCGCGAGGCGGACGGGATCCTGCACATGCCGGGCGGGCAGTCGGGCGATCCGATGTCGCCCCACTACCGCGATCAGCAGCGCGCCTGGGTCGACGGGCGCCCGCTGCCGCTCCTCTCGGGGCCTGCCGCGCACACGCTCACGCTCGTTCCCGACACGCTCGTTCCCGACACGCTCGTTCCCGACACGCTCGTTCCCGACACGCTCGTTCCCGACACGCTCGTTCCCGACACGCTCGTTCCCGAGCGCCGATGACATCGATCACCACATCTCGAACGGAGGAGTCCATGGCCAGCGAAGAGCATGAAGACAGCACCATTTACAAAGTCGTCGTGAACCACGAGGAGCAGTACTCGATATGGCCCGAGTACCGGGAGAACCCCCTCGGCTGGCGCGACGCGGGCAAGAGCGGGACGAAGGCCGAGTGCCTCGAGCACATCAAGGAGGTCTGGACCGACATGCGGCCGCTCAGCCTGCGAAAGCGGATGGAGGAGGGAGAGCGGTCGTGAACGACTCGAGCGCTCAGGCAACGCGGGAGGCGTCGCGGGAGACAACGCGGGAGTCGCCGGATGACGCCGCGCGGGGCGGGGCGGCAGGCCTCTTGCGCTCCTGCTTCCCCGGCGGCCCGCTGCCGCTCGTCGTGAGCCCGATCGAGCGCGGGGACGTCTCCGACGTCTCCCGCGTCCCCGCGCTCGCCGCCGCCATCCGGGCGTGCGCGGAAGAGGACCTGATCCGGCACGGAGCCGTCCTGTTCCGCGGCTTCCCTGTCCGATCGCTCCCCGACTTCCACGCCTTCGTCAGGCTCGTGACGCCGGAGCTCCTCGACTACACGTTCGGGTCGACGCCGCGCTCCCACGTGCAGGACCGCATCTACACGTCGACGGAGTACCCCGCTCACCAGCACATCCCCCTTCACAACGAGCAGTCGTACACGCTCGATTGGCCGCTCAAGATCTGGTTCCACTGCGCGCAGGCCGCGCCCGAGGGCGGCAGCACCCCGATCGCGGACAGCCGCGAGGTCTTCCGGCGCATCCCGGCGCGCCTGCGGGAGCGCTTCGCGGCGAAGAAGGTGATGTACGTCCGCAACTACGGCAACGGCCTGGACCTGCCGTGGCAGAAGGTCTTCGGCACGAGCGACAGGGCCGAGGTCGAGCGCTTCTGCCGGGCGGCAGGCATCGAGTGCGTGTGGAAGCCCGACGGCGAGCTGCGCACACGCCAGGTGTGCCAGGCCGTGGCCACCCACCCGCGCACCGGAGAGCAGGTGTGGTTCAACCAGGCCCACCTGTTCCACGTCTCCAACCTGGAGCCTGCCGCGCGGGAGGCGCTCCTCTCGATCTTCGCCGAGGAAGACCTGCCCCGCAACGCCCTCTACGGAGACGGATCGCCCATCGAGCGCGCCGCGCTCGACGAGATCCGCGAGGTGTACGGGCAGCTCGCCGTGGAGTTCGCCTGGCAAGAGGGCGACGTGCTCCTCGCGGACAACATGCTGGTCGCCCACGGGCGCGCGCCCTTCCGCGGCCCGCGCAAGGTGCTTGTCGCCATGGCCGAGCCGTACAGGGCCAAGGCCTCCTGAGGTTCTTTCATGCGTGAGGATGTCTTCGTTTTTCCGATGAGCTCCGCCCAGGAGCGGCTGTGGTTTCTCGCCCAGCTCGAGCCGGAGAGCGCTTCGTACAACCTGGCCACGGCCGTGCGGCTCACCGGGTCGCTCGACGTCGCCGTGGCGGAGCGGTGCCTCTCCGAGATCGTGCGCCGGCACGAGATCCTGCGCACGACGTTCGCCGTCGTCGACGGCCAGCCGTCCCAGGTCGTCCAGCCGGAAGGGGCGCTGCAGATCGAGCGGCGGGACCTCGGCGCCCTGCCGCCCGCCCAGCGAGACGCCGAGGTCCGGCGCCTGATCGACCGCGAGGCGCGGCGGCCTTTCGATCTGGCGAACGGCCCGCTGCTCCGGCTCACGCTCCTGCGGCTCGGATCGGAAGAACACGTCCTCCTCTGGGTGGTTCACCACATCGCCTTCGACGGGTGGTCCACGAGCCTTGTCCTCGGCGAGTTCGCCGCGCTGTACACGGCGTTCGCCGCGGGCCGGCCCTCCCCGCTCGCCGATCCGACGCTCCAGTACGCGGACTTCGCGCACTGGCAGCGCCAGCGCCTCGAGGGCGGGTTGCTCGAGGCCCAGCTCGCCTACTGGAAAGGGCGGCTCTCGGGACAGCCGGGGGTGCTGGAGCTGCCCACGGATCGCCCGCGGCCGGCGACCCAGCGGTACCGGGGCGCGCGGCGCTTCTTCCGCGTGCCCGGCGCGCTCGCCGAGGCGCTCTCTGCCCTCGCGCGGCGCGAGGGGACGACCCTGTTCTCCGTGCTGATGGCGGCGTTTCAGGCCCTCCTCGCGCGCCACGCGGGGACGTTCGATATCAGCGTGGGCACGCCGGTGACGAACCGGAGCCGCGCCGAGCTCGAAGGGGTCGTCGGGTGCTTCGCCAACACCGTCGTGATCCGCGCCGATCTGTCCGGGGATCCGCCGTTCGCGCGGCTCCTCGCGCGGGTCACGGCGGCGGTGCGCGAGGCGCAGGCGCACCAGGACGCGCCGTTCGATCAGGTCGTGGAGGCCGTGAGCCCGGTCCGGGACCTGAGCCACGCGCCGCTCTGCCAGGTGATGTTCGCGCTCCAGCCGGTGCTCCGGCAGCAGCTCCAGGTGCCGGGGCTCGGGGTGCGGCTGCTCGATCTGGACGTGGGCGGCGCCCAGTTCGATCTGTCGCTCGACGTCGCGCCCGACGAGGACGGGCTCTCGGCCGCCCTCGAGTACGACACCGACCTGCTCGACGAGGCCACTGTCGCGCGGATGGCCGACCACCTCCTGCGCCTGCTCGCGGGCGCGGCGGCGCGCCCCGGAGCGCGCCTGTCGGAGCTGCCGATGCTCGCGGCCGAGGAGCAGCGGCAGGTGCTCGGGTGGAGGACGGCAGGGGCGCTCCGCCAGGCCCCGCGCGCCGTCCACCGGATGTTCGAGGAGCAGGCAGCCCGCGCGCCCGGGGCGACGGCCGTCGTCCACGAGGAGCGGCAGATCACGTACGGCGAGCTCGATCGGAGGGCCGACCAGCTCGCGCAGCTCCTCCGGCGGCGAGGGGTGGGGCCGGAGGTCCGCGTGGGCCTCTGCCTTCCGCGCTCGATCGGGATGATCGCCGCCGTGCTCGGCGTGCTGAAGGCGGGCGGCGCCTACGTCCCGCTCGATCCCGACCTCCCCCGGGAGCGGCTCGCCGCGATGATCGACGGCGCCGGGATCCGCGTGGTGATCGCCGAGGAGGGCGCGGCCGCCGACAAGCCCCCCGGCGTGGCGGTGATCCAGCTCGACGCGCAGTGGGCGTGCGTGCGCCGCGAGGTCTCCTCCGCGCCGCCGCCGCGCGAGGCCGAGCCGGCGCCCGAGCAGGCGGCCTACATCCTCTACACCTCCGGCTCGACCGGGACGCCCAAGGGCGTCGTGGTCCCCCACCGGGCGATCGCGAGCTTCGTCGACGTCGCGGCCGGGGTCTACGAGATCTCCTCGAGAGACCGGGTGCTGCAGTTCGCGTCGCTGAGCTTCGACGCGAGCGCGGAGGAGATCTTCCCGTGCCTGGCGCGCGGCGCGACGCTCGTGCTGCGCACCGAGGCGATGCTCGAGTCGGTCGACGCATTCCTCGCGGCGTGCGGCGCGTGGGGCGTGACCGCGGCGGTGCTGCCGACGATGTACTGGCACCGCATCGTCGCGGGGCTCGGCGAGGGCGCGGCCCTCCCGCCGTGCCTGCGGCAGATCGTGATCACCGGCGAGGCGGCCCTGCCCGAGCGGGTGAGCGCCTGGCGCGCGTCGCCCGAGGCCGCACGCGTCCGCCTGCTGAACGCCTACGGCCCGACCGAGACCACGGTGACCGCGACGGTGAGCAACCTGTCGGCCGCCGCGGACCCGCGCGACGCGTGGGCGGTCCCCGTCGGCCGGCCGCTCGCGAACACGCGCGCGTACGTGCTCGATCCCGCCGGTCAGCCCGTGCCGGCCGGCGTTGTCGGAGAGCTGTACCTCGGCGGCCAGGGGCTCGCGCGCGGGTACTGGGCGCGCCCGGAGCTGACAGCGGAGCGCTTCGTCCCCGATCCGTTCGCGGACAGGCCGGGAGAGCGGCTCTACCGGACGGGTGACCGGGCGCGGTGGCGCGCGGACGGGCAGCTCGAGTTCGCCGGCCGCGTGGATCACCAGGTGAAGCTGCGCGGCTTCCGGATCGAGCCCGGCGAGATCGAGGCGCGGCTCGGCGAGCAGCCCGGCGTGCGCGAGGCGGTCGTGATCGTGCGGCAGGACCGGCCCGAGGAGCGGCGCCTCGTGGCGTACGTCGCGGCCAGCGCGGACGTTTCGCCCGAAGAGCTCCGGCGCGCGCTCAAGGAGCAGGTGCCGGACTACATGGTGCCCTCGGCGTTCGTGGTGCTGGAGGAGCTGCCCCACACGCCGTACGGCAAGATCGACAGGCGCGCGCTGCCGGCGCCGGCAGCGCCGAGCGGCGAGGCAGCGGCGCCGCGCACGGAGGCCGAGGCGGCGCTCGCGGGGATCTGGGCGGAGCTCCTGGGGCGGCCGGCGGTCGGGGTCCAGGAGAACTTCTTCGAGCTCGGCGGCGACTCGATCCTCGCGCTCCAGGTCGTCTCCCGCGCGCGGGCCGCGGGCCTCTCGCTCACGCCCCGGCAGATCTTCCAGCACCAGACGATCGCCGATCTGGCCGCGGCGGCGGCGCTGGCGCCGGCGTCGATCGCGGCGGCGCCGCTCGCCGGCGACGCGCCGCTCACGCCGATCCAGCGCTGGTTCTTCGAGCTGGGCGGGCCGAACCCGCACCACTGGAACCAGACAGTGCTGCTCGAGCTGCGGCAGCGGATCTCCGTCGAGGCGCTCACGGCCGCGGTCCAGGCCGCGGCCGACCACCACGGCGCGCTGCGGCTGCGGTTCGCGCGCGAGGCGGACGGCTGGCGCCAGCGCTACGCGGGCCGGGCCGCCGCGGCTGTCGCGCGGGTCGACCTGTCGGGCTTCCCCGCCGAGGCGCAGGCAGCGGCGCTGGCCAGGGCAGCCGGCGAGCACCAGGCGCAGCTCCACCTGACCGAAGGGCCGCTCCTCCGCGCGGTGCTTTTCGATCTGGGCCCGGATCGCCCGGGCCGGCTCCTCCTGATCGCGCACCACCTCGTTGTCGACGCCGTGTCCTGGCGGATCCTGATCGAGGATCTCCAGACCGCCTACCGGCAGCACGAGGGCGGCGAGGCGATCCGGCTCCCGGACGAGACCCTCTCCTTCGGCGCGTGGGCCCGGCGCCTGGGCGCGCACGCCCGATCCGAGGAGGCGGCGCTGCAGGCCGAGGCGTGGATCGCCGCGAGCCGCCCCACGACGGCGCTGCCCGCGGACGATCCGGCCGGCGGGTCGCTCGAGGCAGAGACCGTCTACCTGACCCATTTCCTCGGCGCCGAGGACACGCGCGCGCTGCTGCAGGCGACGCCCGCGTACCGGATGCGCGTGGACGAGATCCTGCTCGCGGCCTTCGCCGGGGCGCTCGCGCGGTGGACGGGCGATCCGGCCGTGCGCATCGACCTGGAGGGGCACGGGCGCGACGCGCTCGACGACGTGGATCTCTCGCGGACTGTCGGGTGGTTCACGAGCATCTACCCCGTCCGGCTGGAGGTCCCGGCCGGCGCGGCGCCCGACGGCGTGCTCAAGGCGATCAAGGAGCAGCTCCGCGCCGTCCCGCGGGGCGGCGCCACGTACGGGGTGCTCCGGTACCTGGGCGAGGACGAGCGCGCGGCGCGGCTCCGGGAGCACGCCGCGCCGCAGGTGAGCTTCAACTACCTCGGGCAGTGGGACGACCTCTTCGCGTCGAGCCCGCTGTTCGCGCACGCCGAGGGCGACGTCGGGCGCGCCCACGATCCGCGCACGCCGCGGGCCTACGAGCTGGAGGTCGACGCGGCCATCGTCGGCGGGCGCCTCCGGGTGATGTGGAGCTACAGCGGCGCCCGGTACCGGCCCGAGACGATGGCGCGGCTCGGCGAGGACTTCACGGCGCGCCTGCGCGACCTCGTCGCGCACTGCCTCGCTCCGGACAGCGGCGGAACCACGCCCTCGGACTTCCCCCTGGCGCGGCTCGACCAGGCCAGGCTGGACCGCCTGCTGGGCGCCGGCCGCGACGTCGAGGACGTCTATCCCCTGAGCCCGCTGCAGCAGGGGCTGCTCTTCCACAGCCTGTGGGAGCCCGGCTCCGGCGTCTACGTCGAGCAGGTGACGTGCAGGCTGGAGGGGGCGCTCGACGTCGACGCGTTCCGCAGGGCCTGGGAGGCCGTGGTCCAGCACCACGGCGTCCTGCGGTCGACCTTCGTGTGGGAAGGCGCCGACGAGCCGCTCCAGGTCGTGCGTCGCGGGGGCGCGGCCGAGGCGGTGGAGATCGAGCTCGAGGACCTCCGCGGCGCCAGCGCCGAGGAGCAGCAGGCGCGGATGGCCGCCCGCACCGACGCGGATCGCGCGAGGGGCTTCGATCTGGCGCGGGGCCCGCTGATGCGCGTCTCGCTCCTGCGCCTCGGGGAGGAGGCGTACCACGTGCTCTGGAGCCACCATCACCTGCTCCTCGACGGGTGGGCGGCGTCCCTCGTGCTGCGAGACGCCTTCACCGCGTACGACGCCCTGCGCAGCGGACGCCCGGCCGCGCTGTCGGCTCGCCGGCGCTACCGCGAGTACGTCGCGTGGCTGCGCGAGCGGGACGGGAGCGCCGAGGCGCCGTTCTGGCGAGGCGCGCTCTCGGGCTTCAGCGCGGCGACGCCGCTGCCCCTCGACAGCGCGACGCGCGAGGCGTCGGCCGACGGGGCGCGCGGGTACGGGGCGAAGATCGTGGCGCTGTCGGAGTCGGCCACGGCGCGGCTCCAGCGCTTCGCGCAGCAGCACCGGGTGACGACGAGCACCCTCGTCCAGGCCGCCTGGGCGCTCTTGCTCAGCCGGGCCGCCCGGAGCGACGACGTGCTCTTCGGGATCACGGTGGCCGGGCGATCGGCGCCGCTGGCCGGGATCGAGGCCATGGTGGGGCTCTTCATCAACACGCTGCCGCTGCGCGTGGCCGTGCCGCAGGCCGCCACGGTCGCGCGCTGGCTGCGCGATCTCCAGGAGTCGATCACCGAGCTCGGCGCCCACGAGCACACGCCGCTCGCGCAGACGCGGACGTACAGCGCGATCCCGGCGGGACAGCCGCTGTTCGAGAGCTTGCTCGTCTTCGAGAACTACCCCACCGATCCTCGGACCCAGCAGGGGTTGCCCGGGCTCGGCGTCCGCGACGTCGCGTTCGCGGACCAGACCAACTACCCGCTCACGCTGGCCGTCCTCCCGGGAGCCCGGCTCCAGCTCCGCCTGTCCCATGACCGGCGGCGCTTCGACGACGAGGCCGCTTCCCGCCTTCTCGGCCTCGTGGAAGGGGCGCTCCGGCAGCTCACCGGCCGCCCCGAGGCGCCCGTCGGCGAGCTGTCGCTCCCGGGAGAGCTGGAGTCCCGGCGCGTCGTGACGGCGTGGAACGCGACCGAGCGCGCGTATCCGGACGGGCGGCGCGTCCACGAGCTCTTCGAGGCGCAGGCGGCGCAGACGCCGGACGCCGTGGCGGTGATCTTCGACGAGAAGCGGCTGAGCTATCGAGAGCTCAACGCGCGCGCCAACCAGGTGGCGCACGCGCTGAGGCGGCGCGGCGTGGGGCCGGACGTGCTCGTGGCCATCGCGGCCGAACGATCGATCGAGATGGTCGTCGGGCTGCTCGGCGTCCTCAAGGCCGGCGGCGCCTACGTGCCCATCGACCCGGAGTATCCCGCGGACCGGATCGCCTTCATGCTCGAGGACGCGGCCGCGCCCGTCCTGCTGAGCCAGTGGCCCGTGGCGTCGCGCCTGCCGGCGCACGGCGCCGAGGTGCTGTGCCTGGACGCCGATCGCGCCGAGATCGACAGGGAGCCGACTGGCAACCTCGCGACCCCGCTGTCGCCGGACAACCTCGCTTACACCATCTACACCTCCGGCTCGACAGGGCGACCGAAGGGCGCCGGCAACAGCCACCGTGGCCTGCTCAACCGCCTGCAATGGATGCAGGAGCGCTACGGGCTCACCCCGGATGACCGGGTGCTCCAGAAGACCCCGTTCAGCTTCGATGTCTCCGTCTGGGAGTTCTTCTGGCCGCTGATGACCGGCGCTGGCCTCGTCGTCGCCAGGCCCGGCGACCACCGCGACGGCGAGCGGCTCGTCGAGCTGATCACCCGCCACGGCGTCACCACATTGCACTTCGTCCCGCCCNACGTCACCACGCTGCACTTCGTCCCGCCCATGCTCCAGGCCTTCCTGGAGACCCCCGGCGCGTCGTCCTGCCGGTCGCTGCGCCGGATCGTCTGCAGCGGTGAGGCGCTTCCGGCGGAGCTCGCGCGGCGGTGCTTCGAGCGGCTGGAGCACGCCGAGCTCCACAACCTCTACGGGCCCACCGAGGCCTCGATCGACGTGACCTCCTGGGCCTGCTCGCGAGGCGACGCCTCCGCCTCGGTGCCCATCGGACACCCCATCGCCAACACGCAGATCTACCTGCTCGATCGCCACGGACAGCCCGTGCCGGTCGGCGTCGCCGGAGAGCTCCACATCGGCGGCGTCGGCCTCGCCCGCGGCTATCACCGGCGGCCCGACCTCACCGCGGAGCGCTTCGTGCCCGATCCGTTCGGCTCCGCGCCCGGCGGGCGGCTCTACAGGACCGGCGATCTGGCGCGCCACAGGCCCGACGGAGCCATCGAGTTCCTCGGCCGCCTCGACCACCAGGTCAAGATCCGCGGCCTGCGCGTCGAGCTCGGCGAGATCGAGGCGCGCCTGCTCCAGCATCCGGAGGTCCAGGAGGCCGTCGTCGTCGCGCGCGACGAGGCCCACGGCGGAAAGCGCCTCGTCGCCTACGTGGCAGGACGCGACGGGTCGGCGCCCGAGCCGGAGGCGCTGCGCGGGTGGGTCGGCGAGGCGCTCCCGGCCTACATGGTGCCTGCGCCGATCGTCGTCCTGGAGCGACTGCCGCTCTCCCCGAACGGCAAGGTCGACCGCCGCGCCCTGCCCGCGCCCGAGGCGGCGGCGCTCGGCCATCGTCCCTACGTAGCGCCCCGGACCGAGGCGGAGCGGATCCTCGCGGAGGTCTGGGCGGAGGTGCTGCACCGCCCGCAGGTCGGCGTCGAGGACAACTTCTTCGAGCTGGGCGGCGACTCGATCGTCACCTTGCAGGTCATCGCGCGCGCCGCCCAGCGGGGGCTGCGCCTGTCGCCCAAGCAGCTCTTCGAGCACCCGACCGTGGCCGAGGCCGCGGCGCAGCTGACCGTGGCGGCCGAGCCGATCGAGGCGCCGCCCGCCCCGCCGCCCGCCCCCGAGGCCCCCGATGCCGGCCTCTCCGCGGAAGAGTGGAGCGATCTCCTGGACGAGCTTCAAAGGTGAACCGTGTCTACCAAGCCTGATCCCTCTGCCAACATCGAAAGCGTCTATCCACTCTCGCCCATGCAGGAGGGGATGCTGTTCCACACGCTCCTCCGCCCGTCCTCGGGCGTCTACCTCATGCAGAACCGCTATCGCATCGAGGGCGATCTGCAGATCGACGCGTTCGAGCGGGGCTGGCGAGAGGTGGTGGCGCGGCACGCGATCCTGCGCACCTCCTTCGTCTGGAGGAGCCAGAAGCGCCCGCTCCAGGTCGTCCACAAGGCGGTGGAGCTGCCGTTCGAGCTGCTCGACTACCGGGGCCTCGCCGGAGAGGCCCAGGAGGCGCGCATCTCCAGGGAGCTCCGCGACGAGCTCGACCGAGGGCTCGACTTCGGCAAGGCGCCGGTGATGCGCCTGCGCCTCGTCCGGCTGGGCGACCGGACTCACGAGCTCATCCACAGCTTCCATCACATCCTCCTCGACGAGTGGTGCACGTCGCTCCTGATGATGGACTTCCTCGCTCACTACGAGGCGCTCGTCCGGGGCGACGCGCCCCGCCCCCCGCCCGCGCGCCCCTACCGCGATTACATCGACTGGATAGGGCGGCGAGACGCCCAGGCCGCAGAGGCGTTCTGGCGGGGCGCCCTCGAGGGCTTCGGGGCCCCGACGCCGCTCGGGTTCGAGGAGCGCTCCGAAGGCGCGACGGCCGCTGATCATGCCGAGATCGACGACATCACGGTCCGGCTCGGCGCGGGGCCCACGACCGCGCTGCGCGTGCTCGCCCAGCGCCATCGCCTCACGCTCAACACGATCGTGCAGGGCGCCTGGGCCCTGCTCCTCAGCCATTACAGCGGCGAGCCCGAGGTGCTCTTCGGCGTCACCGTCGCCGGGCGTCCCCCGGAGCTGCCAGGGGTCGAGTCCATCCTGGGCCTCTTCATCAACACGCTGCCGCTGCGCGTCCCGGTCCCCGCGGACAAGCCGCTCTTGCCGTGGCTCGCCGCGATCCTCGATCAGAACCTGCAGATGCGGCAGCACGAGCACACGCCGCTCGTGGACATCCAGCGCTGGAGCGGGATCGAGCGCGGACAGCCGCTGTTCCATAGCCTCTTCGTGTTCGAGAACGCGCCTGTCGATCCCGCGCTCCGCGAGGGGCGGATCGTCTTCCGGATCGGGGACGTCCGCGACCGCGTCCACACGAACTACCCGCTCACGCTCATGTCGTGGCCCGAGGCCGAGCAGCCCCTCAAGCTCTCCTACGACAGGTCGCGCGTCCGGCCCGAGCTCGCCGCGCGGCTGCTCGGCCACCTGCGCGCCCTCCTCGAGGGCATGGCCGCGCGGCCCGGCGCGCGCCTCGGCGAGCTGCCGCTCCTCACGCCGGCCGAGCGAGAGCAGGCGCTCGTCGCGTGGAACACGACGCCCGCGGCCCCGGAGGATCTCTCGTCCTACGCCGCGCGCTTCCACGCCCAGGTCGCGCGGACGCCCGACGCCGTCGCCGTGTCCTCTGCGGATCGGCGGCTGACGTACGCCGCGCTGAACCGCGACGCCAACCGCGCGGCGCACGCGCTGCTCGCGCGCGGCGTCGGCCCCGAGGAGCGGGTGGCGCTGCTCGACGACCGGGGCATCCCGCTGCTCACCATGATCCTCGCCGTGCTCAAGGCCGGCGGGGCGTACGTGCCGATCGATCCCGCCTACCCGGCCGAGCGCGTGGCGCAGATCCTCGCGTCGAGCGAGCCGCGCGTCGTGCTGACGCGCGACAGGCACCGCGCGACTTTGGAAAGGGTCGTTTCTTCGCTGCCCGAGGCGCGCCGGCCGGCGATCGCGACCATCGAGGGCGCCCTCGACGAGGCCTCGTCCGACGAGGACCCGGAGGAGCGCGGCGGGCCGGGGCACCTCGCCTACGTCATCTACACGAGCGGCTCCACCGGGGTGCCCAAGGGCGCGATGGTCGAGCGGCGCGGAATGCTCAACAACATGCTGAGCAAGATCCCGCGGCTCGGCCTCGCGGCGGGCGACGTCATCGCGCAGACGGCGTCGCCGTGCTTCGACATCTCGGTCTGGCAGTTCCTCACCGCCCTGCTCTTCGGCGGCACGGTCGACATCGTGCCCGACGAGATCACGCGCGATCCGGCCCGCCTGCTCGAGCACATCGAGCGCCGGGGGATCGCGGTCGCCGAGCTCGTCCCCGCCGTGCTCCAGGGCATGCTGGACGCGGCCCTGGAGCACCCCGCGCCGCCGGCGCCCACGCTCGCGCGGCTGCGCTGGATCCTGCCGACCGGCGAGGCGCTCCCCGCGGCGCTCGCCCGGGCGTGGCTCGACCGCTACCCGGCGGTGCCCCTCATGAACGCCTACGGGCCCGCGGAGTGCTCGGACGACGTGGCGCTGCACGCGATCACCGCCCCGCCCGCGGCGCACGAGGCGCAGGTCCCGATCGGGCGGCCGGTGGACGGCTTCAGGCTCTACGTGCTCGATCACCTGCTCGTCCCGTCGCCTGTCGGCGTGACCGGCGAGCTCTACGTGGGCGGCATCGGCGTCGGGCGCGGCTACCTGGGCGAGCCGGGCCGGACCGCCGCCGCGTTCCTCCCCGATCCCTTCAGCCAGGCGCCGGGGCGCCGGCTCTACCGGACCGGGGATCTCGGTCGCTACCGCGACGACGGCACGATCGAGTTCGTCGGCCGGCGGGACCACCAGGTCAAGCTGCGGGGCTACCGCATCGAGCTCGGCGAGATCGAGGCGCGGCTCGCCGAGCACCCCGCCGTGCGGGAGGCCGCGGTGCTCGTCCGAGAGGACCGGCCGGGGGTGCGGCGGCTCGTCGCCTACGCAGCCGCCCCGGAGCCGGCGCCCGCAGCGGAGGCGCTGCGCGCGTGGCTCGCGGAGCGCGTGCCCGAGTACATGGTGCCGCCGGCCTTCGTGTTCCTGCCGGCGCTGCCCCGCACGCCAAACGGCAAGGTGGACCGGCGCGAGCTGCCCGCCCCCGAGGGCGGCGACGCGCGCAGCCACGTCGCGCCGCGCACCGCGACCGAGGAGCTGCTCGCCGGGATCTGGGCCGAGGTGCTCGGCGTGGAGCGGGTCTCGGTCGAGGACTCGTTCTTCGATCTCGGCGGCCACTCGCTGCTGCTCACGCAGGTCCTCTCGCGCGTGCGCCGCGTGCTCGACGTCGAGCTCCCGCTCCGCGCGCTCTTCGAGACGCCGACGGTGGCTGCCCAGGCGCGCGCCGCCCTGGAGGCGCGGCGCGGCCCGCTGGCCCC
>NZ_JEMA01000375.1 GCF_001589285.1 Sorangium cellulosum | reverse complement strand
GGGCTCGGGGCGCCGCTCTGGACCGTGCCCGGCGCGCTCCCCGCGCCCGACGCGCCGCGGGCCGCCCCGACGGCCGCCCCGCTCCCTCGCCCCGTGGATCCGGCCATCGCGGGCAAGGTCCTGAGCGGCACGCTGCACAGCAAGGACAAGAGCGTGGGCATCAGCGTCCCGGCCGCCGGCGTGGTGGCGAGCACGCTGGCGAGCACGGTGCGCTCCTCGGCCGCGCCCCTCGACGCCCGCGCGACGTTCGAGGTCAAGCTCGGCGCCGACGGCCAGGTCCTCGGCGTCCGGCTGGTGAGCGCGACGGCCGGCGACGGCCCCACGTGGGAGCGCATCGTGGGCGAGGCGAAGGGCGCGCTCGCCGGCAGCGCGCTTCAGATGGGGTCGGACCGGGCGCCGGTGACCGTGACCGTCAAGGTCCAGTCCAAGGTGCAATATCCCTCCGGCAGCAAGAAGAAGCCCACGGCGGAGCTCGTGTGCGCCGAGGAGGTGCTCGAGAAGCTGCAGCAGACCGTGGAGAACCCGAGCCAGCTCGGCGAGCTGCGCGGCGGGGGCGGCGACGGGCCGCCGCCGGCGGCCGACATGGACGCGGAAGAGCGGAAGAGGGCCTTCTGCATCCCCGTCGGCCTCCGCGCCGGGGGCGATCTGTCCGATGTCGGGGCGCACAGGGTCAACGTGGTCTCGGCGTCCTTCGTGGTGAAGCGCGAGGGCGAGCGCGCCCTGCCGCACGAGGACATCCTGCCGGTCGACACGCGCGTGCCGTGGGCGCCCAAGGACCCGAAGAAGATGAAGCTGCCGCCGCGCCCCAAGAAGAAGTGGAAGAAGAAGCAGCAGCAGCCTTAGCGCGGTGTCGCTCGCTACCCCGGCGCGCCGGCCCGGGGGCTCCGGTTCGACAGGTTGATGAGGACGATGGCCGACAGGATGATGGCCATGCCGAGGCTCTGCGCCGGGCCGATCGACTCCCGGAGGAACAGGAGCCCGGCGATCCCGGTGAGCACCACCGTGAATGTGCAGCGCGAGATAGCCAAGGACCACGAGGGTCCTGGGCGGCTGCAGGGGCAGCGCTCGCACCTTCATCCCATGGGCACGCCGCAGGCGCTTGGCGATCGACACGCGCTTGGGCGGCGTCTCCGGGTGATCCATGCTCAATCCTCAAGGACTCAGGCTCCGCGCGACGGCTGCGTGCATGCGCTGGCGCACGCTGCTGAAGCGGTATTCGCCGGCCGTCGCGCCCGACAGTGGCGCCCACGAATTCGTCATTCGTTGTTCCGGGCGCAGGATTTCGGGACGGCGGCGCGGGGAATGGCCGGGATCACGCGAAAACGTGCTGGCACGCTGGCACGGACACACGAGCTGGCACGCGCCTCGTCGCAGGCGACGCACGAGGACCTGCAGGCGCGCGTCAACGCGGCAAAGCTGCGCGACTTCCGTCAGCCCGCGGCGGCGCTGCGCCTGCCCGGCTCGAAGCAGATCGGCAGGCGCGCGGGGCCGAGGACGTTGAGGGCCTCGCGCGCTCCCACGGCTCCTTGCTCGCGAGCCTCCGGCAGGGAGACGACGCAGACGGGGGAAGGCACCGGCGCGCGCGCGGCGCGCCTCACCCGGTCCAGGCCGCCCAGACGTCGTCGCGCTCGACGCGCGGCGCGCGCTCGGTGACCAGCCTGGCGAACACCGTCGGGTGCGGGACGCGATCGAGGCTCACCGTCTGCCAGGGAAACACTGTCTGGCCCCGGAAGAAGGCGACTCGGCCCGACTGCAAGCGCACGAGGGAGAGAGCGCTCCAGGCCACGTGGTGCTCGCGGATCGCGATCCCCTGCCCGTCGAGGCGCACCGGACCGAACGTCAGGACCTCGCCGTCCTTGATCGCGCGCCGCGCGTCGTCCATCAGGGGATGAGAGCAGCACAGGAGTATCCGGCGGGCCACCTCCTGGCCGTCCGTGACCTCGACAGGCACGGAGCGCTGCGCGCCGGAGTGCTCCACGAGGCGGAGGCCGCGGAGGAACACGAAGCTCCCGAACGGCGTCGCGCTCCGGTCGAGGTCGAACCACACCTCGTCCACGTCGTCGAACACCACGACCTCGCGCCCCTCCCGGCGAGCGACGACGACGCCGTGGTCGTACAGCTCGATCCGCAGCCCGCGGTGGCGCAGCGCAGCCGACGCGAGCACGGCGAAGCCCGCGAGCCCGAACGGCAACGACAGGAAGAAGCCCTGCCAGCCGGCGATGACGGCGCCGATCACGCTCGTGAACACGAGGAGCAGCGCGCCCCGCGCGACCTGGAACAGCGCGAAGTTCCGGCGCTGCGCGTGAACGGAGCGGAGGTCGCCGAGGCGCTGATCCTCGGGAGGCGCCGTCGGGCGCTCCGCCGGCTGGCGGAAGGGGTGCGGCTGCACAGAGAGGCCGTAGCACAGGCCCGGCCGCGGCCGCGAGTTCTGCGCGGGCGCGCCACCGCGGCATCTCCTCGATCGCGTCACCGTCGCGCCGCGGCGCTCCCAGCGCGGCTGGCTGCGCGAGGGAGCTCGCTCGCGCGGGCGACCCAGGAGTCGCCCGATGCTCCTGGACCGCAACGCTGATGTCTGCAGACCTCAGTCGACCCGCCGCCGAGCCGCCCTGAAGCGCGAAATCACTGCGCGCGCCGGCGCCGACGCCGCGCGCGTGCGTGCGTGCACACGGCTTGCATGGGCGGCGCTGCGAAGTCCGGATCGCAGCGCGAGCCGCCTGCCGAGGCCGCCTGGATTTCGGTCGACCGCGGTTCGAAAAGTCCACCGGCGGCATCCAGCGACGTCCTATAAGACCGCCTGCGATTCGAGGCAGCGTGCCGTTCCTCCGCTGGAGGAAGCGGCGTTTCCCACAACTCGCCTGCGCGCCGGAGCAGTCCACGGCCGCTCGCCCCAATGCACTCTTGAAGGTGATCCTGCGCATGAGAGCCCATTCTCCCCCTCGATGGATCTGCGGCGCCGCCGCGCTAGCCGCGGCGGCGTGGGCCGCGCCAGCGTCCGCTCAGGAGGCGGACGCGGAGCGCGGCCTTGCCCTTGACCGATTCAGCCCAGCGCCCGCCGGCGATCGGATGTTTGGCGTGCCGTCGCCCTATGCGGCCTCGCCCAGGCAGGACGGCAGCCCGACGCTCCACCTGATGCTGCTCGGCGACTACGCGCACAACCCGCTCGTGCTCACGCGCCAGGGGCAGGCTGAGCCGATCGACTCGATCGTGGAGCACCAGCTCTTCCTGCACCTGAACGGCTCGCTCACGCTCTGGGACCGCCTCCACGTCAACGTCGACGTGCCGCTCGCCGTGCTGCAGCAGGGCGGAAACCCGACGGCGGAGGGGCTCTCGTTCCCGTCGCCGAGCGGCGCGGAGATCGGCGACCTCCGGCTCGGGCTGCGGCTGCGGCTGCTGGGCGAGTACTTCGACCCGTTCCAGCTCGCCATCGGCGGCACCGTGTGGCTGCCGACCGGCAACGGCGAGCGCGGCTCGTACGTGGGCGAGGGGACGGTGCGCGGCATGCCCCAGATCATCGCCGGCGGCAGGGTCCCGCACCTCACGTGGTCGGTCGCGGCCGGCGTCGACCTGCGCCCCGCGCAGACGTTCGCGCAGGTGCGGCAGGGGCTGATGTTCAACGGCGGCGCGGGCGTCGGCCTGCTGCTGCTGCCCGAGGAGCAGCTCCAGATCGGGCCCGAGGTGACCGTGTCGACGGTGCTGGAGGACCCGGACGCGCGCAACACGAACGTCGAGGCGCTGCTCGGCGTGCGCTACCGCTTCGCGCCCGCGGTGCGCGACTTCGAGATCGGCGTCGCCGCCGGCCCTGGGTTCACCTCGGGCATCGGCACCCCGGACTTCCGCGCTGTCGCGATGCTCGCGTACTCGCCCGAGGTCCGGCGCGTGGACCCCGACCGCGACAAGGACGGCATCCCCAACGAGCAGGACGCCTGCCCGGAGACGCCCGGCGTGAGCGACGCCGACCCGAAGAAGAACGGCTGCCCGCCCTCCGATCGCGACGAGGACGGCATCCTCGACCGCATCGACGCGTGCCCGGACACGCCCGGCATCGCGAACGACGACCCGAAGAAGCACGGCTGCCCGCCGCCAGGGGACCGCGACAAGGACGGCATCACCGACGACGTCGACGCGTGCCCGGACGAGGCCGGCCCGAGCAACGAGGACCCGAAGAAGCACGGCTGCCCGCCGCCGCCGGACAGGGACGGCGACGGCGTGATCGACGCGGAGGACGCCTGCCCCGATATCCCCGGTCTCCGCACCTCGGATCCGGCGACGAACGGCTGCCCCGGCGATCGCGACGGCGACACGGTGCGCGACGACAAGGACGCCTGCCCCGACGAGAAGGGCAAGCCCGATCCGGATCCGGGCAAGAACGGCTGCCCCGTCGCTGTGCGCGTGACCGAGCAGGAGATCGTCATCCTCCAGCAGGTGCAGTTCGACACCGGCAAGGCGACCATCAAGAAGGCGAGCGACGAGCTCCTCGATGAGGTCGCGGGTGTGCTGAAGGAGCACCCGGAGATCACCAAGATCGAGGTGCAGGGGCACACCGATCCGCGCGGCGGACGCGCGTACAATGTCCGGCTCAGCCAGGCGAGGGCCGAGTCGGTCACGAAGGCGCTGGTCCAGCGCGGCGTCGAGGCCGAGCGGCTCGCGTCGAAGGGCTACGGGCCTGACGTCCCGATCGCGGAGAACGACACCGACGAGGGACGCCAGAAGAACCGCCGCGTGCAGTTCAAGATCATCGAGAAGAAGCCGAAGCAGCAGCAGGAGGCGCCGTGAAGAGACGTTGGGTCATAGGTAGTCTTGTCGGGCTCGCTTGCGTGGGCGGGCAGGGCCGCGCCGCGCACGCCGAGCCCGCGCTGCGCGTGCAGGTCGATCAGCGGGGCGATTTCCTCCTCATCGGGAACACGCTCGGCCACGAGTGCGGCAGGGACGACATCGAGTCGCCCGTGCTGGGCGACATCGGCCCCTGCGGGAGCAACACCGGCGACAGCGCGCCCGACATCTTCTGGCGCGCCGACTCGCCCGCGGAGGGCGGGGCGGAGGCGAACGCCAACATCACCGCGGCGCAGGCGCGCACCACCGCGGTGCTAGAGGTGCCGGCCGGCGCCAGGGTCACCCACGCGTACCTGTACTGGGGCGCGCACCTCGGCACCAGCGGGAGCGCGGACGAGGCCGTCACCCTGGAGCGGCCCGGCGCGAGCGGCTTCTCCGAGGAGGTGACCGCCATCGACAGCATCGAGAAGACCAGCTCGGGGCGCGTCTACTACCAGTCGGTCGCGGACATCACCGCCGTCGTGCAGGCGCGGGGCTCCGGCGCGTACCGGGTGAGCGGCGTCGACACGGCGACCTTCACGAACAACAACTTCGACAACCACTTCGCCGGGTGGTGGCTCGTCGTGTTCTACGAGCTCGCCTCGTCGCCGCCGCGCAACCTCGCGCTCTTCGACGGGCTCGACACGGTGGCCAGCGGATCGACCCAGAGCGCCACCCTGTCGGGGTTCGTGGTGCCGAACGCGGGCTACGACGCGAAGCTCGGCATCGTCGCGTTCGAGGGCGACGTGGCCTTCGGTGGAGATCAGTTCTTCTTCAACGGGCCGCCGGCGCTCGGCAACGATCTGAGCCCGGCCGACAACTTCTTCAACGGCACGCGGTCCTACCTCAACATGCCGGTGTCGAACGTCGGGGACCTGCCGCAGCTCGCCGGAAGCGCGGGGAGCATGGCCGGCATGGACATCGACGTCCTCGACATCACGACCAAGGTGACCCCTGGGCAGACCTCGGCGCCCATCCAGGCGTCGAGCAACAACGATCTGTACTTCCTCGCCGGGTTCATCACGTCGATCTCGACCTTCAGGCCGGACTTCACGTCCTCCACGAAGACGGTGACCGACGTGAACGGCGGGCGGCTGCGCCCGGGCGACGTGCTCCAGTACACGATCCAGGTCGCCAACAGCGGCAACGACGCCTCGATCGACACCGTGCTCACCGATCCGCTGCCCGCGGGCGTGACGTACGTGCCGGGCTCGCTCTCGATCACGGCCGGCGCCAACACGGGCGCGAAGACGGACGCGGTCGGCGACGACCAGGGCGAGTTCGACGCCGCGTCGCGCACGATCCGCGTGCGGCTCGGCGCCGGCGCGAACGGGACGGCGGGGGGCACGCTCGCCGCCGGCGCGACGACGGCGATCACCTTCCAGGTGAGGGTCGACGCCGGCGTCTCGGGCCTCATCGCCAACCAGGCGATCGTCCACGCCGCCGGGCAGCAGGGCGCGCCGGCCGAGGACACGCCGACCGACGGCAACGGCCCGGAGGGCGGCGTGCCGCCGACCGAGGTGTCCGTCGACGAGTGCGAGACGAACGCGGACTGCGCCGCGCCGACGGCGTACTGCGACACGGCGGCGCCGCCCTTTACGTGCGTCGAGTGCCTCACCGACGCGCACTGCGGGCCGCTGTCGCCGACCTGCGACGCCGACGCCAACACCTGCGTGTGCGAGCCCTCGGGGGCCGAGGTCTGCGGCGACGCGATCGACAACGACTGCGACGGCGTGATCGGCAACGGTTGCGACTCGGACGAGGACGGGATCGACGATCCCACCGAGATCGCCGCCGGTACCGACCCGAACGACGCGGACAGCGACGACGACGGCGTGCCCGACGGCGAGGAGCCGCGCTTCGACGAGGACACCGACGGCGATGGCCTCATCAACGCGCTCGACCCCGACAGCGACAACGACGGGCTCTATGACGGCACCGAGCTCGGCCTGCCCTGCGACAACCCGGCCACCAACGCCGCCGCGGGCCACTGCCGCGCCGACGGGGACGAGGGGGCGACAAAGACCGATCCGCTCGACGCCGACAGCGACGACGGCGGCGTGCCCGACGGGCACGAGGACTTCGACCTCGACGGCGTCGTCGACGAGGGCGAGACCGATCCGAACGACGGCGCGGACGACGTGCCGCCGGTGGACACCGACGGCGACGGGCTGAGCGACGACCTCGAGGAGACGATCGGGAGCGATCCGCTCGACGCCGACAGCGACGACGACGGCGTGCTCGACGGCCAGGAGCCGAACCCCGCCGACGACACCGACGGCGACGGGCTCATCAACGTGCTCGACGTGGACAGCGACAACGACGGGCTGTTCGACGGCACCGAGCTCGGCCTGCCCTGCGACAACGCCGCGACCGACGTCACCGCGGGCCACTGCCGCGCCGACGCGGACGGAGGGGCGACAAAGACCTCACCGATCGACCCGGACACCGACGACGGCGGCGTGCCCGACGGCCAGGAGGACTCCAACCTCGACGGCGCCATCGACGCGGGCGAGACCGATCCGAACAACGGCGAGGACGACGTGCCGCCGGTGGACACCGACGGCGACGGGCTGAGCGACGACCTCGAGGAGACGATCGGCACCGACCCGAACGACGCCGACAGCGACGACGACGGCGTGCTCGACGGGCAGGAGCCGAACTTCAGCGACGACCACGACGGCGACGGGCTCATCAACGCGCTCGACCCCGACAGCGACGGCGACGGGCTGTTCGACGGCACCGAGCTCGGCCTGCCCTGCGACAACGCCGCGACCGACGCGGCGGCGGAGACCTGCATCGCGGATGCGGATCCCACGACGACAACGCACCCGCTCGATCCGGACACGGACGACGGCGGCGTGCCCGACGGCGCGGAGGACGCGAACCACAACGGCGCCATCGACGAGGGCGAGACCGATCCCAACAACGGCGATGACGACGCGGTGGGGGACGATCGCGACGGCGACGGGCTGCCCGACGCGGTCGAGGAGATGATCGGGACCGATCCGGACGACGCCGACAGCGACGACGACGGCGTGCTCGACGGGCACGAGCCGAGCCCCGGCGAGGACACCGACGGGGACGGGCTCATCAACGCGCTCGACGTGGACAGCGACAACGACGGGCTGTTCGACGGCACCGAGCTCGGCCTGCCCTGCGACAACGAGGCCACCAACGCGGACGCGGGCCACTGCCGCGCCGACGCGGACGAGGGGGCGACGAAGACCAACCCGCTCGACGCGGACACCGACGACGGCGGCGTGCCCGACGGCCAGGAGGATTTCAACCTCGACGGCGCCATCGACGCGGGCGAGACCGATCCGAACAACGGCGAGGACGACGTGCCGCCGGCGGACACCGACGGCGACGGGCTGAGCGACGACCTCGAGGAGCACCTCGGCACCGATCCGAACGACGCCG
>NZ_JEMA01000374.1:170-7426 GCF_001589285.1 Sorangium cellulosum | reverse complement strand
AGGCAGCGCGGCCCGAGCTGGCGTGGGACCCGCGCTGGCCGCGCTTCCGCGCGAGCGAGTACGTGGCCACGGGGCTCCTCGCCGCCACCGCCTTCGCGACGCTGGCCATCCCGCCGTCGGAGGGCCGGTGGACGGCCGTGAACGGCTTCGACGGCGCCGCGCGCGACGTCCTGCGGATCCGGAGCGACCGCCAGCGCGAGATGGCGCGGGACGCGAGCGATCTCCTGCTCACGCTGATGACCAACCAGCTCGCGGCGGACGCCCTGCTCGTGGCCTGGTGGGGGCACGGGCGCGGCAGCGTCGCGTGGGAGATCGCGCTGATCGACATCGAGGCGCTCGCGCTGAACGCGGCCGTGAACGGCCTCGTCGCGGGGCTCACGAGCCGCGAGCGCCCCTACCGCGCCGTGTGCGTCGGGCCGGAGCAGGAGCAGGACCGCGACTGCCGCGGGAGCAAGCGGTACCGGAGCTTCTTCAGCGGCCACAGCTCGACAGCGTTCACGGCGGCGGGGCTCATGTGCTCGCACCACGCGCACCTGCCCCTCTACGGCGGCGGCGCGCCCGACGCGCTCGCGTGCGTCGCCTCGCTCGGCGCGGCGGCCGCCGTGGCGACGCTGCGGGTCGTCTCGGACCAGCACTTCGCGACCGACGCGCTCACGGGCGCGGCCGTCGGCACCCTGACGGGCCTCGGTCTCCCGTGGCTCCTGCACTACCGCGGCGGCGCCCCGGCCTCGACGCGCGCGGACGCCGCGTCGATCAGCTTCGTGCCGGCGCCGCTCGGCGGGTACCTGATGGGCAGGTTCTAGTCATGGCCCGCCGCCGCGCGCTCGCCGCCGCCGCGCTCGCCGTCGCCGCCGCGCCCGTCCTGGTCCCGGCCGCGGCCGTCGCCCAGGATCCGGCCGACCTGCCGCCGCCCGCCATCGAGCCGCCGGCGATCTCCTCGGGGGTGGACCTCCTGCAAAAGCGCTCGTACTGGGCGCGGAGCGCGGCCGCGCGCCCGTTCGTCTCCGCGGTCCTGGAGCTCGGCGTCATCTATTTCAGGCCGAGCCTCGCGCTCGGCGTGGGCCGGCCGCACTGGTCGTGGATCGGGATCGAGGGGTACTCGAGCGTCTCGCCCTCGGGCGGCGCGGAGTACGTGGGCCTTCGCGCGGCGCTGCCCAGCCTGGAGATCCGCGGCGGCGCGCGGTACGCGTTCTCGACGACGCAGTACTTCCTCGAGCCCCGGGCGTCGTACACGCGCAGGGACACCGAGCTCATGCTCGGCCCGAGGTCGCGCTACATCGCCGGGGAGCTCGAGGTGTCGGGCTCGATACCGCTGCTCGGAGGCAGCCTGTTCGGCGTCGCGACGGGCTATGCGGTGCTGGGCACGCCGGAGGGGTACTACCTCTACGAGGAGGCGCTCCACGCCGTGATGAAGCCGCCGTACCTCTACCGCGCCCGGCTCGGCTACATGGCGGAGATGGACAGGTTCGGCGAGCTCCGGCTCGGCGCCGCCGCCGAGGTGCTCGGCAACCCGGGCCGCGAGGGCGCCGTCGTGCGCATCGGCCCTCTGCTGGCGGTCTCGCTGACACACCACCTCGACGCGGTGGGGACGGTGATGGTGGTGGCGGCGACGCCCGATCGGCTCGGCCTGCTGGGCGCGGATCTCGGGCAGCTCGGCCTGCGGTACCGGTGGGCGACCGGCGATCGATGGCCGGAGTTCCCGTGATCCATGCGCCGGGCACGCAGCGTGGTAAGCGTCCCGGCATGAACAAGCTCATCCCCCTGACCTTTCTCGCCGCGTCGCTCGCGGCGTGCACCCAGCCCGGCGACGCCAGCGCCCCTGCCGCCCCCGCGGCGACAGGCGCCGCCGCGCAGCAGCCCGCCAAGGCGGAGGCCGAGAAGGCGAAGGCCGCGGACGCGCCGGCGGCTCAGGCGAACGCGGGCCCCGCGAAGGTCGGCCAGCCCGCGCCGGATTTCACGCTGTCGGACCTCGACGGCAAGCCCGTCAAGCTGGCCGACCACAAGGGCAAGACGGTCGTGCTCGAGTGGTTCAACCCCGGTTGCCCGTTCGTGCAGCTCGCGCACCGCAAGGGCGGCCTGAAGGACGTTCCCGCGCAGCAGATGGCCAAGGGCGTCGTGTGGCTCGCCATCAACTCGGGCGCCCCCGGCAAGCAGGGCGCCGCCAGGGAAGACAACGTGAAGGCCAAGGGCGAGTTCGGGATGAGCTATCCGATCCTCGTCGACGAGAAGGGCGATGTCGGCCGCGCCTACGGCGCCCAGCGCACACCGCACATGGTCATCATCGACCCGCAGGGCACGCTCGTCTACGCGGGCGCCATCGACAGCACGAAGGGCGGTGAGCCCGAGCCGGGCGAGCAGGTCACGAACTACGTCGAGGCCGCGCTGGCCGAGCTCACCGCCAGCAAGCCGATCTCCACGAAGGAGACCGAGGCGTTCGGCTGCACGGTCAAGTACTGAGCTGCGGGCCGACGGGCCCTGAGCTGTATCGCAGCTTGACCCACCTTGGACGCATGTCGCGCCCCCCACATCGATCCAGGACGTGGACGGCGCGCGCCGCTCTGCGTTCGTGTCTTTCCGCGCTGGCCGCTTTCCTCGCCCGCCCCTTTCCACGCTGGCATCTTTCCACGCCGGCCCCTCTCCTCGAGCAGAACACCCGCCCACCTGCGCCCGCGCGCCCCCTCAACCGCGAATCGCCGCGTAGCCGGCGTCGCACGCTCGCGCCATACTGAAAGCGTACAGAGCGCGGCGACACCACGCGTCGGGGTATTGACATGGACGTAAACTCCGGTCTACCGTCGTACGACAGTTCTGTACTGTCGCCAGGTGCTCACGACCCAAGACGCCCACTGGCAAGCGACCCAGGCGGTTCCGGATGATGGCGATTCGGGGCCGTTCGCTGGGAGCTGCCAAGGGAGGTGCTGATGCGAAGGTTGATGTCCACACTGCTCCTTGCCCTGGTGTGCGGCTGCGCTCCGGACGTCTTCGAGGAGGGTGAGCGCCTGGCGACGACGGCCGATCTCCTGTCGATGGGAGAGGCTGAGTCGGTCAGTCCGGCGCCGGGCGAGCGCTCGCCGAGCGGGGTCGTATCGAACGGCTTCTGGCCGAACGGCTTCTGGCCGAATGCGCTCAGGCCGGACTCGATACCGTCCACCTCCTTGCGCGCGCTCCGGGTCCAGGCGCTCGAAGGGGTCGTGTCCCGCGACTTCATTCGTTACGCGGTCGGGTGCGCGCTCGACCGCTCTCAGGCGATCGAGCTCGACGGGCCTGACGGCGCCGAGGAGCACCGGGGGGCGGTCGGGCTCGCCCCGGAGTGGGTGGACGGGCCGCTCTCTCCGGTCAAGCAGCGGTGGGTCTCGGCCTGCGTCGCCGCGCGGACCAACTACTTCGGCGTGCGCGTGATGCTCTCGATGCGCTCGCAGGGCAGCGCGCAGCTCGCCGCCGGCCCGGAGGAGCGCGGCGCCTTCGCCAGCAAGGAGGGCGCGTTCTGGGGCAACCTGTTCAGCGACACGCCCGCGCTCTACACATGCCACGTCCCGGACAACCTCGAGCGCTCGCGCGCGAGGAGCCGCTCCTGCGCGACGGGGCATGATACCGGCTCGACGGTCGTTGGGTGCGGTATCATCCAGCGGACGGGAGACTGCTCTTCCGTTTGCTCGACCGCGGGCGACCCGGCGATGGGTTATGCGGCGTGCAACGGCTCGAAGGAGGTCATCACGACCTTCCTCGACTAGGATCGAAGCCCCGAGCCCTGGGGGTTCCGCCTTTGCTGTCGAAAAGGGTCCGATTGATGAGCCGAGTGGGAAGAGCGGGCCCGGAGAGCGCGCGCGCCGCGAGGTCGGCGGACCAGGAGCCCACGCCCAGGGGCGCCCCGCTCGCCCCCTCGAGCAGGGCTCCCCGCTCCGTCTCGTCAGTCCCGCCCGCCCCGCCCGCTCCCCACGCCACGCCGGTCCTCACCGCTCCGCCTGCCTCGTCCTTCCCGCCGGAGGGCTCGGGCGCCGCGCAGGACACGGTGTTCGTCTGCGTCGATCCGCCCTCCTCGCGCGCGCCGAGCCGGTTTCCGATCCGCGACTGGGATCGCTATGAGTGCCTGTCGCTGGTCGGCAAAGGGGGAATGGGGACGGTCTACAAGGCCAGGGACCCCCGACTGCAGCGGTACGTGGCGCTCAAGCTCATCCGGGGCAACGATCCGGAACTCGCGCAGCGCTTCATCTGGGAGGCGCGGGCCCAGGCCCGGGTCGAGCACCCGAACGTCTGCAAGGTGTACGAGGTCGGCGAGGCCCAGGGCCAGCCGTTCATCGCCATGCAGTACATCGACGGCCAGCCGCTCCACCGCGTGGCGCAGCAGATGTCGCTCGAGCAGCGGCTCAAGATCGTCGCCGACGTGGCGGACGGCCTCCACGCCGCCCACCGGCTCGGGCTGATCCACCGCGACATCAAGCCGGCGAACATCCTCGTCGAGCGGACGGCCGACGGCGCCTTCCGCCCCTACCTGCTCGATTTCGGGCTCGCGCGGGACATCGGGGCCGACGGGCGGGCGACGACGAGCGATGAAGGGACACCCGCGTACATGGCGCCGGAGCAGGTGTCCGGGGGCCAGCGCCAGCTCGACCGCCGCACGGACGTCTACTGCCTCGGCGCGACGCTCTACGAGGTCCTCTCCGGGCGCCCGCCGTTCGTCGATCCGTCGATGACGAGCCTCATCTGGCGGGTGGTCAACGAGCTGCCCGTGCCGCCGCGCCAGATCGACAAGGGGATCCCGGTCGATCTGGAGACGATCGTGATGAAGTGCCTCGAGAAGGAGCCTCAGCGGCGGTACGACTCCGCGAAGATGCTCGCCCTCGACCTCGGGCGCTACCTCGAGGGCGAGCCGATCGAGGCGCGGCCCGCGAGCCTCGTGTACAGCGCCCTGAAGCGGGCGAGGAAGCACCGGCTCGCCGTCTCGGCGGCCGCGGCGGCGCTGGTCGTGCTCTCGCTCTCGGGCGCCGTCGCCCTCCGCGCGAAGCTCGCCGCCGCGCGCCAGGCGGAGCTCGCGGCGCACGTGGCGTCGCTGGCCGAGGGCTTCGGTCAGGACGTGAAGGAGATGGAGCTGTTCATGCGCTACGCGTACGCGCTCCCGCTCCACGACGTGTCGCGGGAGAAGGAGGTCATCCGCGCGCGCATGGGCGAGATCGACCGGAAGATGCAGGCGATGCGCGGGGCCGCGGGCGACCTCGTCGAGGGCCCGGGCCGCTACGCGCTCGGGCGCGGGCACCTCGCGCTGCACGAGCCCGAGGAGGCGCTGCGGCACCTCGAGGCGGCGCTCGGGAGCGGGTATGCCGCGCGCGAGGCGAAGTTCGCGGCGGGGCTCGCGCACGGGATGCTCTACCGGAAGGGGCTCGACCGGGCGCGGCGCCTCGCCGACAAGGGGGAGCGATCCGCGCAGCAGATCGAGCTCGACGAGCGGCACAAGGGCCCGGCGATCAAGTACCTGCGCGACAGCGTGAGGTCGACAGGGGCGCCGTCGGCGTACACCGCGGCGCTGACGGAGCTCTACGAGGGGCGCTTCGACGAGGCGCTCGGCGACGCGCGGCGGGCGTTCGCGCGATCGCCCTGGGAGTACGAGGCGAAGAAGCTGGAGGGCGACGTCCTGTCCGCGAAGGGGGCGGCCGCGCGCGACGCCGGCGACCACGCGGCGGCGCTCGTCGAGTTCCGGGCCGCCGTCGCCTCGTACGACGCCGCGGCACAGATGGCCGAGAGCGACCCCGAGCTCCACGAGGCGACCGCGAGCGCCCTCAGCGAGATCATGCTGATCGAGGCGCAGCGCGGCGGCGACGTGGAGCGGCTCTTCGCGCAGCTCATCGATCGCTGCGACAGGGCGCTCCACGCCAACCCGCGCGCGAGCGGCGCGCACGCGAAGAAGGCCTGGGCCCACGTGCACCGGGCCAGGCGGGACCTGTCGAGGGGCGCTGACCCGAGGCCGGACCTCACCCGGGCGATCGCGGCGAGCGAGCAAGCGATCCAGGGGGACCCGTCGGACGCGACAGCGTACGGGTCGATGGGGGCGAGCCTGTTCCTCATCGCGTCCTACGAGGGCACGCTGGGGCTCGACACGCGGCCTTCGCTCGAGCGCGCGATCGAGAGCATGCAGCGGTCGCTCGCCCTCGACCCCAACTCGTTCTGGGCGTGGAACGACACGGGGATCGCGTTCGGCATGATGGCCGAGTACAGCGCGTCCCGCGGCGCCGACCCCATCCGCCTCTTCGAGCTCAGCGCGTCGCACATCGAGCGGGCGATCGAGATCGCCCCGAACGACGCGCCGCCGCGCCTCAACCAGGGCTGGTTCCACGCTCAGCGGGCGCAGTACGAGCTCGACCACGGGGTGTCGCCCGAGGCGTCGCTCGAGGTGGCCATGGACAACCTCGAGGCGGCGCTCCGGCTGCGGCCGGACAGCTACCAATCGTACAACAGCCTGGCGCTGGCTTACCTGATCCAGGGTCGGTACGAGCGGCTCACCGGGCGGAGCCCGGAGGTGTCGCTCGCGCGGTCGCTCGACGGCTACAGCGCGGCGGCGCACCTCGACCCGGAGGATCTCGAGGCGCAGCAGGGGACGGGCCTCGCGCTCGCCGAGGCGGCGCTGTGGGCGCTCTCGCGCGGCGAGGACCCGACCGACGCGCTGCGCGCGGCGCGGGGCAAGCTGGAGCGCATCGTGGCCGCGAGGCCGCGCAACGCGGAGGCGCTGCTCGCGCTCGGGGGCGTCGACCTGCTCGCGGCGCGCTGGGCCGCGTCCCGGGGGCGGATCCCCGTGGCGCCGCTGGACGCCGCGGAGCGTTCGCTGCTCCGCGCCGTCGAGGCGAACGACGGAAATGCGAGGATCTTCGCGAGGTTGGCCGAGGTCCACCGGCTGCGCGCGGCCGTCGCCGCGCCGGGGTTCCTCGACGCGCGCGCGGAGGTCGAGGCGGGGCTCGCGCTTGTCGACCGCGCGCTGGAGATCGACCCGGATTTCCCCGCGGCGAGCGCCGAGCAGGGCGCGCTGCTCCTGCTCAAGGCGAAGGCGGAGCGCGACCGGGCGCTGCGCCTGGATCTGGCCCGCCGCGCCGCCGACGTGCTCGATCGGGCGCTCCAGGAGAGCCCGCTGCTCGCGCGCGAGCACGCCCCGCTCCTCGGCGAGGCGAGGAAGATCGCGGCGGCGAACGCCCCCTAGCGCCGCTCCCGCCGGGGGCGGGAGAGGCGGGACATCGCCTCGTCGTGGGCCCACTTGACGCGCATGAACTCGCCGG
>NZ_JEMA01000374.1:0-127 GCF_001589285.1 Sorangium cellulosum | reverse complement strand
GGGGGGGGGGGGGGGGGGGGGGGGGGAGCCGGCGGAACGCCTGGCGGATCTCGTCGGCGCTCGCGGCCTCGGTGACGCCGAGCACCGCGAACGGCGAGGCGCCGCGCGCGGCGGCGGGCCGCGACGG
>NZ_JEMA01000373.1 GCF_001589285.1 Sorangium cellulosum | reverse complement strand
GGCGGCGGCCGCCTCCGCCGCGTCCTCCCGGAGCTGCACGAGCACCCGCCCGGTCCGCGCGCTCGCCCGCGACGACACGACGCCGGGGATCGCGGCGAGATCCCGCTCGATGCGCGCGGCGCGCGCAGGATCCCCGAAGAGCCCGGCGACCTCCGCGCGCACCCGCGCGATCCCGGCGCGCCCGTGCACATCGCGCCCACGCGCGCCGCGGAGCCACCCGGCGACGCGTCCGCCGCGGCGCCCGCCCTCGCCGGGATGCCCGATCCAGCCCATGCCCGAACTCTCCATGATCCTCCGCGCTGGGCCGGAGGCCTCTTCAAAGGTCGAGCCAGCGCCGATGTGCGGGCACGCCACATCGATCAGCCGGGCCGCGCCGGCCGGCGGACCAGCGCGGCGGCGCGCGCGGGCCGCGTCAGCCGTAGCTCTGCTTGAGCAGCTCGATCTCGCGCTCGAGCTCGACCACCGGCGGCGCCCCGCCGACAGCGTCCCGGAGCGCGGCCAGGGCGCCGCCGAGGTGGCGCGCGACGCGGATCCGCCCTGTCGCCTCGACCCGCTCACGGAGCAGCTCGGCGACGGCGCGGAGATCGCGCTCGTCCTCGGCCACGCAGAGCCGCCGCTGCGCCTCGGCGAACGCCCGCGGCTCNCCGCCGCTGCGCCTCGGCGAACGCCCGCGGCTCGGCCACCTCGGCGAGCCACGCCCACGGCCACGTGGCGCGGCGGTGGCGCAGATCCTCGAGCCCCTTGTCGGCGCGCGCCCTGGCGGTGATGCCGCCGAGATCGTCGAGCATCTGCAGCCCCACGCCGACGTCGCGGCAGCACCGCGCGACGCGCCGCACGAGCAGCGCCCCCGCCCGCGCCGCGCGGGCGCCGACGTAGCCGCAGAAGCCCATCAGGCTGCCTGTCTTGAGCCGCGTGATGCTCGCCACCACCCCGGGCACGAGCGGCTGCTCGAGATCCGCGACGCGCACAGTGAGGTCGAGCGCCTGCCCCTCGTGGCAACGCATGAGGGTGCGGCCGAGGCGGCGGTAGAGCGCGAGCCGGGTCGCGGCGCCGAGGGGGGCGCGGCCGAGCAGGTCGAACGCCCAGAAATACATCCAGTTGCCTGTGTTGATGGCGAGCGGCACCCCGCAGACGCGATGGAGCGCCGGCGCGCCGCGACGCGCCGCCGAGTCGTCCTGGACATCGTCGATGATCAGCGAGCCGGCGTGGAGGATCTCCACGAGGAGCGGCAGCTCGTCGGGGAGCTTGCCCGGGTCGCCGCCGCCGAGCGCCCAGCAGAGCGCCACGAGCCGGGCGCGGAAGTCCTTGCCGGGGCGCTGCAGGAAGTCCCGCGCCGGGCCGATCAGCGCCTTGCCCCACAGCGCGCCCGGCAACGCCGACGGGAGCGCGCCGGGCGCCGCGCCGAGCGCCCGCTCGAAGGCGCGGGTCAGGGGCGTCGGCCGCTGGTGCGCCTCCGCTGTGTGGCCGTTGACCCGTCGCTTGTCCTCGGGAGGCTCGTCGAGATGGAGGGTTGCAGGAGGAAGGCTCGACCGCGGCTCGCTCATGGATCCATCGCTCGTGGCGGACCGGGTGACGCGGCGCCGCGCCCGCCTCGCGCGGCGCCGTCGCGCCCGGATGACCGCGCGCGCACAGCATCGATCGCATGAACCCATCGCATGAACCAGGAGCGCCAGCGCCGCCCCCTGCAGCGCGGACGCGCGTTCCGGACGCCGGCGCAGGGCCGCGCGGGGGCGCCGCCGCGCGGGGACGTGGCCGCGCGCTTCCGCCTTGACGCCCCGCCGAGGGGCGCCCCATCCTTGGCGGGCATGCTCCGCGTCCGGCACGCGCACCGACGGCGTGGCCCGCTCCTCCGCTGGCTCGGCGCGGTCTTGTCGGTCCTGCTCGTCATCGGCCTGCTCGGCCAGGGCCACACGTTCCAGACGCTCGGCATCGCCGTCGCCTGCACGCACCCGGCGGCCCCCGCCCTCGCGGACGCAGACGAAGACGGCGGGCGCGACGACGGCTCGCACAGCGACTGCCCTCCCGACTGCCACGATTGCGCCTGCGGTCATGTGCCCATGACGCTGCCGCTCGTCGAGCCGCCCCTGCTGTGCGTGCTGCTCGCCGCCTTCGAGCTCGATCAGCTCGCGCCGCCGGAGACGCCGGGGCGCGCCGCGCTCGACCGCCTCGAGAGACCGCCCCGCCGGCCGCGCGCCTGAGGCCCCACGTCAGGGGAGGCGCACCGCGCCGGAACGCGCGTGCCGCCCGTCGCGTGCATCGCGTGGTCCGCGCGCTCGCCGCGCCGCGCTCCGTGGAGCGCGCGCAGGGCGCGGCGCGCGCGCGAACCACGCGCAGCGCGGCGAAGGCCCCTCGCCTCTCCTGACGACCGGGATCATCGCGGCTCTTGCACGAGCGCTGTGCGCTCGGGGTTGCCCGGCCATGTCTGTCTCGTTTGCGCGTGCTCTGTCCACCATCGCTCCGCTGCTCGTCCTCTCCGCCCTCGCCCGCCCCGGCCCGGCCCTCGCCGCCGAGCCGCCGCTCACCCGCGCCCGGGTGATCGAGCTGGCCCGCGCCTCGCCCGCCTCGCGCGTCGCCGCCGCCGAGGTCGCGGTGGCGCGCGCCGCCGCGGGCGCGTCCGGCGCGCTGTCGCTCGAGAACCCGGTCCTCGCCGGCGCGGGCGGCGTCCGCTTCAACCCCGACGGGAGCCGGCCGGCAGCGGCCATGGCGTCGCTCTCGTGGCCCGTCGACCTCGGCGGCCAGCGCGGGGCCCGCGTCGACGCCGCGGAGGCCGAGGTGCGCGCCGCGGAGAGCGCCGCCGAGGACGGCCGGCGCGGCCTGGTGCTCGCGGCGCTGCTCCAGCACGCCCTGGTGATCCGGGACGAGCGGCACGTCGAGCTCGCGCGGGCGCGGCGCGCGCTGGGCGATCGGCTCCTCGCCGCGGCGGAGCGGCGGCGCAAGGCGGGCGAGGCGCCGGAGGTCGACGTCGCCGTGGCGTCGCTGCAGCGCAGCCGCGACGCGGCGGCCGAGGCGGCCGCGCAGGGCGCGCGCGACGCGGATCTGGCGGCGCTGCGGGTCCTGCTGGGGCTGCTCGCCACCGCCGAGCCGGGGCGCCGCCTCGACGGGCCGCTCGTCCCTCCGGAAGAGCCGCCGTCGCTCGCGGCGCTCCTCGAGGGGCTCGCGCAGCGCACCGACATGCGCGCCGCCGCGGCGTCGCTCGACGCGGCCCGGGCGAGGTCGGCGCGCGAGCAGGCCGCCCGGTGGCCCACGGTCACCGTCACCGCCCAGTACGAGCGCGACGACGGCGCCAACATCGGGACGCTCGGGCTCGCCGTGCCGCTGCCCCTCCTCAACGCGAACCGGTCCGGCGCGGCGACGGCGGCCGCCGAGGTGGACGTCGCCGCGGCCCGGAGCGACGCGGCGCGCGCGGCCGCGGCCGGGAAGATCCAGGAGCTCCACGCGCGCTACCAGGCGACGCGGCGGGCGCTCGAGGCCCTGACTCCGGCGGCCGCCCTGAGCGAGAAGGCCGCCGCGCTCGCCGCGCGCGGCTACGAGCTCGGCGAGAACGACCTGCCGAGCGTCCTGCTCGTGCGCCGCGAGGCGCTCGAGACGCAGGCGGCGCTGCTCGACGCGGAGCACGCCCACGCGGCCGCCAAGCTCGAGCTGCTCGTCGCCGCAGGGAGGATGCCCCGATGAGCACCAACACTGGAAAATTCGAGCTCACACGGAAGCGCGTTGCGGCGCTGGCCGTCGGGGCGCTCGCGCTCGTCGGCGCCGCCGTGGGGGCCACCGTGCTCGTCGAGCACCGCCTTCACGGGCACGGCGCCGGGGCCGCGCACGGCGCGGGGGAGGCGCACGACCACGCCCACGGCGAGGAAGAGCACGACCACGGGGAGCACCAGGGGCACGACAACGGGGACACCGCGGATCGCCCGCATGGCGCGCACGACGACAACGCGCACGGCGGCGAGGACGAGCACGCCGGGGGGAAGCTCAGGCTCTCGCCGGCGATGATCGAGAACGCCGGGATCGAGCTCCTGACCGCCGGGCCGGGCAAGGTAGCGGTCACCCTGCGGCTGCCCGGCGAGATCGCGCTCAACGCGGAGGGCGTCGCGCACGTGACGCCGCGCGTGCCCGGCGCGGCGCGGGAGGTGAAGAAGCAGCTCGGCGACGCGGTGAAGAAGGGCGACCTGCTCGCGGTGCTCGACAGCCGCGAGCTGGCCGAGCTGCAGCGGGAGCTGCTCGCGGCGAAGGAGCGGCTCACCCTCGCGGAGGCGAGCTACGCGCGGCAGGAGGCGCTCTGGAAGGAGCAGATCTCGGCCGAGAAGGAGTACCTCGCGGCGAAGCAGGCGGTCGCGGAGGCCCGGATCGAGCACCGGAGCGCGGTCCAGAAGCTCGGCGCCGCCGCGGGCGCCGGCGGCGGCAAGGCCGGCGGGTACGCGCTGATCGCGCCGATCGACGGGACCATCATCGAGAAGCACATCGCTGTCGGGGAGGTGCTCAAGGAGGACACGCAGGTGTTCGTGATCGCGGACCTGTCCACTGTCTGGGTCAACGTGACCGTGTACGCGAAGGATCTCCACCGCGTGCGTGTCGGCCAGGCCGCGTGGGTCACGGCCGAGGGGACCCGGGCGGCCGCGCGGGGGACGGTGACGTACCTCGGGCACGTGCTCGACGAGGGGAACCGCTCGGCGAGCGCCCGGGTCGAGCTCCGCGAGCCCGACAAGGGCTTCCGGCCTGGGCTGTTCGCGACAGTGGACGTGAGCGTCGAGGAGGTGGACGCGCCGGTTGTCGTCGCCGACGAGGCGATCCAGCGCGTCGACGGCAAGGAGGTCGTCTTCGTCCAGGAGGGCGACGCCTTCGAGGCGCGGCCCGTGAAGCTCGGGCGCCGGGGGGCCGCGGACCCCGCCGGGCAGGGCGCGCCCGTCGTGGAGATCGCGGCGGGCATGTCGGCGGGCGACCGCTACGTGGGCAAGAACAGCTTCGTCCTGAAGGCAGAGCTCGGCAAGCCCGAGGGCGGCCACGCGCACTGAGGCGCCGAACGACAATGCTCACCCTGCTCTCGCGCCTCCTCGCCTTCTCTGTCCGGCACCGCTTCCTCGTCGTCGCGCTCACGCTCGCGGCGGGGGCGCTCGGCGCCTACAACTTCACCCGCCTGCCGATCGACGCGGTCCCGGACATCACCAACGTCCAGGTGCAGATCAACACGCAGGTGCAGGCGCTCTCGCCCGTCGAGGTCGAGCGCCGCGTCACCTTCCCGGTCGAGCACGCGATGGGCGGGCTCCCGCGCGTCGAGGAGGTCCGCTCCCTGTCGCGCTACGGCCTCTCGCAGGTCACGGTGGTCTTCGAGGACGGCACCGACATCTACTGGGCCCGGCAGCTCGTCGCCGAGCGGCTCGCCGCCGCGCGGGAGAGCCTGCCCGAGGGCCTCGGCGCGCCGCAGCTCGGCCCGATCGCGACGGGGCTCGGCGAGATCTACATGTGGACCGTCGAGGCGGCGCCCGACGCGCGGCGGCCCGACGGCGCGCCGTACGATCTGACCGACCTGCGCACGCTCCAGGACTGGGTCGTCCGGCCCCAGCTCCGGACGGTGCAGGGCGTGACGGAGGTCAACTCCATCGGCGGGTACGAGCGGCTCTACCAGATCGCGCCCGACCCGGCGAAGCTCGTCGGCTACGGGCTGTCGTTCCGCGACGTGCTCGACGCCGTCGCGGCGAACAACGCGAACGCGGGCGGCGGCTACATCGAGCACCGGGGCGAGCAGTACCTCATCCGCACGACGGGCCTGATCGAGGGCGACGACGACCTGCGGGGCATCGTCGTGGGCCACCACGGCGGCGCGCCGATCCGCGTCGAGGACGTCGCCGAGGTCGTCGTCGGCCGGGAGCTGCGCACGGGCGCCGCCACCGAGGACGGCGAGGAGGCGGTGATCGGCACCGCTATCATGCTGCTCGGCGAGAACAGCCGCGCCGTGTCGCGCCGGGTCGACGAGCAGATGGCGACGATCAACCGGTCGCTGCCCCCGGGCGTCTCGGTCAAGACGATCTACGACCGCACCTACCTCGTCGAGGCGACGCTGAGCACCGTGCGCAGCAGCCTGCTCGAGGGCGCCGCGCTCGTCGTGGTGGTGCTGTTCCTGCTGCTCGGCAACTTCCGGGCGGCGCTCATCGCCGCGCTCGCGATCCCGTTCTCGATGCTGATCGCCGTCACCGGCATGGTCGAGGGCAAGATCAGCGGCAACCTGATGAGCCTCGGGGCCATCGACTTCGGCCTCATCGTCGACGGGTCCGTGATCATCGTCGAGAACTGCGTGCGGCGCTTCGCCGAGGAGCAGCGCCGGCTCGGGCGGACGCTCACGCGCGATGAGCGGGTCGCGCTCGCCTACGAGGCGTCGCAGGAGGTCCGCAAGGCGACGATCTTCGGCGAGATCATCATCGCGATCGTGTACCTGCCGATCCTGACGCTCACCGGGATCGAGGGGAAGATGTTCCGCCCCATGGCGCAGACCGTCGTGCTCGCGCTCGCGGCCGCCACGATCCTGTCGATGACGTTCATCCCCGCGCTCGTGGCGCTGCTCCTCACGGGCAAGGTGTCCGAGCGGGAGAGCGCCGTCTTCGGCTGGGCGAGGCGCGGCTACGAGCGCGCGCTCCGCTGGGCGCTCGCCAACCGGCCCGCCGTCCTCGGCGCCGCGGGCGTCGCGCTCGCGGCCTCGGGGCTCGTCGCGGCGCGCCTCGGCAGCGAGTTCGCGCCGAAGCTGAGCGAGGGGGCGCTGGCGCTCCAGCCGGCGCGGATCCCGTCGATCAGCCTGACCACGAGCGTCGCGATGCAGGCGCAGCTCGAGCGCGTCCTCAGGGCGCGGTTCCCGGACGAGATCGAGCACATCTTCGCCCGCACCGGGACGGCCGAGGTCGCGACCGACCCGATGGGCCCGAACGTCTCCGACACGTACCTGATGCTCAGGCCGCGGAGCGCGTGGACGAAGGCGAAGACGCAGGAGGAGCTCGCCGAGGCCATCGAGCAGGTGCTCCGCGAGGTGCCGGGGCAGAGCTACGAGTTCAGCCAGCCGATCGAGCTGCGCTTCAACGAGCTGATCAGCGGCGTGCGCAGCGACGTCGCGGTGAAGATCTTCGGCGACGACCTCGACGTGATGCTCCGGGAGGCGCGGCGCGTGGGGGCGATCCTCGCGCGGACGCCGGGGGCGGCCGACGTCAAGGTGGAGCAGGTCACCGGGCTGCCCGTGCTCACGATCGACGTGGACCGGCCCGCGATCGCCCGCTACGGGCTCAACGTCGCCGACGTGCAGGGCGTCGTCGCGACAGCGATCGGCGGCGTGAGCGCGGGCGAGGTGGTCGAGGGGGACCGGCGGTTCGACATCGTCGTGCGCCTGCCCGACGCGGTCCGCCGCGACGTGGACGCGCTGGCGAAGCTGCCGATCCCGCTCCGCCCCGCGCCGGAGCGGCCCGGCGGGCCCACGACCCCGGCCGTCGCCGCCGCGGCGGGGCACCGCGCGGCGTTCGTGCCGCTCGAGGCGGTGGCGACGATCTCGCTCGAGGAGGGGCCGAACCAGGTGAGCCGCGAGGACGGGAAGCGCCGCGTCGTGGTCCAGTGCAACGTGCGCGGGCGGGACCTCGGCGGCTTCGTCGCCGACGCGCAGGCGCGGATCGACGCCGAGGTGAAGCTGCCCTCGGGCTACTGGCTGGCGTGGGGCGGCCAGTTCGAGAACCTTCTCGCGGCGCGGGAGCGCCTCGCGCTGGTGGTGCCCGTCGCGCTCGGGCTGATCTTCGGGCTGCTGTTCCTTTCGTTCGGCGCGATCAGGAACGCGGCGCTCATCTTCACGGGCGTCCCGCTCGCGCTGACCGGCGGGATCGCGGCCCTGTGGCTGCGGGGGCTCCCGATCTCGATCTCGGCGGCGATCGGGTTCATCGCCCTCTCGGGCGTCGCCGTGCTGAACGGGCTCGTGATGGTGACCTTCATCGAGAACCTGCGGCACGGCGGCGCCTCGCTCGACGACGCCGTGCTCGAAGGGTCGGTGTCGCGGCTCCGCCCGGTGCTGATGACGGCGCTCGTGGCCGCGCTCGGCTTCGTCCCGATGGCGCTCGCCACGGGCACCGGCTCCGAGGTGCAGCGCCCGCTGGCGACGGTCGTCATCGGCGGGGTGCTCTCGTCGACCCTGCTCACGCTGCTCGTGCTGCCGGTGCTCTACCGGCTGTTCCACCGGCAGGGCGAGCCGGCGCGAACGGAAGAAGAGGCGGCGAGCCCGTGAGCGCGCCGGTCCGAGGCGCGCTCCTGCACGGAAAACGGCCATGACAGAAGGAGGTTCGATGTCCCGTCCCTGGATTGCCCTGGTCCTGTTCCTCGTCTACTTCGCGCTCGCGTTCGGGTGGCGCTCGCTGCGGCAGCTCCGGGCGACAGGCTCCACCGGGTTCCGCGGCATCTCCGGCGCGCCCGGATCCATGGAGTGGACAGGCGGCGTGCTCTTCGTCTTCGCGCTCGCCCTCGCGGTGGTGGCCCCGATCGCCGAGCTCGCGGGGTGGGTCGCGCCGCTCGTCGAGCCCGGCGCGGCCGTGGTGGGGGTCGGGGTCGCGACGGTGCTCGCGGGGATCGCCGGCACGCTGTGGTCGCAGGCCGCGATGGGCGCGTCGTGGCGCATCGGCGTCGACGCGGCCGAGCGCACGCGCCTCGTGACGCGCGGGCCGTTCACGAGGGTCCGCAACCCCATCTTCAGCTTCATGGCGCTGACGGCCGCGGGGATGCTGCTCGTCGTGCCCGACGCGATCGCGCTCGCGTCGCTGCTCGCGCTCGTCGCCGCGATCGAGCTGCAGGTCCGCTTCGTGGAGGAGCCGTACCTGCTGCGCACGCACGGCGACAGCTACGCGGACTACTGCGCTCGCGTGGGGCGCTTCGTGCCAGGGCTCGGCCTCCTGGCCCGGTAGCGTCGCGGCGCGCCGCGCGCTCTCTCCGGATCCCTGGCGGGGGGGCTAGCCGCGGCCGAACCGCTCCACGAACTGCCGGTGCGCGGCGAGCTCGGGCGCCTCCCCGCCCCAGAGCTCCTTCTCCCGGTAGCCTGTCGACACGGACAGCACCTCGATCCGCCGCCCTTCGGCCCTGAACCGCACCCGCCACGAGGTCACGGCGAGGCGCATCGCGTCCCCGTCGGCGCGGATCCGCCGGTACGGGTGCGGCTGCGGGCCGAGCGCGAGCGCGCGGTCGACGCGCTCGCGCAGCGCGATCCCGTGCGCGGCGTCGAGCCACGCGGCCTGCTCGGCCGCCCGCTCGGTCCAGACCACCTCGAAGCCCGGCTCCGGGTCGGCCGGCGCCCCGGCGGGCGGCTCGCCCGCGAGCGGCGCGACCCAGCCGGTGCGCGCGTGCGGGTACGCGTCCGCGTACGGCACGTATGGCTTCAGATCGAGCACCGGGGTGCCGTCGATCATGTCCACCCCGCCGACGCGCAGCGAGAGCCCGTCAACGCCGAGGAGCTTGACAACGCTGAGGCCGATCGGATTCGGGCGGTGCGGCGAGCGCGTCGACAGCACGCCGCGCCGCTTGCCGGCGCTCCGCGGCGGCAGGACCTTCGGGCGCCAACCCTCGTTGAGGTGGAACCAGAAGACGACCCAGAGGTAGTCCCACCCCTCGATGTCGCAGAGCGCGTGCTCCAGCCCGCGGCCGGGCACGAGCTCGATCGTCCCCTCCGCGCCGGCCGCGGCGTGCGGCTGCCGCGGCGCGCTCACCCGATCGGGGAACGGCGTGCGCACAACGCCGATGGGCGTGAACGTGACCGGCTTCAGCATCACGGGAGCGACGTAATCGATGTGATCGGCGGGGTCGACGCGATCGGCCTTGTCGACCCGGCGCGCGCCCCCCCCGGCGCGCGCGGCCGGCGTCAGGAGCGCGGCACCTCGACGATCAGCACCGCCGGGCCCTCGAACGCCGCCCGGCCGCGCTCGAGCGGGACCCGCTGCGCCGCACCGCCGAACCGCGGCTCCTCGCTGAACGCGAGCGCCCGCGCCTCCGGGCGGCCGAGGTCGACGTCGAGCGCGCCGCGCAGCGCGACAAGCGCGATCACCGTGGCCTCGCCGCCGCGGCGCTCGATGCGGACAGCGTCCGGCGAGATCGCCTCGGCCGAGAAGTCGCCGCGCCCGCGGCGCCGCAGCGCGGGGTGCGCGGCGCGGAGGCCGAGGAGCTCGCGGTACCACGCGAGCACGCCGGCGTGCTCCGGCCGCTGCCGCTCGCTCCAGTCGAGCTTCGAGCGCTGGAACGTCCGTGGATCCTGCGGGTCCGGGACCTCCGCGCCGCTGAACGACGTGAAGTACTGGAACTCGCGCCGGCGGCCCTCGGTCACGAGCCGGCCGAGCTCGGCGTCGTGATCGGTGAAGTACTGGAACGGCGTCCGCGCGTTCCACTCCTGCCCCATGAACAGGAGCGGCGTGTACGGCGTGATCAGGAGCAGCGCCGACATCGTCCGGAAGGCCGCCGGGCTCACCGCCGCGCCCAGCCGATCGCCGAGCGCGCGGTTGCCGATCTGGTCGTGGTTCTGGATGCAGTGCACGAAGCACGGCGGCGGCACCGGCTCGGCCGGCGTCCCGCGCGGCTTGCCCGCGTGCTTCGAGACCTGCCCCTCGTAGAGCCACCCCTTGCGGATCGTCGCCGCGATGTCCTCCGCCGTGCCCCGGTGATCCTCGAAGTAGCCGTCGCGATCGCCGGCGAAGAGGACGCGGAGCTCGTGGTGGAAGTCGTCCGCCCACACGCCGTCGAGGCCGTGGCCGCCCTGCTCGGGGGGCGTCACGAGGCGCGTGTCGTTCAGGCTGTCCTCGGCGATCACGACGACGCGCCGGCCCCCGCCGGCCGCCCGCGCGCGCTCGGCGATCTCGCGGAGGATGTGCGGCGCTGTGTCGTCGAGGATGGCGTGGGTCGCGTCGAGGCGGAGGCCGTCGATGTGGAAGTCGCGGATCCACATCTCGGCGTTCGAGATCGCGAGCGCGCGCACCTGCTCGGCGCCCTCGCCGTCGTAGTTCACCGCGTCGCCCCACGGCGTCTTGTGGCGCTCGGTGAAGTAGCGCTTCGTGTAGGCGCGCAGGTAGTTCCCGTCGGGGCCGAAGTGGTTGTAGACGCAGTCGAGGATCACGCCGAGCCCGGCGGCGTGCGCCGCGTCGACAAGGCGACGGAGGCCCTCCGGGCCGCCGTAGGCCGCGGACGGCGCGAAGAGATCGACGCCGTCGTACCCCCACCCGCGCTCGCCCGGGAAGCTCGCGACGGGCATGATCTCGATCGCCGTGATCCCGAGCTCCCGGAGCTCGGCGAGCCGCGGGATGAGCGCGTCGAACGTGCCCTCCTGGGTCGCCGTGCCGATGTGCACCTCGTAGAGGACGAGATCCTCGAGCGCGACGCCCTTCCACCCCGCGTCGGTCCACGCGAACGACGGGTCGTCGACAGCCGACGGGCCGTGCACGCCGAGCGGCTGCGCGCGCGCGTAAGGATCGGGGAACGGCCCGGCGCCGTCGATCCTCACCTTGTAGAGCGCGCCGGCGCCGAGGCCCGGCGCCGTGGCCTCGAAATAGCCGCCGCCGGTGGGGGCCGCCGGCAGCGCGCCGGTGACCTCCTCGCCGTCCTCGCCGTAGGTGACGATCTCGACGCGATCGTGCTCGGGCGCCCAGACGCGGAAGCGGACGGCGCCGCCCTCGATCCACGCGCCCATGGTGCGAATCGCTTTCATGTCACTGACCTCGCTGTGGCGCCCGCAGGAGCAGGGCGACCGGGAAATCGGAGAGCACGCGGTCGAGCGGGAGCGCCGCGCCGCCCTTCGGATCGGATGTCGGGGCCTCGTCGCGCGGCAAGGAAGCGGGCGCCGACGCCTCGATCTCGGCGCCGGTGAAGAGGTCCTTGTAGAGGCCGGGCTCCACGTCGACGGAGGTCCCCGCCCACACCTTGCCGACCGGCGGGGCGACGGCGCCGCCGAGCAGCCGCGCGCTGAACCGGGGCGCGATCACGACGAGCGAGCGCGCGTCCGACGCGTCCGCCTCGGCGCGGCGCGAGAAGGCGACGACGTGGGCCTCGCGCTCGCCGGTCACGGCGCGCGGCGCGTAGGCCCCCTCGGCGCCGAAGAGCGCCGGGTACCGCCGGCGCAGCTCGAGCGCGACGTGCGTGACGAAGAGCTTGATGCGGCCGTCGCGCGCCTGGGCGCAGAGCTCGCGCGCGAGCGCGACGTCCCCGCCGTTCCACCGCGCGCGGACGTCCGCGAGCGCCTCCTTGCGCGACGCGTAGTCGACCACGCGGCGGTTGTCGGGGTCGACGAGGCTGAAGTCCCACACCTCGTTGCCCTGGTAGATGTCGGGCACGCCCGGCGACGTGAGCTTCAGGAGCGTCTGCGAGAGCGACCCCCACATGCCGTGGTACGCGACAACGCGCGCGAGCGGCAGGAGCGCGCCGATCACGTCCGCGGACGCGATCGCCTTGCGCACGAACGCCTCGACGGCGGCGTCGTACTCGGGCTGCGCGTCGATCCACGACGTGTTGACCTTCGCCTCCTTCGTGGCCTTGCGCATGTAGTCGACGATGCGGCCCGCGTAGGCCTCGAGCGCGTCGCCCTCGGGCGCGCGCGGCCCGTGCGGCTCGTCAGACAAGCCGAGCAGCGGCTCGATCGGCAGGCTCCCGAGGAGCGTCTGGTAGAAGAGGTACTCCTCGTTGCTGTCCGGCGCGACGCGCCCCTCGATCTCGGCCTTGAGCGGCGCGGCCGCGGCGGCCGCGCGGTGGAGCGCCTCCTCCCAGGCCGACGGCAGCTCCGAGAGCACGCTGATGCGCGCCCGCACGTCCTCGCTGCGCTTCGTGTCGTGCGTCGACGTGGCGAGCATCGAGCAGGGCCACGTCCTGTGCCGCTGCACGTTGCCGCGGTGGAACGCGAGGACGCTCGCGCCGTAGCGCTCGGGCTCGCCCCCGACCTCGTTCAGCGAGACGAGCCGGTTGTAGATGTAGAACGACGTGTCCTCGAGCCCCTTGGCCATCACCGGCCCGGTGAGCTGCTGGAACTTCATCACGAAGTCGCAGAAGAGGTGCCGGTCCTCGTCGCGGTAGAGGTCCGTGCTGTCGAGCATCAGCACCGAGCGCACGAACGTGAAGATCGAGGCCTCCATCGTCGGGTTGCGCCGGCGCGCGAGGGCGACGGCGCGGCCGATCGCGAGCCGGTCGTGATCGGAGATCGCCGGCGTCCGCTCGTTGACGTACGTGCGGTACACGGGGAAGCACGCGATCACCTCGCGCAGCGCCTCGTTGAGCGAGCCGAGGGTGAAGTCGCGGAAGCGGCGATCGCGCTCGGTGAGCCGGTTCAGGGCGTGGGTGAGCACGTTGAGCTCGCTCGCGAGCGCCGTCCGGAGGATCACCTTCTTCTTCTCGTAGACGAGCGTCTCGAAGTCGATCCGGTCGCCGAGGAACCGCTCGTAGATCGAGGTCATCGCCGCCTCGCTCGACGAATCGACGAAGAGCTCGCCCACGGCCGCGGTGAAGTCGTACCCGCTCGTCCCGTGGATGGGCCAGGCCTCGGGCAGCGTCTCGCCGCGGGCGAGGATCTTCTCGCCGACGACGTACATCGGCCGCGCGAGCCGCGAGCCGCGCCCTTCGGCGCTCGCCCGCTCCGAGAGCGCCGCGCGGAGCGCCGGCTCCAGCCGGGCGAAGCGGGCGCCGGCCGAGGCGCGGCGGCGCGGGTCCTGGGAGCTCCGCGGCTCCGGCTCGCTCGCGGCCTCGGCGAGGAAGCGGCGGCGGCAGCGCTCGATCAGGTAGCCCTGCTGCAGGTCCTCGAAGTAGCCGATCGGATCCCAGAGGCCGTCGGGGTGGTCGATGCGCAGCCCCGTGACCTGGCCCCGCTCGCAGAGCTCGAAGACGAGCCGGTGCGCCTCGGTGAACACCGGCCGGTGCTCCATCCGGATCGCCGCGAGGTTGTTGATGTCGAAGAACCGGCGGTAGTTGATCTCCTCGGCGGCGGTGCGCCAGAAGCTCAGCCTGTAGGCCTGCTCCTCGATCAGCGCCTCGAGCGCGTCGAAGCTCCGCGGGTCGCCGACCTTGCCGTTGATGCGCTCGACCCCGTCCGCCACCGCGGCCGCGACCTCCGGTGAGTCCGCCACGAGCGTCGCGAGCCGCCGCTTGAGGACCTCCTTCTCGCGCCGCCGCTCGATCACCTTGACGCGCTGCGTCTCGGTCCGCGGCGGCAGGTTGCGGAGCCCGGTCAGGATGCTCTGCAGCTCGAGGAGCGCGTCGTGCTCCTCGCCGAGCGCCGCGGTGAGCCCGGGCACCATCGGCCCGATGACCATCCCGTACGTCCGCGGGTTCACCGGGAACACGTGGTCGAAGTAGCGGAGGACGAAGGCGCCGTTCTCGAAGGTGATCTTGAGCTCGCCGCGCTCGAGCACGCGCCCGTAGTGATCGCCGAGCACGGGGAGCAGCACCATGTTCCTGAGCTCCGTCTTGAGCGGCGCCCAGTCGATGTCGAAGAACGCCGCGTGGAGCGAGCTCGGGCCGTTCTCGAGGACGTCGTTCCACCAGAGGTTGTCGGCGTTGCCGACCCCCATGTGGTTGGGCACGAAGTCGAGCAGGAGGCCCATGCCGTGCTCCGCGAGCTCGCCCGTGAGCCGGTCGAGGTCGCCGCGGTCGCCGATGGCGGCGTTCAGCGTGTTGTGATCGACGAGGTCGTAGCCGTGCAGGCTGTCGGGGGGCGCCTTGAAGAACGGCGAGGTGTAGAGATCGCTGACGCCGAGCGCGTCGAGGTAAGCCACGATGCTGCGCGCCTGCTCGAAGGTGAAGTCCTTGTTGAGCTGCACGCGGTACGTCGCGCGCGGCAGCCGGGGCGCCACGCCCTCGCACGCCGCCTCGACGAGGCGCGCCACCATCGCCTGCTGCGCGGCGCCGTCTGCCTGGCTGCTCCTCTTCTGATCATCCGACGCTTCCGTCATTCGTCGTGTGCCTCCGTGGCAGAATCTACTTCAAACGAGGCTCCGTGAAGGGGGGGATTTGCCAGAATCGCCGCGAGCGCCGATCGCGCCAAATCGGCATACGAAGGGAGAACCTGAGGCGCATAGGGAACCGCAGCAGACGCGCGCGCGGCGCCGCCCGGACACGCGCTGAGCGCCTGGAGGTCGCCACCGACATTGAATCCGGTTTGCCAGCGCAGGGCGCCGGCGGGAGTGTGGCTTTTCGTCTCGATGGATACCATGACTGGCCACGGCGGAGCCCCGCTGAGAGGCCGCGAGTTCCAGCGCGCGAGCATGGCGCGCCCGGCGTGTGCGCGCCATGCTCGCGCGCATGGAACAACGGCGGAGCGCGCCGAGCTGGCAGGAGATCCGGCAGATGGCGCGCGAGCGGTTCGGCGTGAAGACCTTCCGGCCGGGCCAGCGTGAGCTCATCGAGGCGGTGCTCGCCGGGCGAGACGCCCTGGGGCTCCTTCCGACGGGAGCGGGCAAGTCGCTCTGCTATCAGCTCCCGGCGCTGCTCCTGCCCGGCCCGGCCGTGGTCGTCTCACCGCTGATCTCGCTGATGCAAGATCAGCAAGAGAAGCTGGCAGAGGCGGACATCCCCGCCGCGAAGCTCAACTCCACGCTGAGCGCGACGGAGGAGCGGGAGACCGTCGACGGGATACGGCACGGCGATCTCCCGCTCATCTACGTGACGCCCGAGCGGCTCGAGAACCCGGAGTACCTCGATCTCCTCCGGCGGTCGGGCGTGTCGCTCTTCGTTGTCGACGAGGCGCACTGCGTCTCGCAGTGGGGCCACGACTTCCGCCCTGCGTACCTCGGCCTCCGCGACGCTGTCGCCGCCCTCGGCCGGCCGCCCGTGCTGGCGCTCACGGCGACCGCCACGCCCGAGGTGGCGAACGACGTCGTGGAGCAGCTCGGCATGCGGGCCGCCGCGGTGGTGAACACCGGCATCGACCGGCCGCAGCTCGCGCTGGAGGTGATCCGCACCCCGAACGAGGAGCGGAAGCGCGAGCGCCTCGCGCGCCTCCTCGAGGAGGAGAGCGGCGTCGGCATCGCGTACGCGGCGACGGTCCGGATCGCGAACGATCTCCACCGCTGGCTCGAGGGGCGCGGCGTGCCCGCGGGCCGGTACACCGGGCAGATGCGCGCGAAGGAGCGGGAGGAGACGCAGCAGCGGTTCATGAACGACGAGTACCGCATCATCGTGGCCACGAAGGCGTTCGGCCTCGGCATCGACAAGCCCGATATCCGGTTCGTCGTGCACTACAACTTCCCCGACTCGCTGGAGAGCTATTACCAGGAGGCCGGCCGCGCCGGGCGCGACGGCCGCCCGGCGCGGGGGATCCTGCTCTACCGCGTGGAGGACCGGCGCATCCAGGCGTTCTTCCTGGGCGGCAAGTACCCGCGCCCCGACGAGAGCTACCGCGTCTACGAGACCATCGGCCGCCTCGAGGCGCAGCGGGCCGACGGCAAGCGGCGGGCCGGCATCCCGGTGAAGGCCCTGGCGGAGGTCGCGGACCTGCCCGAGCGCAAGGTGAAGGTCGTGGTCGCGCTGCTCGAGGCCGCGGGGATCATCGACAGGAGCCGCGGCGTGCGCCGGCTGCGCGACTTCGCCGACGAAGCGGAGCTCGACGCGTTCCTGAAGGCCTACGAGGAGCGGCGGGCGGGCGACCGCGAGCGCCTCGAGGCGGTGATGCGTTACGCCGAGAGCCCGGCGTGCCGGATGGCCGTGATGAAGGCGTACTTCGAGGACACCGAGGCGCCTTCAGGGAACGGCGGCGCGGCCGTGGAGGCCTGCGGCCGCTGCGACAACTGCCGCCACACGGAGGACTCGAACCGCGCCGTCGTCGACCGCCTGACGGCCGCGGCGCTGCCCTGAGCGCCCGGCCGCCGCGGCGCGCCACGAGGCGCCGACGGAGGGCGCTCTCCTTCATCTCCTCCATCTCCTCTTCATTTATTTCATCTCCTCTGAACTGCTCTCCATCCTCCCGCCAACGGCACTGTCCGGCGGGCGGCCAATGGCGTTCGGCGTTCTCCGTTATGTTCGCATCGGCTCCGTCCGTGCGGGCGGAGAGGGCAATAGCAGCGTTCGCCATCAAAGAAGCAGGAGATAGAGGGATGACCAGCTCTTGGAGATTCGTCGCGCACTCGGAGGCTCGGCGCAGAGCCCTGGAGTTCGCGAAGCAGGCCGCGGCCGCGGACTGCTCGGTCTTGATCGTCGGGCCGACCGGGGCGGGGAAAGACATCCTCGCGCGCGACATCCACCAGCACAGCAGGCGCTCGAAGCACCGGCTCATCACGGTCAACTGCGCCGCCCTGACGCAGACGCTGTTCGAGAGCGAGCTGTTCGGACACGTGCGCGGGGCCTACACGGGGGCGACCGCCTCGAAGCGCGGATTCGCAGAGCTCGCCTCCGGCGGCAGCCTGTTCCTCGACGAGATCGGGGAGCTGCCGATGGAGGCGCAGGCGAAGCTCCTGCGCTTCCTCGCGGACGGGTCGTTCTGGCCCGTGGGCGGCAGCGAGGAGCGGAGCGCGGACGTCCGCATCCTCGCCGCCACGAACCGGGACCTCGCGGCCGGGCTCGACGCGACGTTCCGGACCGACCTTTTCTTCCGGCTTAGCGTGTTCACGATCGTCGTGCCCCCGCCGAGCCCGGACGATCTGCGCACGCTCGCGCGGGTGCTCGCCCTGGAGATGAGCGAGCGCTACCGCGCGCCGCTGCCCGCGCGCGAGGTGAGCGCCGTCGGCGAGCTGGCGAGCAGCGGGGTGTACAGGGGCAACGTCCGCGAGCTCCGCAACGCCGTCGAGCGGTACTTCCTCGTGCGAGACCCGGCGCGGACCCCCGAGGAGAACTGGACGGCCGCGTGCGGGCTCGACCTGCTCGCCCAGCAGCTCGCGCCCGCGCCGGACGCCGCGGCGGCTCCCCAGCTCCACCTGCGAGGGATCGAGAAGCTCGACGACCTGCTGTTCCTCAAATGCGCCAGGGAGACGAGGAGCGCGCGCGAGCTGTCACGGCGGATCAATCGGTCGCTGCCGTACGTGTACAGCCGCCTCGCAAAGCTCGGCATCAAGCCGAAGGACCTTCAATGCACCGAGAGCCTCGAGCGCACCTCGGCGAAGGTCCGCGCGTCGCTCGCCCCCTATCGGTCCTCGTTTCTTCAGCTTCTTAAAGAAGCTTAACAAATAGATCACTCCCTCCCGGCGCCGCCGCCGGAACGACCGCATCGCTCGATGGAACGGCCGTTGCGATAGGGCGGTCAGGACGGCGAACGTCCCAACCGAAAGGATGGAGGAGCGCATGCTGACTCTGGGCCTCGCAGGGGGCTTGGACCCTGTCTACGACTGCCGTTACGACGCGCCGCAGTACTTCACGTACGACGCGGCGGCCGTGCTGGTCGAGGACGGGCAGGTCGTGGCCGCGGTCGAGGAAGAGCGGCTGAACCGCGTTCGCCGGACGAACAAGTTCCCGTTCGACGCGCTGCGGGCCTGCCTGAGGCAGCGGGGCGTCGCGCTCGGGGACGTGGACCGGATCGCCTATTATTCGGCCGAGGAGACGGCCAATTTCCTCGTCGGCCGCCTGCGCGCGGCGTTCCCCGAGCTCGCCGGCATCCCGGACGCGCGCGGGCTCCTCCGGGCCGCCATCCAGCGGGAGATGCTGTGTGAGATCGATCCGGAGCGGATCGTCTTCGTGCCGCACCTGCTGACGCACGCGGTGAGCGCCATCGCGATGTCGGGCTTCGAGCAGGCGCTCGTTCACGTCATCGACAACGAGGGCGGGGTCTTCACCGGGACGTCGGCCGGGGGGAGCCGGTCGTGCCTCACGCAGCTCGCGGCCTTCTCACCGCAGAAATCGCTCGGGGAGCTGTGCCATCGCACGATCCGCGCGCTCGGTTACAGCCCCTTCGAGGAAGCGGAGGCGATGGAGCTCGCCCCGCACGGCGACCCGGCCGCGCTCCGCGCCGCCATGCGCGGCGTGTACAGGCTGCTGCCGGACGGCGATTACGAGCTCGCGTTCCAGAGCCTCCCGGCCGTGCTCGCGAAGGCGCCGGGCAGGCTGCGCGGCGAGCCGGTGGAGCAGGCGCACAAGGACGTGATCGCGGCGCTGGAGGAGGCGATCTCCGAGATCGTGCTGCACGTGCTGCGGCACCACCGCACGAGGAGCGGCGTCCGGCGGCTGTGCCTTGCCGGCGGGGGCGCGCAGATCTGCGCCGTCAACTCCCGGGTCCTCGCGAGCGGCCTGTTCGATGAGGTGTTCGTCCAGCCCGCGGCGCACGACGCCGGGTGCGCCCTCGGGGCCGCGCTCTACGCGGGCGACGCTCCGCCGCGCCGCGCGCCGCTCGATCACGTGAGCTGGGGGACGGACCTCGGCACCGCCGACGCCGTGGTCCCCGCCCTCCGCCGCTGGGGCGCGCTCGTGACAGCGGAGCGCCCCGCGGCGCCGGCCCGGAGCGCCGCCGAGCTCATCGCCGGGGGCGCCGCGGTCGGGTGGGCGAACGGCCGCTCGGAGATGGGGCTCGTCGCGCTCGGGCGCCGCGTGATCGTCGCGGATCCGCGGGACGGGCGGCAGCGGGGGGCGCTGAACGAGATGAAGCGGCGCGCGCCGCACCGGCCGCTGTCGGTCGCGATGCTCGCGGAGGACGCCGCCGAGTGCCTGATGCTGCCGTGTCCGCCCGACCAGCTCCGCTGGAAGAGCTTCGCCCTGCGCGTCCGGCGCGAGCGCGGCGCGGCGCTGGCCGCGGCGCTGCACGCGGACGGCACGGTCCGGGCGCAGGTGGTGCGGAAGGAGGCGGATCCGAGGCTGTTCGCGCTGCTCGGCGCGTTCAAGGAGATCTCCGGGGTCGGCGCGCTGCTCGTGACGTCGCTCGACAACGGCGCGGAGCCGCCCGCCGAGACGGTCGACGATATCGTCGCGCTGCTCCTCACGAGCGGCCTCGAGGTCGCCTTCGTTGACGACGTGCTCGTCCGCAAGCAGCCCGCGTCGGTCGAGGAGAGGCTCGGCCTGGCCGTCGACGTCCCGCGCTCGACCCAGGTGTGCCGCACGCGCGGGTGGCACGACGGCGCGCGCGCGGGCGACGCCTGGGAGCTGCGGACGAGCTACGACCGCGCGCTCCGCCGCAAGATCTCCGGACCGGCGTACGACGCGCTGGTGAAGGCCGACGGCAGGCGCCCGGCGGCGGCGCTCCTCGACGGCGCGGGGGCCGACGTCGCGGGCGAGCTCTGGGCTCTCTGGACAGAGCGCCTCGTCCGGCTCGCGCCTGCCGAGCGCGCATGAGGGGGGCCCGCCGGACGGGGCGGACACGCGGGCGTGGGACACGACGGACGCAAGGAGAAGAGCCGTGAGCTCGAATGACATGACCATGAGCGCTGGACGCAAGGCGCGCCTCAGGATCGACCTCGCGGGGCAAACGCAGCTCGCGGCCGACGCCCTGAAGAAGGCGCTCGCAGAGCGGGATCTCCCGGCCTTTTACCGGGTGTTCCGGTCGACGGATCTGCCGTTCCTGGGGCTCGTTTACGAGGGGGACGCGGCCGGGCTGTTCCGCGCGTGCGCGCACGTGCTGCACCGGCTCGGCGGCATCTCGCCGGCAGTCGCGCTCGCGGTGGAGAACCACTTCTATGTGAGCTCCGCGATCGCCACCTTCCCCATCGGCGATGACGAGCGGCTCGACGCGCGGCGGCGCGCGCTGCTCTCCGAGATCGTCGAGGGGCGCCGGCTCGTGGCCAACACGAACTCGCGGGTTCACGGGGACCGCGTGGGCGCGGTGGGCACGAGGGCCCGGAAGGTCGCCGGGGGCCACGTGGTGAGCGGCGCCGCGTCGTACACGTCCCTCGCGACCGAGGGAGATCTCCTCATCTTCACGACAGCGCTCGAGGAGGGCTTCCCCGCTGTCTTCATGACGCGCCCGCGGGGCAACCCGGCGGTGGAGATCGGCCCGTACCTGTTCCCGGACGCGATGATCGACTCCGACACGCGAAAGATCGTGTTTCACGATCTCTTCGTCCCGGACGAGGACTTGCTGCTCGGCGGCCAGGGGCCGGAGGTGATGCAGCTCCTCCTGTTCGAGATGGTGTGGCACCAGGCGCTGATCCCGGCGCTGTACCTGGGCGCCGCGGCCCAGGCGATCGAGGAGTCGCGCCGGTTCTTGCGCGCGGTCCGCGCCCGGGAGGGCGCGCCGCTCGCCGAGCTGGACGGCATGATCGTCGACGTCGGTCGCCTGGTGATCCGCTACCGCGCCGCGTGCGCGGCGGTCCGCGAGGCGGGCGAGGCGATGGGCGCGATCCGCGGCGCGCGCGACCGCGCCGAGCGGCTCCCGCGGCTCTACGAGCTCGCCGGGGCGGCGAAGTACACAGGCACGCGGTGCGCCGAGGAGATCGTCGCCGCGGCGCGCGGCGTCGTCGGCGCGCGCGCGTTCGCGGGCGACAACGTCCTCGAGCGCCTGTCCAAGGAGGTCGTCTTCGGCCCGCTCGGGCCGGAGGTGAACGCCGTCATCGAGCGCGCCCACGGGCGGCGAGCGCTCGGAGAGGGCGAGTTCGACGGCGCGGCGTCGTCGCCGTGGCTCGATGGCGCGATGAGCGCGAGCGGCAAGGAGGAATCATGCTGACGCTGGGGCTTTCTGGCGGGTTGAGCTTCGCCCACGAGGAGATGTACGACATCCCGCAGAGCTTCACGCACGACGGCGCGGCGGTGCTCGTCGACGACGGGGAGATCGTCGCGGGGATCGAGGAGGAGCGGCTCAACCGCATCAAGCACTCCAACAAGTTCCCGATCGAGGCGACGCGCTTCTGCCTCGCCCGGCGCGGGGTGAGCATCGATGACGTCGACCGGATCGCGTTCTACGCGAGCGAGGAGTACTGCAACGCGCTCCTCGGGCGGGTGCGGCTCCTGACCGGGGGCGCGCTGCCGCGGATCGACGCGCGCACGCTGCTCGCGGCGAAGCTCGGCCAGGGGCTGGGGCGCCCGATCGCCCGCGACAAGATCGTGTTCGTCCCGCACCACCAGGCGCACGCGGCGAGCACCTACCTGCTGTCCGGCTACGACGACAGCCTCATCGTGGCCATCGACGGCTCGGGAGACTTCCTGTCAGGGCTCGTGGCCGTGGGCTCGGGCGACAGGATCGACGTGCTCTCGACGATCCCGGAGTCGAAGTCGCTCGGGAACTTCTACGTCTCGGTGATATCGCTCCTCGGCTACGGGGTCTTCGACGAGTACAAGGTGATGGGCCTCGCGCCCTACGGCGATCCCGCGACGTTCCGCGCGCAGATGAGCGCGCTCTACACGCTGCTGCCGGACGGCGATTACGAGGTCCACCGCGACCGCGTGGGCGCGCTCGCGCAGGTGATCGAGGTGCGCAGGAAGGGAGGGCCCTTCACCCAGCAGCACCGGGACGTCGCGGCGTCGCTGCAGGAGGCGCTGGAGACGATCGTGCTGCACGTGCTCCGCCACCTGCGCGAGGCGACGGGCAAGACGCGGCTGTGCCTGGCCGGCGGCGTCGCGCACAACTGCACGATGAACGGGAAGATCCTGTATTCCGGGATGTTCGAGCGGGTCTTCGTACAACCGGCGGCGCACGACGCCGGCTGCGCGCTCGGGGCCGCGCTGCACGTGACCCTGGCCGAAGGGGCGTTGAAGACGCGGCGGCGGCTCGAGCACGTGTCCTGGGGCAGCGACGTGGGCGGCGAGGCGGAGATCGACAGCGAGCTCTCCGGCTGGTCCCGCTTCGTGCGCCACGAGCGCGCCGCGGATCTGCCGGCGCGCGTCGCCGACGTCATCGCCGCCGGGGCCGCGGTCGGCTGGGCGCAGGGAGGATCCGAGTTCGGCCCGCGCGCGCTCGGCCAGCGGAGCATCCTGGCCGACCCGAGGCCGGCCGCGAACAAGGACCTCGTCAACGCGATGGTCAAGAAGCGCGAGGCGTACAGGCCGTTCGCCCCCGCCGTCCTCGCGGAGGACGCGCGCGAGTACTTCGAGCTCCCGCCCGGAGAGGACGAGTTCCCGTTCATGATCTTCGTCATGAAGGTCCGTGAGGACAAGCGGGACGTCCTCGGGGCGACGACGCACGTGGACGGCACGGCCCGCGTCCAGACGGTGTCGGAGCGGTCGAGCCCGCGGTTCTGGAGCCTCCTCAAGGCGTTCAAGGACAGGACGGGCGTGCCGGTGCTGCTCAACACCTCGTTCAACAACAACGTGGAGCCGATCGTCGACTCGGCGCACGACGTGGTGACGAGCTTCTTGACGACGGGGCTGCATTACCTCGCGATCGGCGACTTCTTCGTCGAGAAGCGCCCGTGGACGTGGGAGGACCTCGCGACGCTCGCGCTCGAGATCCCGAGGCACGTCCGCGTGGACCAGATCCGCCGCTTCGTGGCGATGGATCGCGCGGCCACGGTGTTCGAGCTGCGGAACACGTACGACGCCGGGACGCGCGTGGGCGTGTCGCCCGACGTGGGCGAGGCGCTGGTGCGCGCGGACGGCGCGCGCTCGATCGGCGAGCTGCTCGGCGAGGCGGGGGCGGGCGATCCCGCGCGCATGCAGAAGGCGGTCCTGGAGATCGAGGGGCTCTGGTCGCAGCGGCTCGTCTGCCTGCGGCCGCGGGCGGCCTAGCGCGTCATCGCCTGTCCATTGTCTTCAGGGTGGTAAAGCTTGCATGCTCAACGAACAGCAACTCCTCGCGCGCGCGGCGGCGCTCGCCAGCATGCTCCGCGGCACGCCTGTCGTGCGGCTCGATCACGAGCACCTCGAGCTCTTCGTCAAGCTCGAGTACTGCAACGCGGTCGGGAGCATCAAGGACCGCCCCGCGCTCTGGATCCTCAAGAAGGCGATCGAGCGCGGCGAGGTCGGCCCCGAGACGACGGTGGTGGAGTCGTCCTCGGGCAACTTCGCGATCGCGCTCGCCGCGTATTCGCAGCTCCTCGGGCTCGACTGCATCCCCGTGATCGACCCCCACATCTCCGCGGTGAACGAGCACGTGCTCCGCTCGCTCTGCGCGCGGGTCGTGAAGGTCGAGGAGGAGGACGACTCGGGGGGATTCCTCAAGACGAGGCTCGATCGCGTGCAGTCGCTCTGCGCCGCGCTCCCGCGCTCGTACTGGCCGAACCAGTACAAGAACCCCGACGGGATGATGGCCCACTTCCACACGACGGGCCGGGAGATCTGCGACGCGTTTCAGGAGCTCGACTTCGCGTTCGTCGCCGTGAGCTCGGCGGGGACGATCGCGGGGCTGTCGCGGCGGCTGAAGGAGCATTTCCGGGGGATCAAGATCATCGCGGTGGACGCCGAGGGATCGGTGATCTTCGGCGGCCCGCCGCGGCCCCGGCGCATCCCGGGGATCGGCGCGGGGATCGTGCCGGACCTGCTCCGGGAGGCGCTGATCGATGATGTCGTGATCGTGCCGGAGGTCGAGTCGATCGCCGCGTGCCGGACCCTCCTCGATCGCCATCGGCTGCTCGTCGGCGGCTCGACGGGGACCGTCTACGCGGCGATCCAGCGGTATTTCAGCCGCGCGAGCGGCCTCACGAGGCCGAAGGTCCTGTTCCTCTGCGCCGATCGCGGCGTGCCTTATCTGGACACCGTTTACAACCCCGCGTGGGCGTCGCGTTACGCCGAGGGATGAGCGATGCGCTTTGGTGTGGTCTCTGGCAGTGTGATTCGACGCCTCATCGAGGATAGCCCCGAGGAGTGCGTCAAGGCGGTCGAGGACGTGTACCTCGCGGGCCACCGGGGCGAGGTGGTCTGTCCCAACAGCTATTTCCTCCGCTTCCCCGACCGGCCGGACGCGCGGATCATCGCGCTCCCGGCCCACCTCGGCGGCGGTGAGCCCGTATCGGGGATCAAGTGGATCGCCAGCTATCCGGCGAACATCCGGCAAGGCGTCCCGCGGGCGTCGGCGGTGATCGTCCTGAACCGCGCGGACAACGGGTATCCGTTCGCGTGCCTCGAGGGGTCGATCATCTCGGCGGCGCGCACAGCGGCCTCCGCGGTCTCCGCCGCGGCGGCGCTCTCCGGGGGGCGGCGCGCGGGCGCGCTGGGCATCGTCGGGACGGGGCTCATCGCCAGGTACGTTGTCTCGTTCCTGTCGCGCCTCGGCTGGGAGATCCCGGAGGTGCTGCTGTTCGACACGAACCCCGCCGAGCCCGAGCGGTTCCTGGACGGCGCGTTCGATCCGGCCTGGCGCCGCCGTGTCCGGGTGGCGAAGGACCTGGAGACCGTGGTGCGGCAAAGCGATCTCCTTGTGTTCACGACCTCGGCCGGCGCGCCGCACGTCCACGATCCGAGCTGGTTCTCCCACGCGCCGGTCGTCCTGCACCTGTCGCTCCGCGACCTGTCGCCCAGCATCGTGCTCTCGTCGTTCAACGTGGTGGACAGCGTCGAGCACGTGATGAGCGCCGGGACGTCGCTCCACCTCGCAGAGCAGGAGTCCGGCCGGCGCGACTTCGTGACGGGGACGCTCGCCGAGGTGCTCCTCGGCCAGCGCGCGGTGCCGCGGACGAAGCCCATCGTGTTCTCGCCGTTCGGGATGGGGACGCTCGATCTCGCCGTGGCGAGGTGGGTTTACGCGCGCGCCGAGTCGGCGGGCGACGTTGTGTGGATCGACGACTTCTTCGACATGACGCGCTGACGCCGGGCGGGCCTCGCAGAGCGCGAAAGAGCGCGAAAGAGCGCTGGAGCTTTTCGATGAACGGTGACGTGTTGCGTGATCTGGGTCGCTGCGCGACCCTGGTGGATCTCCTCCGCTCGCGCGCGGAGGCCCAGGGCGACGCCCTCGCCTTCCGGTTCCTGACGACAGGGGACGCGGACGGCGGCGCCGAGGAGTGGACGTACCGTGAGCTCCACGTGCGCGCGACGGCCATCGCCGCGTCGCTGCAGGCGGCGGGGGGCGCCGGGGAGCGCGCGCTGCTGCTGTACGCGCCGGGGCTCGACTTCATCGCGGCGTTCATGGGCTGCGTCTACGCCGGCGTCGTCGCGGTCCCGACCTACCCGCCGAACCCCGCCCAGATGGATCGCACCCTGCCGCGGCTCCGCGCGATCGCGCGCGACGCGGGCGCCAGGTTCGTCCTGTCGACAGCGCAGATCGCCTTCATGGCCGAGGCGCTCGGGCAGCAGGCGCCGGAGCTCGCCGAGCTCCGCTGGATCGCCACGGACGCGATCGAGCCCGGCGCGGCCTCGGCGTGGCGCGCGCCGGCGATCTCGGGGGAGACGCTCGCTTTCCTCCAGTACACGTCGGGCTCCACCGGGCACCCCAAGGGGGTGATGGTGAGCCACGCGAACGTGATGGCCAACGAGCGCGCCATCCTCGCCGGCTTCGAGCACGACCCGGGCTCGTCGGGCGTCGGGTGGCTGCCGCTCTTCCACGACATGGGGCTGATCGGCAAGGTGCTGCAGCCGATCTTCGTCGGCTTTCCCTGCACGCTGATGTCGCCGCTCGCGTTCCTGGAGCGGCCGATGCGGTGGCTCGAGGCGATCTCGCGCTTCCGGGCCACGACGAGCGGCGGGCCGAACTTCGCGTACGATCTCTGCGCGCGCAAGGCGACCCGCGAGCAGCTGGCGGCGCTCGACCTCCGCTGCTGGACGGTGGCGTTCAACGGCGCGGAGCCCGTCCGCGCCGAGACCCTGGACCGGTTCGCGGCGACGTTCGCGCCCTGCGGCTTCCGCCGGGAGGCGTTCTACCCGTGCTACGGGCTCGCGGAGGCGACGCTGCTCGTCTCCGGCGGCCTCCGCGCCGCGCCGCCCACCTGCGTGAGCGTCGACGCGGGCGCGCTCGCGCGGGGGGTGTCGCTGGAGGTGGACCCGGCCGCCGCAGGGGCGCGGCGGCTCGTGTCGTCGGGGGCGCCGCGATCGCGCGTCGCCGTCGTGTCGCCGGAGGGCGGCGAGCGCCGCGCGGACGGCGAGATCGGCGAGATCTGGGTCGCCGGCCCGAGCGTCGCGGGCGGGTACTGGGGGCGCGCCGAGGAGACGGCGCGCACGTTCGGCGCGCGCCTCGAGGGCGACGACGACGGGCCGTACCTGCGGACGGGGGATCTCGGCTTCCTCTCGGGAGGGGAGCTGTTCGTCACCGGGCGCATCAAGGACCTCATCGTCATCCGCGGGCGAAACCTGTACCCCGACGACATCGAGCGGACGGCGGAGGCGGCGCACCCGCGCGTTCGCCCCGGCTGCGCCGCGGCGTTCTCGATCGAGGTCGGCGGGGAGGAGCGGCTCGGCCTCGCGGCCGAGCTCGACACGCGCGGCGGGGGCGAGGCGCCGCCGGACGTCGTGGAGGCGCTGCGGTCGGCGATCGCCAGGGAGCACGACGTGCAGCCGCACGCGGTGGTGCTGCTCCGCCCGCGCACCATCCCGAAGACGTCGAGTGGAAAAATCCAGCGGCACGCGTGCGCGCAGGGGTTCCGGGACGAGACGCTCGAGACGCTCGCCGTGTCGGTCGCACCGGAGGCGCCGGCGGGGGCGGAGCGGGCGCGCGCCGCGGCCGATCCGGCGCGGATGATGCGCCTCGCGCTGCGCGCGGTGCCCGCGCCGGAGCGCGCGGGCCTGCTCGTCGAGGTGGCGCGCGAGGAGCTCGCCCGGCTCGCGCGGGTGGACGTCGGGAGCGTGGCCCCGACATCGAAGCTCATGGCGCTGGGGCTCGACTCGCTCGCGAGCGTCGAGCTGCAGGCGCGCTTCGAGGAGCTGCTCGGCGTCGCTGTGCCGGCGCAGCTCGTCTGGCAGGCGACGACGGTCGAGGAGCTCGCGGCGGCGCTCGCGGCGGCGCTCGACGCGCCGGCGCCCGGCCCGGCCCCCGCGCCCACGGCGGCGGCGGCGGGGGAGCCGCTCGAGCTCTCGTCCCACCAGCTCCGCCTGTGGTTCTTCTGCCGGTTCGCGCCGGAGAGCCCGCTCTACCACGTTGTGTTCGGCGCCCGGATCGTCGGGGCGCTCGACGAGGCGAAGCTCGAGGAGAGCCTCGCGGCCGTCGTCCGCCGGCACCCGGCGCTGCGCACGGTGTTCCGCGAGATCGCCGGGGAGCCCCGGCAGATCGTGCTGCCCGAGGTGGCGGTGCCCCTCGCCCGCGCGCGCGTCGAGGGCGCGGGGGCCGAGGAGCGCGAGGAGCGCCTGCGCGGGCTCGCCGCCGCGTGGGGGCAGCGGCCGTTCGCGCTCGAGGAGGGGCCGCTCCTCCGGGTGTGCCTCGTGTCGCTCGGCGAGCGCCACCACGTCCTCCTGTTCGCGCAGCACCACCTCGTGACCGACGGCCGGTCCATCGAGGTGCTCGTGCGCGATCTCGCGGCGGCCTACGCCGCGCGCGCGGCCGGCCAGGCCGACGCGCGGCCGGCGCCGCCCCTCGGGTACGCCGACTACGCGCGCGCGCAGCGGGCCGCGCTCGCGCGGATGGACGCGGAGCGCGCCTACTGGAAGGCGAAGCTCGAGGGGCTGCCGCGGCTCGACCTCGGCGCCGAGCGCCGGCGCGCGGCGGCGTCGCCGTTCGCCGGCGGGACGGTCCGCTTCTCGCTGCCCGCGCCGCACGTCGAGGCGGCGCTCGCCGCCGCGCGCGCGGAGAACGCGACGCTCTTCGTCGCCCTGGCGGCAATCTACGCGGCGCTGCTGCGCCGCACCACGGGGCAGGAGGACCTCGGCATCGCCGTCGTCGTCGCCAACCGGAGCCGCCCCGAGCACCAGGAGCTCGTCGGCTTCTTCGCGAACACGGTCGTCCTGCGCGTCGATCTCGGCGGGAGCCCGAGCTACCGCGAGCTCGTCCGCCGCGTGCGCCGGACCATGGCCGAGGCGATGGAGCACGCCGAGCTGCCGTTCGACGAGATCGCGCGCGCCGCCGGCTTCCGGCGCGAGGGGGACCGGGACGCGCTGGTCCAGGCGAGCTTCGTGCTGGAGAACGTGCAGGAGAGCCCCTCGGAGCCGCCCGCGGGCGTCGCGGGGGCGCTGTGGCGGCCCGTGCTCTGGGCCCCCGACGGGGCCGTGGAGGGCACAGCGAAGTTCGATCTCGGGCTCAGCGTGGCGCGCCTCCACGGCGAGCTCGTCGCCGCGCTCGAGTACCGCGAGGACCGCCTCGCGCGCGACGAGATCGAGCGCATGGCGGGTCACCTGGGCGTGCTCCTGCGCGCCGCCGCCGAGGCGCCGGACCGCCCGATCGACGAGCTCCCGCTGCTCACACCGGACGAGGAGCGCTCCCTGATCGCGGGCTGCAACGACACGGCGGCGCCCCTCCCCGACGCCTGCTTCCACGACCTCTTCCGGGAGCAGGCCGCCCGGACGCCTGCGCAGATCGCCGTCGCGTGCGGCGAGCAGCGGCTCTCGTACGCGGAGCTCGACCGCCTCTCCGACAAGGCGGCGCAGGCGCTCTGCGCGCGCGGCGTCGGCCCGGATCGCCTTGTCGGCCTGCTGACGCGGCGCGATCTCGACTTCGCGGTGCTCGCGCTCGGCGCCCTCAAGGCGGGCGGCGCGTACGTGCCGCTCGACCCCGGGCACCCGGCGCACCGCAACGCCGACATCCTCGCGCGCGCGGGCGCCCCGCTCCTCCTCGTGGGCGACGCGATCCCGGGCGCGCTG
>NZ_JEMA01000372.1:144-122113 GCF_001589285.1 Sorangium cellulosum | reverse complement strand
TGGGTCGACAGGGACTCGAACCCCTAGTGCCGGAGATCGCTAACGTGGCGATGGTGCTCGCTTTTCTGGCGTAGGGGTTCGAGATCCTTGGGGTTTTCGGGGTGGCGTGAGGCCGCGTGAGTCGCGGGAGTCCACGGGAGTCGACCGGAGTCATGGAACAGGTTTGGAACAGGTCTTTGGGTCAGGTGTGACGTGGTGGGAGGATTGCACCGTTCCTGTGGGCGAGGCCGGAGGGCGGCGGTTGCATCCTATCCCCAGGGGGCCAGCACCGCCTTGCGGAGCGTGAGCGCACGGGCGAGCTGGTCATCGAGGCGCGCTCGCCGCAGCTCCGCGATGATTCCGGAGAGCTCACGGAGGGCGAGGCTCGGGTGGTCCTCCTGGAGCGCCCCCAGGAAGGCGCCAACGCCGCGGAGCAACCCGTAGTCCTCCCACACCTCCGCGATCGTCCGTGGAGCCCTGGTGGTTTTCGCCTTCACCCGAGCACGGAACGTGCGGCGCAGCTCGACGCCGAGCGCGAGATCCGGCTCGTCCACCGCGCGCCGTCGCCATCGATCCTTGGAGCGCGCCTACCCACGCGCGGAGGGCGTCGGCATCGTCCGGCTCCGCGCCGCTCGGCTCCGACGCGGCCGACAGGAGATCGCCGTCGAGGCGAAGAAAGGCGACCATCGCCTCGAGCGGCGCGGAGAGTTCGTGGAGTCCCAGCGGCAGTGGCGGCTCCGTCTCGTCGTCCTCGACATCGCCCGCCTCGACTGCGAGGAGCCAGGCGAGGTACGCGGCGCGCAGATCTCCGCGCAGGAGCTCGCTCCGCACCGGCGCCAGCGACGCGAGGGACGCGCCGCGCGTGAAGTCGTCCTCGGTCTCGCTGACCAGTTCGAACACGACGTGCTCGCCGGCCTTCGTCATACGCGCTGCGCTCCCGGGGAAGTACGGGTGGGGCTGCTTCGTGTCCACGCCTGCAGCCGGCAGCCGGAACATCAGCCGCCGCTTACCCCAGTTGGCGAAGTAGAGGTGCGCGTCGAAGTAGCGCTCGAGGAGCTTGGCCGGGACGGCCTTGAGGTCGCCCCGCTGGTACCCGTTCCAGAAGCGCGTGGGCGTGATGCCGGCCCGCGTCGAGATGGCCCTGAGCTCGGCCATCTGCTTGGACGTGACGGACGATCGAGCGCGACGAACTCGTACCACTGGTACTCGCTCACCTGTCCGCGAGCTCCCTGGCTAGCACGCGGGCGGGCCCGGCGAAGGCAGGGCACGTCCTCACGGCCGCCTTTCCGGAGCACAGCGCTCCAGGATGTGCCGCCAGCCGTTCCTCGAGGCCACCGCCTCGGCTAGGATGTCGAGGTACCCCTCCGCATCGACACGCTCATCCGGCGGCATGGATCCGTTCGCGAGCTCATCGAGCGCTCGCCTTCGCTCGTTCGCGAGCGTCCAGGCGGAACCTGGCCAGGTCACCTCAGCCAGGAGAGTCTCGATGTTGTGCGGCGTCAGGAACACGATCGAGCTCTCCAGGACACCGAGCACGGCATCGTGCTCACGAGCGGGAAAGAGACCGCGGACCATCGGCTCGATCCGCGCCCTGGTGAGCTCGAGCAAGCCGACACCCTCGGGCACGGACGGCGCGGTCCGCCCCTGCATCCGGCTCGGGAACGCCGCTCCACGGTCGAATCGACAGAGATTCACGGTCGCGTTGCATCGTGGTCGCCCTGCGTCCTGTCCCGAGCGCCGATCGATCCAGCAGCGACAGGCCCGAGCAAGATAACGAAACAAGAACAGGTGATACGGCCACGTCTGTAAGACCGATGCCGCCGGGGAAGATGCGCTCGCCGTCACCGATGAGCAGCGCGGCGAGGCGGAACGCGTCGATGACGCCGTGGGGCTGTCCTTGGCGTGCACGGCGCAGCTCTCGCAAGGTAGCCACCGGCGCCGTTCGTACCAGCGCGGTGCTGTGCTCGACGCCACGCCATGTTGAAGCGCCCCATCGTCCGGAGCCGCCGCCGTGGCGACCCAGACAGCTCGACGTCGACGCTTGCCAATGGAATGCGTCCGGTGAACGCTTTAGCCTCACGCCTTGACAAAAATAAAATTTCCGTGTCCCCTATCTTCCCGTACGCGGCGGGTGGTCCCCTCGCCGGGTCGACGAAGAGAGGGGCGGAGATGCGACGGCGTTGGCGGCTGGCGCTGCTGTTTGGTGAGGCCGAGATCGTCACCTGGTTCGAGGCAGCGGGCTCCGCCTCACGCCCAGCTGACGTGCGCGCCGTCCTCGCTGAACTTCCTCGCTGGGCTGGCGACGCGACCGCGCGTTCCGCTCTCCGTGAGATGTTCGAGGCACTCATGGGCGCGGCGTCGCCAAGGTTCCTCGACGTTCGGCGTGACGTCGTCCCAGCCGTCGCGGGCGGACTCGCGGACGGCAAGCTCGTCGTCCTCGGCCTCCGGGACAGGCCGATTCTCGTCCCGCCGATGCTCGACCGCGCATCGGCGCCGCCGCCGAAGTCCACACCGTCCCCGGCGAACGCTGCGACCTGGTTCCAAGTCAAGCTTGTCGACGAGGTGGGCGACCCGATCGGCGATGTCGAGCTCTCGATCGCATTCAACGGCCAGAAGCGCACGGTGACGACGAGCGGGGCCGGGGTCGCCCGAGTGGATCCGGTCGACGCGTCGTTCGCCGAGGTCAACGTCAAGGACATGGGTGCGCTCCGTGAAAAGGTGAAGCCGCGCTGGGAGAAGCCGCGCAAGCCGAAAATCCCGACGGGACCGGCTGTGTTCGAGCGGGAGCTCGACCAGGTGATCGACGCCGTGGCGATCGAGAACGAGGTCCCAGCCACGGTGGTGATCACCCCGTATTTCCGGTGCAAGGAAATCCCCGGCGCTCACTTCGATTTTGGCCGCAGCTTCGTGCGGCGCGACGCGATCGCGACGCTCGCACCGATCGTGGAAGACCTCCAGGGCCAGCCGATCCGCAAGGCGATGATTTTCACCCACTCCGATCGCTCCGGCCCCGAAGCGCTCAACAAGGAGCTCAGCGAGCGGCGCGCCAAGGCCATTCACGCCCTCTTCACCCACGACGCCGCGGCGTGGGAGGAGCTGTTCACCAACAAATACACGGGCGGCAACTGGTCCGAGGCATGGGGCACGAGGGAGGTGCAGCACATGTTGAACGCTCTCTCGTGCGGAGACGATGCGGGCGCTGCCCTCATCGAGCACGGTCAGAAGGACACGCCGACCGTCCAGGCGATCAAGCGCTTTCAGCGGGGCGACTACCCGGACCTGCCCGCCGAGCAGGCCCCGCTCGCGGTAGATGGCGACGCGGGACCGAAGACACGCAAGGAGCTCTTCCTGGCCTACGCCAAGCGCATCTCGCGGCAGCCCCTCCCGGCGGACCGCATCGCGAAGGTGAACGGCGAGAAGTTCATGGGGTGCGGTGAGTTCAACCCCCTCAGCGTCTCCGCGAAGGACGCGCAGAGCCGGCGAGGCGTGGTGTTCCTGTTCGACAACGCAGCCGAGCCGCAGGGGCTGCCATGCAAGCTCGGCTCGCTCGCGCCCTGCAAAGCCAACCTGGGCCCCGAGCGGACCGAGCCCGACCCCGAAGGCAAGCCGCCGTACCGGTGCAAGGTCTACCAGGACATCGCCCAGCTCTGCCCCTGCAACGGCGGCGCCGACCTGAGCCACGATCTCGTCATCCAGCTCCCGTACACGCTCGCAGAAGCGAACAAGATGCCTCATGTCTTCATCGTCGGGAGCGAGGACGGTACGATCTCGCAAACGCGAACGCTCGCCGCCGATGCGCGCGCCCACGATCTCGGGTTTGTCGAGATCTACTTCACCGATCTCCCGCCGCATCACGCGTACCGCATGCGCTGCGAGGGCGTGGAGGAGCCGTACACGGTATTCGACCTCACGCCTTACGAGAAGCTCTCGACGCTGGCGCTCGGGTCGAATGCGCTCGATCCCAATCCTTTCCTCGTCTAGTGGCGCAAGCGCTTCTCCGGAATTGCCATGGCCGACCCCGACGTTCTCGCCCCCTCCCCCAACCAGCCCTCCGGTGCCGCGCCGCCGCCGCCGCCGCCGCCAGTGGGTCAGGGCGCGCAGGTCGTTCCGCTCCAGGTCGTGCTCCAGGTGCTGAAGGGCACGTACATCGACCCGAGCAAGGGCACGAGCGGACAGGAGACGCCGCTCCCGCCGCACCGCTGGGAGGTGCAGCAGGTCAAGACGCCGACCGTGCTTGTCCGCAGCACACTCAGCGACACCGCGGGGCTCTCCAAGATCGTGAAGGCGCCCGAGCTTACGGCCGCGAAGGCCGATGAGACGTGGTTCCTCTCCCTCCGGCCCGAGCTCACCGACGCGGAGGTCGCAACGGTCCGCAGCGTGGGCGAGGTGTGGATCGATCTCGACAAGAACCAGTGGGTCGTCCTCGACAGCTTCCCGGAGATCGAGAAGCGCAAGCTCCTCCGCATCCCGCTGTGGACGAGCCGCTGGAAGGCCAGGCTCGGGGGCTTCCAGGTGAGCCTCGGCAAGGACTTCGCGAAGGAGGGGACGCTCCGCACCGACGAGCTCACCAGCCCGACCGGAACGCTCACGAGCCCGTGGGCGATCCAGGTCGACTTCGGCTGGCTCCGGACGTACGTACGCTTCCAGTACTACGACGTGAAGCAGAAGAAGACGCTCTTCGTGCCGCCGGGCGTCTGCCTCCAGGCGCTCGGGAGCAAGCTCCACCCGACGAAGCTCACTGCCGCCAGAGGGCGCGTCGGCGGCGGGACGCGCATCGATGACGACGGGACGATCTTCGTGCTCCACGAGCGCACGATGGAGGGCTCGGCAGACGTCGACCTGGGCTTCGACAACCGGTTCCTTCAGGAGACCGTCGTCGATCTGGCCGCCTCCACCGACGCGAAGAGCGCGGCGGACGCTCGCCTCGTCCGTCGCTTCCCCGGGCCCAGCGAGCCGGAGGCGTTCTATCTCTTGCCGAACGCGTGGAGCTCGATCGGGATGGAGGCGCGCATCGGCACTGGCGCGCGGGCGAAGTGGACGGCGCTCCGGCCCACCCCCAAAGGGGCGGCAAAGCCGGTAACCCTCGACACCGATAAGACGAAGCAGCTCATCTTCCATCTCGACGATATCGTCCTCACCGACCACACCGCGGGCCCGGTGACGATCCGCAAGGAAGCGCGCATCACGATCTTCGACCGGCGCCTCCGCTTCCGCGGTCCGTTCGACGCGGTGATGGTCCCGCTCTGGGCGAGCAAGCTCGCTGAAAACTACTGCCGTGCGGAGGAGGTATTCTGCACCGACGGCAACACATGGAAGGATCTCGCCTTCGTCATCAATCACGAGGCCGACTTCTTCGTGCTCCGCGAGGGCCGCGTCACCGGCACGCTGGGGACGACCAGGTTCCTCGGCGCTCGGAAGGCCGAGGCGCGCGCGCCCGAGAACCCGATCGGCAATTTTCTCAATGGTTATCCCCATCTGGACAATGAAGGGACGGTCGAGCTCCACCTGTTCCCCGACGCCTATCCCGGCCCATACACCGCCGCAGACGAGGGCAAGTTCCTGGAGGACCACCCGAAGGCCAAGCTCTGCCACCTGCTCGTCTACGTGCCGCTCAAGGTGGTCAAGGACCCGATCGATCCGGTCACCAGCATGCAGCCCGTGTTCCAGATGCTCCTCGATGCGGCCGAGCGCTGGGACGCGGCGCATCCGTCGAGCGGTGCCTCGGGGAAGAAGGATTACGTAGTCATCCCCGAGGGCGGGGTGAAGGACAACACACGCGTCGTCAAGCTGCGGCATTTTTACGGCAACCGCACCGACGGCAAACACAAGTTCACGATCAACGCGGCGAAGACGAACAAGATCGATGGCAAGCCGTTCAATCGCTCGTTTGTGCAGGGCAAGACGATGAGCCTGATCCTCGCCGGTGCCGGCCCCGTTCCGAACTCCATGGGCGAGGACGCCGGGGACAAAATCGGGCTGATGCGGTTCACGCTCGCGCACGAACTCGGTCACGTAATGGGGCTTCCCGACGAGTACGCCGAGGATATCGATCTCGAGAAACTCAACGTCGAGCAGCTCAAAAGTGACCCGCATGTCGATCCGAGCGTGCCCCGCTTCGGTCAGAGGGATCCTGCCTACCCGTTCTACGGCGATCTGCACGGGATGCAGCAAACTAACAGGCTTCCACGGCAGCGCTATAACTGGCATCACATCGCCTTCCTCAATGACGGGGCCAAGGCCCAGCTCCCGGAGGGACCGTACGTCGGCGCCTACCCGACATTCCGAGGCGGCGCCACGCACAAGATGGCCGGTGGCAACAAGGACCACCCGTGGAAACCGGTCGCTCAGGGAAAGACGAAAAACGGCCGGGCGACCGTGGTGCTCTACGCGACAGGCGACGACGAAGCGACGGTAGAGCGGATGTTCCCGCGGCCTGAGGATAACAAGAAAGAGCCCGGCGAGTGGATGAACGGCATCGCCGTGGTACGTACGAAGCTCTGGTTCAACTTCGTCGCCTCCACCGCGGGCGATTTCGCCGACCACGTCGCGCGCTGGACGATCCTGCGCGACAGGTTCTACGCACGGATGTTCAACGCCGAAGTGAAGTCCAGGCAGCGCTTCTTCCTCGACGGACCGCCCAAGGCGCGGCTGCCCCGCATCGCCGTGGTCTTCCAACCCTTGATAGAGTACGGGCCGCTGCCCAATCCCAAGCAAGGATACTCGCCGCCCAATGTCACCGAGGCCGATGCGGACGTGGTGGTCAACGTGGTGTTTCAGAGCGGCACCGGGGCGCCAGCGCCGCCGAAAAAAGCCCCGAAGACGGGGGCTAATCGGCTCACCATCGACAGCAGCGCCGTGGGGCTCTCCATCCTCCGCTTCGTGCTCGGCGTGGCCCCGACGCCGCCAGCGACCGTACCCAGCAACGCGGCGATCACGACGGTCGATCTGGATCAGGTGGTGCGAAAGGTGGAGGAGCTGATGAACTGCGGAAAGGGCACGTACGATGTGAAGGCCATGCCATGATGAGGCGCGGACGCCTCCTCATCGGCGCATTGCTCGTCGTCCTCGGCTGCCGGCGCGCCCCTGATGTGCTCGACGGCTCCGCGACGTTCGCCTCGGCCGCCGCCTCGATCCCCCCGCCGCTCCCGGCCGCGACGGCCTCTGCGCCTCCCGCCACTCGACCCGTCAGGAAAGCCATGACAAGCTATGTGACTGCTTACGCCTCACCCGCGCGCGCCTCGCGCGTGCGCACCGCCGTGCACCCGCTTACGAGCCTCTCCCGTGTGACGGCGCTCAAGCAGCGGCCGGTGTCCGTCGTGGTCAATCCCGCGGTCGATCACGTCGGGGTGACATACGCAACCGGGTTCGACGTGTGGACGCCAAAGGGCAGCCCGACATACCGGACAGACCAGTCCTCCGATGTTGTCCTGACGATGCTCGACCACAGCTTTCTCGAGAACGGATCGGCGCACGAGTGGAACGGACAATCCATCCCGATGGCGCTCCGCGAGCGCGACCTCCAGTGGGCACTGGAGGTTGGAGACGAATGGACCAGCGCCGTCTTGATGTCCAAGCCCAGGCTGGTTCCCGTCCGGGTGCCGCTCGATGGGGGCGTAGCTCGATCCTGGAAGCCGGTCGATGCGCATATGTTGCTCGCCTCGGAGCGCTTCTTCCTGCCCGAGCGATTCAGTGCGGATCTTGTCTGGAGCGAGTATCTGGAGGGCGCCGGCTGCGGCGCCATCGCCGACGACCGCCGCATTGCAGTGGCGATGCGCCAGGGCCGCTTCCTGGTCTTCGACGGCAACCGCGCCACCCCCGACCAGAAGGGCGTGAAGCTCGTCGACGCCCCGCTCGGGTTCGCGGCGTACGATCTCGCGATCGTCGAGTCGGGTTATGCATTGCTCTCCGTGGGCAGCCCGATGCCCGCCGACGCGCCGGCGCTGACGCCGCTCGGGAGCGCGCTCGCGATCGCGGCCCGCCGCGTCGAGCTCTCCCCGACGCCGGCGCCCCGCTGGCGCACGGTTGTGCACCACCTCGACCCCCGGGGCCACGAGATCGCGCAGGCCGAGATCCCCTTCGAGGTGCTGCAGCCGCCCATCGACGCCGGCGCCGGGCGCGTCTTCGCCCTGGGGAATGGGGTCGCGGCGTTCGACGGCGGCCGGCTCCTCTACGCGCAGCCCTCGCCGTTGCCCATGCTGGGCACCGCGTTCGAGGACGGCTCGCTGGCGCTAGCGATCGGCCCCGAGCTGCGTATCCTCACGCGAGACGGCGCGGTGCAGCAGACGTTCACCACGGCGGAGCGCGAGGCCATCACCACGCCGCCGGCCATCGGGAGCGACGGATCCGTGTGGGTGGGAACCGAGAAGGCCCTCTACGTGGCGCGATGAGTAAGCCCAGCCATGTTCCCCGCGCCTCCTCCTCGTCTCCTCACCTCTGCGCCTGTGCGGTCGGACGCCCGCACGGTCAGGGGCCCCGAGGCTCCGCGGGCGCGGCCGCCGGTTGAAGGCGCTGGTACGCCTCGGAGAACGCCCTCGCCTCCGCCGGATCGGTGGACAGCAGCCGCGCCATGTGCCGCGACAGGCGCAGGTAGTCGGCCAGCGACAGGTTGCGGGCGGCAAGCGGCTGCGCCGGTCCTCCCGCCGCCTGGATGTCGACCACGAGCTTGGCATAGGCCGCCGTGTCGATGCTCGGCGGCGGCTTCAGGGCGTCCTGCGACTTCGCGAACGCATCCGAGTAGACGAGCGGGATGCGGGCGTCCTGGCCGTGCTCGCGAACGTCCTCACCAATGCGGCTCATCCAGAAGATCGAGGCCTCGTTCCATTGCGCCTCGGTGAGCCCGTGCGCCTCGAGGATGGCCGCCGGAGGGCGGTCGCCCTCCGCGATCTCGGCCGATATCTGGGCGTGATTGAAGAGCGTCACGCCGTGCGGCGCGCCGGTTTGGCTCGTGTCCCCTCCGCCGCGGCCAGGCTCCGTATCGATCGCCATGCGCTCATGCTGTACGCATTCGCGGACGGGCACCAGACGGTTGTGGCGCTCCCGGCGCGCGGATACACGCACCTGCGTGACATCCTCCAAGCCGCCCATCCCTCGGCTCCCCGGTGGGCCGGATCCGGCTCAGCCCGTGCCGAGGACGCCGGTCGACGGCCTCGATCTCCAGGCGTACGCCGCGGTCGCCGCGCGGCTCGCCGCGGCGGAGGAGCCGCGCGCCGCGGTGCTCGCGAGCGCACGCCTCGACGAGCGGCGCTGGCTCGCCATCGAGCAGACCTGGTTGCTGCGCCTCGCGACCTCGTTGCTGCAGCAGGATCGGTCGCTTGCTGAAGAGCATGACGCGGCCCTCCGCGCGGCGCAGGAGGCGATCGTCGCCGGCCGCCTGCCGACGCTGGAAGTATACGCCGCGGTCGTGGCGCGCATTCTGTCCGGGCGAGATCCTGCCGCCGCGCTCGCCGAGGCTGGGCTCTCTCCCGCCGCCTTCGCGTGCGCGCAGCGCACCTTCGGGGCGCGGATCGCCGAGGACCCGGCGTTCGCCGCCCGGTTCCGCGCGCTGCTCGAGCGCCCCGACGAGGGATGAGTCGCCTCCGGCCGCGCGACGAGCCCAGTGCAGCTGTGCGGCTCCCGAAACCGGCGCCTGGCTCGGGCGACATATGCGCGCAACAGCGCGCGAGTTTGCCGCGACCTCCCCTGGCAGAGCACGTCTGTTCGGCGACGCGCTCGTGCGGTAAGCTCTTCGGAGGGAGGAGCTCGTATGGCGCGCAGCAGACATGGGCTGGCAGAGATCGTGACCCCGGCGGAGGCAGCGGAGCCAGGGGCCGAGGCGGGGCGCGGGCCCGAGCTGGCGGTCGTGCGCCCGGCCGAGCCCGCGGCGCCGCAGCTCGTCGCCGTCCGGCTGGAGGCGTTCGACGAGGAGGCTGGCCGGGCCGTCCTCCGGGTCGGCGCGGAGGCGGCTCCCGCCGCGATCGACCCCTCGGTGGAGCCTGCCGTGCTGCGGACCGCCCTCCAGCGACGCGAGCGCGTCATCGCCCAGCAAGAGCAGGGCGGCTGGGTCGTGCTCGGGGCGCTCAGGACGTCCGCCACGCCGGGGGTGGACGAGGGCGATGAGTTCGTGATCCGGGCGCGCCGCATCGCGCTCCTCGGGGCGAGCGAGGTCAGCCTCGTCAGCGGCATGAGCAGCGTCGTCCTGCGCGCGTTCGGGTTCGTCGAGACGCTCGGACAGGACATCACCGCGCGCGCGAGCGGGGTGCACAAGATCGTGGGCCGGATGATCCGCCTGAACTGACGCGCGTGGCCGCGGCGCCGCCAGCATCGACCGGCGCCGCGAGCAGGGAGGAACGCCATGCCCAACCAGCTCGCCCTTGGTCTCTCCTGCTCCGGCCTGGAAGGTGACTTGATCTTCACCTCGGCCACCGTGCTGGAGGCGCTCTCGCGACCGACCCGCGCGAGCGTCCACGCGCTGTCGCGCGACGACATCGACGGGGCGCGGGCCATCGGCCAGCCGGCGCACCTCATCATCCAAGTCGACGGCACCCCGGCGCGCCACTTCCACCTCGTGGTGATCGGCTTGCGCTTCGACGGCATCCACCGCGACGGGCTGCGCCGGTACGTCATCTCGCTGGCCCACGAGCTCTGGCTGCTCGGGCTGCGCGCCGACATCCGCATGTTCCAGGACAAGGACGCGAAGGAGATCGTCGCCGCCGTGCTCGACGGCGCCGGCATCTCGCCCGATCACCTGAGCTTCTCCCTCGAGCGCGCCCCGGTGAGGCGCGCCTACTGCGTCCAGCACGCCGAGACCGACCTCGCCTTCGCATCCCGCCTGCTGGAGCACGAAGGGATCTTCTACGTCGTCGAGGACGACGAGTCCTCGACACACGTCACCTTCGCGGACTCGCACGCCGCCTTCTCGCCCATCGACGGCGCGAGCCCCGTGCGGATCCTCGACGTAGAGACGCACGGAAAGGGCGTGCACGAGCTCGTCCTGGAGACCCGCGCCGCCCCAGGCCGCGTCTCCCTGTGCGACTACAACTTCGAGACGCCGGGGATCGACCTGACCGTCAGCGTGCCGGCCGCCGCGAGCGGCTTCGGCGATCAGCTCCTTTACCCAGCCGGCTTCTTGAAGCAGGCCGATGGCCAGGCGCTCGCCGCGATCCGCGCCGAGGAAGCGCGGGCGCACCAGACCGTGGGGCGAGGGCGATCGGATGTCCTCGAGTTCCAGGCAGGCCGGACGTTCTCCTTGGAGAACGCCGCGCGCGACCCGCTCGCGCAGGAGTATCTGCTCACCAGCGTCGAGCACCGCGTCGTCGTCCAGCCGTTGGACCCGACCGTGCACCTCGAGCCGTACGCGAATGTCTTCCTCTGCACGCCGCTCGCGACGCGCCACCGCCCTCAGCGCACGACGCCGCGCCCCAGGATCCGCGGCGCGCACTCGGCCGTCGTCACGGGCTCCGCCGGCGGCGAGATCCACACGGACAAGCTCGGCAGGCTGAAGTCGAAGTTCTTCTGGGACCGGATTGGCAATGACGACGACACGAGCTCCTGCTGGATCCGCCTCGCGCAGCACCCGATTAGCGGCTCCATGACGCTCGCGCGCGTCGGCTGGGAGATGACGGTCGTCTACTTCGACGGCGATCCCGACCGGCCGATCGCGGTGAGCCGCATGTACAACGCCGAGAAGGTCTCCCCCTACAGCTACCCCGCGGCCGCGACGCGGTCGGCGCTCCAGACCTCATCGAGCCCCGGAGGCGCCAAGCGCAACGAGATCCGGATGGAGGACGGCGGCGGCGGGATGGAGATGTTCGTGAACGCCGCCAGGGATTTCGACGCGGTCACGAACAACAACAAGACCGAGGCGGTCGGGGTGAACGAGGAGCGGACGGTCGGCGCCGACGAGCAGGTCACCATCGGCAGCAACCAGGCGGTGACGATCGGCGCGGACGCGACGACCACGGTCTCCGCCGACGCGGGCGTCCGCGTCGGCGGAGACCGCACGAAGAGCGTGGGGGCCTCCGAGACGGTCACGGTCGGCGGCGACGTCTCCGTGAACGTCACGGGGAGCGACGCCGAGCTCACCGGGGGCAGCCACACGACCGCGGCGCTGCTCAGCATCAGCCGGACAGCGACAGGCTCCCACGGGCTCGCGGTGGGCGGCTCGATGCTCTCGGCCGCAGGGCTCGGCGTGTCGATGGCGGTCGCCGGCGCGAAATCCGAGACCGTCGGGGGCGCGAAGATCTCGGCCTCGGCCGCCGGTGTCACCGAGTCTTTCGTTGGAGCGCTGGCGAGCACCGTGGGCGGCGTGCGCGTTCAGGCCGCCGGGGGCGATCGCGTGGGCACGTCGAAGGGCCTCTCGGTGGTCACGGTCGGCGGCCTGATGGTCGGCAACGCCGCGGGCCAGGTGACGATCAAGGGGAAGAAGGTCGGCATCCGGGTGCTCGGCATCGCGAACTTCCTCGGCGGCGGCGGCATCCTCAATCTCACCGCCGGCTCCGCCGCGTTCGTCGGCCTGGTCACGCTCGACGCCTCGGGCGGCATCACGTTCTCGGGCAACCCCAACCTGGTCGGGTGACGCATGACGCTGCTCTCCGTGACGATCGGCGGCCGCGAGCTCCGGGCGAGCCGCGTCGACGGGCAGACCGGCCTGTCGACGCTGTTCCGCTTCGAGGTGGTCGCCTGGGCCGACGACCCGCTCCCCCCGGGCGACCTGCTGGGTCAGCCGTTCGAGCTGTCGCTCGGCGACCGCTTCGAGCGCACCGTGGTGGTGCGCGGCCGCGTGACGGAGGCTGAGCGCGTCCTCGGGGGCGACGGCCGCGGCGCCTTCCGCGCCGTGCTCGAGCCCGAGGCCGCGCCGCTCGCGATCGGCCGCGATAGCCGAGTCTACCAGGACGCAACGCCGGTGGACATCGTGCGGCGGGTCCTCGCTCGGGCCAACGTCCCCGCTTCCTCCGTGCGCTGGTCGCTGTCCCGAAGCTACGAGGCGCGCCGCTACTGCGCCCAGTACGACGAGAGCGACTGGGCCTTCGTGGAGCGGCTGCTCGCCGAGGAGGGCATCTACTACTGGTTCGATTTCGCGGACGACGCGACCGTGCTGGTGTTCGCCGACGACTCGGCCGCCGCGCCCGAGATCGAGGGTGGCGCCCTGTTGCCGTTCCACGAGGGCGCGGGGCTTCAGGCGACGCGCGACAGCGTGCTCCAGCTGCGGCGCGAGGAACGCATCGCGCCCAGCAAGGTGCGGCTCCGGGACTACGACTTCGCCAAGCCGCGCCTGTCGCTCGACGCCATGCACGGCGACGGCGCGCTCGAGGTCTACGACTACCCCGGGCGCTTCAAGACGCCCGCCCAGGGCCGCGTGCGCGCGCGCACGCGGCTCGAGGCGCTCCGCGCCCGGACGAGCGTCACCTCGGGCGAGGCATGGACGACGCGCCTGCGCAGCGGGCTCGTCATCGAGCTGACCGACCACCCCGTCGAGGCGCTGAACGGCCGCTACCTCGTCGATGAGGTCGCCTACACGCTCGTCGAGCGCCGCGGCGGCGAGCGCGAGGAGGACGAGGCGCTCTCGCTGTCCTTCACCGCGATCCCGGCGGCCACGCCGTTCCGCGCGGAGGGGCCGATCGCACGGTCGACCGGCGGGCCGCAGACGGGCGTCGTCGTGGGCGCGCAAGGCAAGGAGATCCACCCCGACGCGACGGGCCAGGTGCGCGTGCAGTTCTATTGGGATCGCGAGGGCGCGCGGAACGAGAAGGCCTCGACGTGGATGCGCGTGGGCCAGGTGCCGCTCGGCGGCTCGATGATCCTCCCCAGGGTCGGCTGGGACGTGCTCGTCGACCACCAGGACGCCGACGTCGACGGCCCGTTCGTGGTGACCCACCTCTACGACGGCCAGTTCCCCGTCCCCTACCCGCTCCCCGCGAACAAGACGCGCACGGCCTGGCAGACGGCGACCACACCGGGGGGCGGCACCGCCAACGAGATCCGGTTCGAGGACAGGAAAGGAAGCGAGGAGGTCTTCATCAACGCCTCCCGGGACATGAACGTCGCCATCGGCCATAACCGCTCGGAGAAGATCGGGGCAAACGACGAGCACACCGTCGGCGCGAACCTCGACGTGTCCGTCGGCGCGAACCTCAAGGTCGGCGTCGGCTCCGAGCAGAGCGTCCGTATCGGCGCCTCGGAGTCCCTCAGCGTCTCTGGCAGCCGCTCGGTCGACGTCGCCGGCGCCGAGACGGCGAGCATCGGCGCGTCGCGCACGGCGAGCGTGAGCGGTCTCAAGGTCGAGGCGACCGGCGGGCGCTCGCTCACGGTCGGCGGCTCCATGATGGGCGCATCCATCCTTGATGTGAGCAGGATGGTGCTTGGCTCTCTCGACGTGACCGTCGGCGGCGCGTGGATCTCCGCCGCGGCCGCAGGCGTCGCCAACTTGACCGGCGGCGCCGCCGCCGAGACGGTCGGCGGGGCCAAGATCCAGGCGGCAGGCAAGGCGGTGACCACCAGCGTCAAAGGCGCGGCCGCCGAGACGGTCGGGGGCGCTTACGTCATCGCCGCCGGCGGCACCGCGGGCGAGACGGCCACGAGCTCGCTCACCGTCAACGTGGGCGGCGCGCTCATCGCGAACGCGCCGAAGATCCTGATCGAAGCGGAGTCCGAGGTGTCGATCCGCGTGGGCGGGGCGTCGCTCACCATCACGGGGAGCAGCATCGAGATCAAGGCGCCCAGCATCGCGGCGCCCGCGGCCAAGATCAAGAAGGTGGCCTCCAAGCTCAGCCACAACTGAGGGGTAGGGACATGGCCGACGCGAGCCTGTTATACGAGGTGTACTTCGCCGCCGAGGGGGTCGACCCGTCGCTCGCGCGCGTGCTCCGGCTCCATGCCCGCGAGGGGCTCTCGACGAGCTACGCGGTGGACGTCACGCTCAAGTACCCGAGCGCTGAGCTCGATCCGCGCGCCTGGATCCTGCGCCCGGCCGCCGTCGTGGTCGTGCGACATCGCGACGGCGCGGTGGTCCGCCGCTTCACCGGCGTGGTGTCGCGCGTCGGCGAACACGTCACCGAGTCGTCGCCGCAGCACATCGAGGTGACGCTCGCCTCCCCGCTCGAGCCCCTGCGTCTCGTCGTGGATTACCGCATCTTCCAGCAGAAGACGACGCGGGAGATCGTGGCCCAGATCCTGGAGGAGGCCGGGATCCCCGGCGACGCGATCGCGTGGCGCCTGACCGGCGAGACCCCTGCCCGGGAGGTCGCGACGCAGCTCGGCGAGACGAGCTTCGATTTCGTCAACCGGCTGCTGGAGGAGGATGGCATCACGTATTTCGTCGAGCACGGCGAGGACGGTGCGAAGCTCGTCTTCGGCGACTCCAGCGCGGCCTGGGCCACGACGGCGCCCAGCGCCGACATCCGCTTCGTCGCCGACACGGGGCTCACGTCCGACGAGGCGATCACCTGGATCAGCGAGGTCGCGCGCGCGCGGCCGGCGAAGGTGACGCTGCGCGACCACGACTTCAAGCGCCCGCGGCTCGATCTGGAGCGATCGGCGTCGGACGAGGCGCCGCTCGGCCGCGAGCTCTACATCTACCCCGGCCGCTACGTGGACCCGGACGAGGGGGCGCGCCGCGCCCGGATCCGCCTCGAAGCGCTCGCCGCGGAAGCGAGCGGCGTGCGCGTCCTGTCCTCCGCCTGCTCGCTGACCCCTGGCCACACCTTCACCCTCTCGGGCGCGCTCGACCCAGCGCTCGATCGTGAGTACGTGGTGCGCGACGTCGTCGTGACCTGGGAGGGCAGCGGCGGCGACAGCGTGCTCCGCGCCGACGCGGTGCTCCTGCCGAAAGACGTGCCGTACCGGCCGCCCCAGAGGACGCCGCGCGCGGTGGCGCGCGGCCCGCACCTCGCCGTGGTCACCGGGCCGAGCGGCGAGGAGATCCACACCGACGAGTTCGGCCGTGTGAAGGTGCACTTCCCCTGGGATCGACGGAGCAACAAGGACGACACGAGCTCGGCCTGGGTCCGCGTCGGGCAGATGCACACGAGCGGCTCCGTGGCGATCCCACGCGTCGGATGGGAGGTCATCGTCGACTTCGAGGACGGCGACCCCGATCGCCCGATCGTCCTCGGCCGCCTCTACAACGGCCTCTACAGGCCGCCCTACCCATTGCCTGGGAACAAGACGCGCTCGTCGCTCCAGTCGCTCTCATCGCCGGGCGGCGGCGGCCACAACGAGATCCGGATGGAGGACGGCGCGGGCGGCGAGCACATGCACGTCCACGCGGAGAAGGACCTTAACGTCAGGGTCGCGAACAACAAGTCCGAGCGGGTCGCGAACAACGCCACGTACGGGGTGGGCGTGGACGAGAAGCTCGACGTCGGCGCGAACCAGACGCTGGAGGTCGGCGCCGCGTACGAGCTGACGGTGGGCGCATCGCAGAGCTGGACGGTGAGCGCGTCGCGCACCAAGACGGTCTCCGGCGCCGAGAACGTCGTGGTGCAGGGCTCGCGTTCGCTCAGCATCGGCGGCAGTCACACCACGACGTCGTCCCGCTCGGTCGAGGTAAGCACCCCCGCGAGCCTGACGGAGACCGTGGGAGGAAGCTGCCTGGAGGCTGCGGCGCTCGGGGTCACCATGGCGGTGGCTGGAACCGCGAGCGTGGCCGTGGGCGGCGCGAAAATCGACGCCTGCGTCGGCGGCAAGAGCGATTTCACCATCGGCGCGCACGCGACCACGGTCGGCGGCGCCTTCATCTCCGCGGCCGGGACCGACGTGGGCTTCAACGTGACCGGAGCCAAGGCCACCACCGTCGGCGGTATCTGGGCAGCCAACGCGGGCAAGGACCTGGAGATCTCGAGCGAGGCTAGCGTGAACATCAACGTCGGCGGCGCGGTCGCGATGAACGCCGCCGAGATCGTCCTGCAGGTCGGCGGATCGAGCGTCACGATCGCGGCGGGGGCCGTGACGATCAAGTCGAGCAGCATCAAGGTGATCGCCACCGCCGTCCACCCAGAGCTCGCGCCCGGGGTCGAGGACCTCTGAGCCGCACGGCAGGCGAGCGCGCTCAGATCACGCGCTTCTCGAACACCACCGCGCTCTCCAGCATCTCGTGCTTGCGGGGCAGCGGGATCGCCGCGCGCCACGTCAGCTCGACGCGCCCCGCATCGGCGTCGATGAGGATCGTGTCGAGGTGCGTCCGGTGCTCGCTGCGTATACCGCGGCAGAAGCTGGAGAAGCCCGGCGTGATCCGCGGCAGCGCGAAGCGCCACGCCCCCTCGGGCGTCGCCCCGAGCACCTCGAACGGCTCATCCCCCCGCAGCGGCCGCGGCGACCACTGATCGTGAGGCACGGCGACGTGGAACCGAGGATCGAAGTCGTCGGGCAGCAGCGGCATCTTGGTATCCATCCACGCCTGGTCATACGTCCCCGCGTACGAGGCGCGCGGCTGCCAGTGGCGATGGATGGCGCCGAAGCAGGAGGGGACGTTCTCGCCGCCATGAATGGGGTGGGCCGGATCCTCGAGCTGGGCAGCGGGCTGCCCGATGAGCGACCGAGGGTCGCGGGCCACACCCCGGCCAACGGTGTTGCGCGGCTCGCCGAGGGGACGCTCCGGATCGGAGTAGTCGCTGCCGCCCCAGGCGAGCTCGTAGACGAGCGGCACCGGCTCGCGGAGCGGGCGCGCCGGGCCAGGCGAGATCCCGCCGAACGCGGCGGCTTTCCACGCGCGAAGGCCGTGGGCGCGCACGGTCTTGGCGACGGGCCCGACGCGCAGCGAGACGTCCACGTGGGTGGCGTTACCCCGGAGCGGCGGGTGCGCGTGCCCGATGAGGATGACGTCGGTGCCCGGCTTGTGGTCGAACAGCAGCGAGGGCCTACGGATGCTGGAGATGGCAGCGTCAGACCCGTTGTACTCGTCGACGAGCGCGGGTGCGGCGCCCGGTGAGATCAGCTCCACCCGACCGAATGGATCGACCGCGAAGGTGTAGGTCAGGATGACCACGAGGTGCTCGCGCCCTGTCTTGTTCTTGATGGGCACAGCCACGAAGCTGCCGCGGGACGAGCTCTGGACGCGCATGGGGCCTCACGACGGCAGCGGCTCGAAGCGGCGCAGCCACTCGGTGATCGCTGACTCGTTCCAGGGGTTGAGGAAGTTCAATCCCCGCCCGTCGCGCGCGCGCAGCGGGCGCACGAGCGCGTCGGCAGCGCGGTAGACCGCGGGGATGTCGAGCCGGTTGACGTCGCCGCGCGCCGGGCTGCTGCCCGCGCGCAGGACCGTGGCGTCCCCCGCCCTGACGATGGTCACGCCCGGCACGGCCGCGAGCGGGCGGCCCAGCCGCGCGAGCTCGTCGACCATGCCCTCGCCAAGGAACGTCAACCAGCCGACCGTCCGGAGGCGCGCGTAGAAGGCCTCCATCATCGTCACGTAGCGCGCGACGTCGTAGCCCGGGTGGCGGCGCGCGTGGGCGTAGCTCTTCCGCTCCATCAGGGCCGGCTGGTGCACGCTCCACATCGAGTAGGAGTACCCCGCGGCGCCCCAACGCAGGCGCAGCGCGGAGCCCACGGCGAGCACGCGCTGGTAGAAGTCGTCGATGGGCCAGGTGTCAGGCACCGTGAGGTGCAGGACGGAGTACGCCGGCAGGCGGGTGTCCGTCGCGGAGACGGGGCCGATCTCCGCCCAGAAGCGCAAGGAGAACGGCGACGCCGCACGCGGGTCGTCGGCTCCGTTGCAGAAGACCTCGTACTCGTTGCGCCCGAACTTGACGCAGTTGTTGGCCAAGAGCTGCGTCGCTGGGTCATCCACGACCGGCGCATCGAGCTGGGACGGGTAGGTCGCGATGTAATCCAGGTGGGCACGCCGCGTAGGCTCGAGCCCTGGCGCGCACGAGAGCGCGGTCATTCGCAGCCGTGTCCCGAACCAGCTCCAGACCAGGTCGTTCACGCAGTCGATCCGGCCCGCGTCGGCGGGCTCGATCCGCTCGAGGTGGAAGACGGCGCCGAGGGTGCTGTACAGCGCAGGGATGCCGCCGCGGAACACGGCGAGCGGCTCGCCCGCCGCGTTGCCCGCGGTCACAGGCCGACCTCCACGAGCGCGATGCGAGCGACCCGCTCGTGGAAGCGGGTGAGCATATTGACGAGCACCGCGGCGGCCGGATCCCGGGCGTAGAGAAACTCCGGGTAATGGGCGCGGAACTCGGCCCGGCCCTGCCCGAACGCGGGCAACATCCGGTGCGGGTTGAACAGGACCTCCTCCCCTTGCCGCGAGGCGTAGTTGCGGATGACGTTGAGCCACTGGACCGACAGGTCCTCAAGCGCCTGCCGCAAGGGGGGATCGATCGCCTGCGCCAGCTCGACCCGGAGCGTTGCCCCCTCGCTGCGGGAAACGACGTGGAAGGGGAAGCCGGGCCGTGTCCACGGCTCGAGGTAGGCGCGCGGGTCGTCGAGCCAGGAGCGCACCTGGGACTCGCGCACCGAAAGGGGGCTATTGTCCAGCGGGAGAGCGCCGGCGATCCTCATCCGGACAACGGGCTGGTTCATCCCAGCCCGCCGCAGCTCCTCGACCATGTTGCGGAGGAAGCCCGGCGCCACGGCCGCAATCTCGAGGACCCAGCGGTAGCTCACGCCGAGGCCATCGGGCTCATCCCATGGGCCGGCGAGGCGCCGGGCGTAGCCGGCGGCCGGCGGGAACAGCGCCCCCCCTGCGGCGCCGGCGTTGATGGCGTCGACCACCGCGCGCATCGCCATGGGCGCAAACGGCGCCATCGGCGGCCCTGCGACGTCGACGTCCACGACGAGCTCCTGCGGGGCCGGGCTCGCGCGGTACGCGACCGAGAGGCTGCGCTGCGCAAAATCCAGGTGGCGTATCAGCGGCACGCGTCGCTCCTCCTTCGCAAAGGGCCCGCCGCCGCAGGCTCAGCGGCACCCGTCGTCGCCCCGCGGCAGGGGGCCGTTCTCGCAGTTCGCATCGCACGACGCGCAGTCCGGCTCCAGCGGCGCGTTGGGCGCGCAGAACGCCTGGTAGTCTGCGCGCTGCCTCGGGTTCCGGTACCAGTCCGCCGGCCCCTTGACCTCGACGATGCGGTTGCCGATCAGCCCGTCCGGAAATCGCAGCCGCACGCCGTTCTGAGCGAGCACCCTCCAGCGGGCGAACCCCCGCTGGAACATCGCCCCGATGCCGAGGCAGTTGCCCACGGGACCGGCGACCATGCCGGTCACGGCGCCCATCCCGCCGGTGAGGCCGACGGCGGCCTGCTGGTAAGCGCCGGCCAGGGCCTGCGCCACGGGCCCCACGTTGCCCGCGACGGTCGGCGCCGCCGCGACGGCCTGGGCCGTACCCTGCACTGCGCCCACGAAGATCGGGGCCTCGCGCACGATCTCCCCGGCGAGCGCCTGGCCCATCTGGGTGTTCGGGGGCGGCAGGTTGCGCAGCGAGTTGAAGAAGAAGTTGTTGAAGCCGCCGCGCTGCCCCTGCGGCGCGGCGCAGTAATCATCCACGGCCTGCCGGAACGCCTGGCAGAGCAGATCCATCGTCTGATCCTCGGTGAGCCCGAGGCCAGCGTGGACGACGTTCGTCGGAGCCTGCATGATGGCCGCTCAGGTGTTCGAGTTGCCCTTGTCGGCGGTGCGCGTGACCGCGCCTCCCTCAGCGTCCACGTCGTTCGAGGCCATGATGATCTCGCACATACCCATGATCTTGTTGCTCACGACGCCGAGGGCCACGCCGGGCTGGTCTCCGTTCGAGATCGCCGTCTTGCCCTTCTTCGTCCACATGGGCGTGCCGAGCACGAGCGTCTTCGTGGTGTAGCCGGGGCCCATCGTCGCCGAGAGCGCGACGTTCGGGTACGGCATCGGGACCGGGCCACCAGGCGTCGGGGTTTTACAGAAGTCGAGCGGCCCGGCCGTCACCGCGGTGTGCCCGGACGACACGCTGGCGACGAACTTCTTCTGGTTGACGAGCGGCATGCTGAGGTCCCTCCGGCAGAAAGCGACTATACACGGCGGCAGCGCGGGGCGCGCGACGCACAGCGCCGATCGTGGCGCGCCCGGCCCGACGCGGAGCAGGGAGGATTCCGGAATGGCGGCTCGAAAGACCAGCGTGACCAAGACGAAACGAGAGGGCGTCACAGCCGGGAGCGAAGCCAGCCCGCCCGGGGGCGCGAAGCAGCCGCCGGCGAAGCGCACGACGAAGAGGGACGGCGGATTCCCGTTCCTCTTCTACGGCCGACTCCCGACCGACTTCGGCGATCATGTCACCGGGCACCCCTACGAGATCCGCTTCGCGGAAGCCCCTGACGACGCGGGTCGAGCCGCCCTCGCCAGGGCGTTCGAGCAGGCGGCGCACGGCACCCTCGTGGAACCGCCGCCCGCAAACCAGCCGTGGCTGTGGTCGGGTCCGTGGGCGCTTGTACGATTGTTCGAATCGTCCGGGACGCCCGGACCGGACGAGCCCGGATTCACCAAGTACTTCGACCACGTGGAGAAGGTGCTTCGGGCGCTGCACCAGGTCCGCCCGATCACCGAGGTCGTCTATGGGTTCGCGAGCGGGCACGGGCTCAGCAGCTGGGATCGTTTCACCGAGGAGCACAAGCCTGCGCCAGAGCCCCACCCGCCCGCGGGCGGCTACCACCGGGCGTTCGGCGCCCCGAGAAAGGCGCCGGATCTGCCGGCGACCGAGGCCCCCTCGCTCCCGCCTGCCACGCCGGATGCGGCGTTCGAGGCGGCCCGAGCCGCGGCGCGGGATGAGCTCACCCGCGCGGAAGCAGACAGGCGGCTCAAGCAGGCCGCGGCGAAGGGCGGGATCGCGCTGATGCCGATCGAAGAGCGCGACGTGCCGCCGCCGCCCGAAGCGCCGGCGTGGATGACGGCCGCGTGCGAGGCCCTCGCCCCTCCGCGGCCAAGGCAGCCCCCGACGCCGCGCTGGCACATCGAGCGCGCCGCGACGGGCGCCTACGTCGCCCTCATCAGCCCGGATGCGACGCGCAACATCCTGGCGGTCGTCGATGCGGAGGGGCCCCCGCCACGGACCGTCGATCTGCCGCGCCTCGCGGGTCGGCGCGTCCTCCGCCTGCGCCCCGACGGCGGCGCGGCGCTCTACGCGGACGCGCGGAGCCTCTTCGAGGTGAGCTTGCCCGAGGTGAGGGCCCGGATCCTCTGGACTGTCGAGCACGCCCCCGGCGACGACGACTGGGTCGAAGCACTTTACCTGCCGGACGGGCGGATCGCAGCGAGCACCACGCGCGGCCTGCACCTGCTCGCGCGAGACGAGACGGAGCTCCGCCCGGCGGACTTCGTCCCGTTGCCGGGCGACTACCACGAGCTTGCGATCACGAGCGATGGCCGCTTCCTCGTCGCGACCACAGCTTCGGGGACGGCGGGGACAACGGTCTTCGGCCTGCGGGACGCCGAGCTCCGCGTCATCGGCATGATCAAGCAGGAGGCGCGCGGCCCGTTCGCGCGCGGCGGACGGCTCTTCGTCGACAGCAAGGGCAAGCTCGCCGAGATCGTCCGCCTCGACGCGGCGTACGAGGCGGCGTTCGCAGCGCCGACCGGCGACCCGCCGCGCGTGCGGCTCGCGGCGGAGGCGGCGGCGCTGCTCGAGCGGGGGGAGGTGGCGCTCGTGCCCGTGGACGACGTGCCACCGGCTGAGCCGATCCCGGCGGCGGTACGCGCCCGGTTCGACGACGCCCTCGGTGTCCACGTCGTGGCGGGGGCAGGCGGCTCGTACCTGGCGCTCGTCCACCACGGAAGTCGCGGCGGAAAGAGCGATGTCCGCGTCGCGCTGCTCGCCTCCACTGACGACACGCCGCGCCCGCTCGAGCTGCCGAGCGGCGGCTACCGCCTGCTCTCGCTCTCGCGGGACGGCACGCGCGCTCTCCTCTGTGCCATCCCGCCCAACAACGTCCTCGAGATCGCGCTCCCGAGCGGCCAGGTCCGCTGGCTCACCCGCCGCGAGGCGTACGGAGGCGCGTACGCCCCTGGCGATCGCGTGGTCCTGTTCGGCCCGCATTTCGGCCTCGAGCTGTTCGAGCGCCAGGCGGAGGGCCTGGCGAAGATCAGCGATGTTCCGATGGCCGAGGCCGCCGAGCTCGCGAGCGCCTTCGACGGCGAGGTCGTCGCGACCCGGACCCCCGGCGGCGACGTGGCGATCTTCACCGTGAGCGAGGCCGGGTTCGCCCTTGTCGCTCAGCTCAAAGAGAGGGTGGCGCACATCTACGCTCGCGGAGATCGCCTCTTTGCCACGGTGGAGGGGGTTCGCTGCGAGATCCGCGGCGTTCCGCGCCCGGCAGCGCGCCCTTGACGCTCGTCGCGGACTCCGCGAGCGTTCCGGCGGACCCCCGTGGCACGGCCTCGCTCCGCTCCCACCGCAGACGCCGCGATCGTCGGCGTAGGCGCCCGCAGCCCGAGCGGGCTGACCGCGCTCCAGGTCGCGATGAGCGCGCGCGCGCGGAAGTTCGTCCCCCGCGAGTCGCATCTTATCGACCGGCATGGCGAACGCATCGCCACGGCGCGGCTGCGCTCCATCGCCGACAACGTCATCGGCTTCGATCGCTTGGCCGCGCTCGCCGGCCCGGCGCTCGTGCAGGCGGCCTCGCCCTGGACGTCGCAGCGAGCCCGGAGCGCGGATGTCCCCCTGCCGGTGATCGTCGCGCTCCCGAGCGCCGCGCGCCCCGGCTTCGACCCGCGGCTCCGGCGCGACCTGCTCCGCACGCTCGAGTTCCGCGCCGGCGTCGCCCTCGACCACGCGCGCTCCGAGCTCATCTCCCAGTGCCGCGGCGGCGGTATCGCCGCGTTCGAGCGAGCGCTCGCCCGGCTCCATCGCGGCGAGGACGAGGCGATCGCCGTGGGCGGCGTCGATAGCTATTTCGATCCCGACGCGCTCGAGCACCTCGACGCCGAGCTGCGGCTCCATGGCCTCGACACGGAGAACGGCATCGTTCCTGGCGAGGGCGCGGCCTTTCTGGTCCTCGCCACGCGTGCGCGCGCGGGCTCGCTCCCGCGCCACGGGCGCCTGCTCGCGGCGGCGACCGAGGACGAGCCTCGGCCGTGGGGCTCGGAGGAGCCGTCCCTGGGCTCCGGCATCACCCACGCGGTGCGACGCGCGCTGGAGGCGGCGGCGCTGGGCCCGCGCGCCGTCGCGTGGGTCCTCACGGATGTGGCCAACGAGCGCCACCGGGTCGACGAATGGTCGTATGCCTTCGCGCGGAACCATGCCGCCTTCACGAGCGACGTGGTCCACGACCAGCCGCTCCTAAAGGTCGGCGACGTCGGAGCGGCGAGCGCCGCGATGCTCGCCGCCATCGCGCTCGTGCGCTGGCAGACCCGCTCTGCGGTCGGACCAGCGGCGCTGATCGCCGCGCACTCTGACGGTCCGGAGCGGGGTGCGATGGTGCTCTCGGGCGAGGAGGCGCCATGAGCGACGCCCCTGGGCACGCTGGATCGAGCAGCGCGCTCGGTCCCGGCCACACCGCGGCCCGCGCAGCTCGCGATGCGATCGAGGAGGCGCTCTTCGCGCTTCCGGACATCCCCCTCGCGTTCGACCGCGTCGATCTGCGCGATCGCCTGCTCCAAGCGATCGCGTGTGTCTACGTGGCGCTCGACAATCCGTCCATTGCCCTCGCCCACCTCGACGCGCTCACCCAGGGCGCGGCGCGCGCCGCCGAGGGCCGCGCGCTGCTCGCCCGTCTCGGCGACCCCGCCGCGTTCCCGCCGCTCGGGCGGGCGATCGCGCGTCTCGACGCGGCAGCGGCGTCGCTGCGGCGCGGCGCCGATGCCGCGGCGCAAGTGCAGCTCGCGCGCCGGTCAGAGCTCGTCGGCGGCCGCGCCGAGGCGTGCCCTCCGCCGCGTCCTTTTCGCGCTAGCACCGGCGTTCCGCAGCTGCACGCACCGCCGCGCCTCCCGCTGCTTCCCGACGTCGCCGTTGATCCGGCTGTTCCCATCCTGGCGTCCCCGACGCCGCCGCGCGTCCTGCCGCGTCCCGTGAGCATCGCGGAGCTGCGGACCCTGGCCGACGCCGTCGCCACCGGCGCGATCGCAGAGCACTACGTCGAGCCCGAGCCCGAATCTGCCCCGGTTCTTGCCGCGGCCGACCAGGTCCCGCTCGCCTATGAGCCCGCCGTGGAGGAGGTCGAGGTGCTGCGCCAGCTCGCCCGCGACTGCCTCGACGACATCGCCATCCACCGCGCCCTGCGCAAGCCGAACGCGATCGAGACATGGCTCGATCAAGAGCCGTTCGAGCAGCGTCTTTTGGAGAACCTCGACGCCTTTGCCGCCATCGGCGGTCCCGGGCTGCCTCTCGTGTCCCTCTTCCATGCGGAGGCCAAGGCTCCGGATCCGGAGCGGGCCTTCGCAGCAGCGCTGGCGCTCGGGTCCATCGAGGGAAACGACACCGTAAACGCGGCGGTGATGATGCTGAAGCAGAGCCCACCCGAGGAGCTGCCCGGCTGGTACGAGGGCTTGTGGCTTGCCCCCAGCCCCGCCATCGATGCCGCGATGGCCGATCTGAGCACGAGTTCGCGGCCGGAGCTCGTGACCTTCGCGCTCGATGTCCTCCATGCCCGCGGTAACATCTCCGATGAGGTCGTCGCTCCGCTGCTGGAGCGCTCCGAGCCGGAGATTTTCCGGCGTGTCGTGCGGGCGCTCGCTACCGCGCTCCCTCGGTCCGTCGCCATCGACCGCCTCGAGCGTATCTGCGCGGCGACCGACGATGAGGACTTGTCTCTTATCGCTATCGAGTCGCTCCTCCGCCGCGGGCATGCTCCGGCTATCCAGCTCCTGCGGAATGCGCTCGACGCGCCCGCATCGGCCTCGCGCGCGCAGAGGGCAGCGTCGCTCCTGTGCCTCGTGGGGCGCGCGAGCGATCTCGACCGCCTCCTGGGTGCCGCGAACGCTGCGCCCACAGCGAGCCTGATGCGCAGCCTCGGCCGTTTCGGGCACCGCGACGTGCTCGGGACGCTGGTCGAAGCCCTGGCGCACCAGGATCGCGAGATTGTCGCCGCTGCCGCCGAATCGCTGGAGCGGATCACCGCGGCCGGTCTGCGCGAGACCATCGAGGAACCATGGGAGGTCGAGCTCCCTCCAGGCGCCGCTGAGGCGGGCGGCATTCCGATCCCCATGCGCAAGGTCGAGCGCATCGTCAGAGATCCCAGGCGGTGGGCCGCGTGGCTTCGCGACAAGGCGCCGCACCTGGATGGCAGGCTGAAGATCCGGGGAGGCGCCCTGTTCACGCCCCTTCAGATAGTTGATGAGCTGGAGTCGCGCATCACCCCGCCAGGGGCGCGCGAGGAGGCAGCCCTGGAGCTCACGCTCGTCACAGGGCTGCACTTTCAGTTTTCGCCGCATGACTGGGTCGCGCGTCAGCGCCATCACCTGTCCATCCTGCGGACTCGCGTGGCCGCGCTCAAGGTCACGCCGGGTGCATGGTCGTATGGACTGACGAGAGAGCCCGAACGACCAGCCCTTCCCCTACCCTCGCGAGTGCTCGGGTCAGCATCGGCTCCGGTGCCTCTCTCCCCAGAGGGAGACGCCCCTCCATGGCAAAGGGAGCGGGAGTCATGGCCGCTCGAAGAGGGGGCTAGCATGACCCCACTTGCACGGTCACTTGTTCCCGGACCTGGACATCCCGACACGACAGCCGTCCCAGGTTTTATCACCGGGCATGCACCGACGCAGAGCCCAGTTTTTCCCCTCGAGTCGGTGTGGACGGAAGGACCTGGAAGCTACGTATCCGAGGACGAGCACGACGATGCAGTCAGGACCATGGATGCCTTCGTCCCCGAGGTCACCTTGCCGTTCCGCCCTGCGGAGCGACAAGCTGAGGAGCAACCCGACCCAGTTGATTCAGAGCCAACAGCGACGATCACAATCCGTGTAGATCTTGCAAGAGCCATGTCGGGGGAGCTGCTTTCGGCACCGCGGGTGCTACCTTTCCAAAGCACAGGTTCAACACGGAGCAGCACTACGCGTGAGATGGATCCACCGCCGTCTGAGAGCGCCGGCCGCACGCTATCGGCCCCCCTGGTTCCAGTGGCGTCCGCGTTACCCTTCCGCCCCGCGAAGTCACCTCCGGAACAGGGTGTCGAAAACACAGCACAGCTTTCAGGACATCCGCTCGACTCGGACACGGATTCGACGATGACCATAAGCACGCCTGTGATTCCAAGCGGCCCGGTGATGCCTTTCCGTCGGCCAGATGATGGCTCCGGGCCACCGTCGTCGCGCTCGCCACCGACTGTTGAGCAGGTGCACGGACCTGGCTCCCGAAGCTCGCCGGCGCCTTCTCCGTCCAGGGAGCCAGCTTCGTCTGGAGCCGAGACCATCCTTTCGCTAGCCCAGTACGCGTCGCTGTGCGCCGAGCTGGCGGTGTTCCCTTGGGCGACCGAAACCATATTTCAGCGCTATGGGCTTGATACTGGAGAGAAGAGACACGCTGTCGACGCTGCCTGGAAGGAGCGCCTCCGACGTGATCGAGGACAGTATGACAGTTGGCAGCAGATGTACCGCAACTATCACGATTACTGGACAAAGCGCGGTACACCAATGAGGTAAGCCCTTTCACCGACCATCGCTGACGTCCTTTACCGAGATCACAGCTTGGGGCTACCCTGGAGCTCTGGGGGACACAGGATGCGCCGACCCGTTGCCGCCGTGATCGGAAGCACTCGCGCGACGACCGAGCGGCTCGCGCTTTCCCACGAGCTCGGGGCGGCTCTCGTCGACCAAGGATTCCGGGTGCTCACCGGCGGGCTCAGCGGCGTCATGGCCGCGGCGCTCCAGGGTGCGCGCTCGTCCAGGTGTTGAACACCATGGTGATGCCGAACTCGGCGCCGAGGCGCTCCGAGTCGCGGCCGCCCTCGAGCAGGTGAGTCGCAAGGAGTGCCGGAGAATGTTCGGCCCGAGCCTCTTGGTGATGCCGCGGCGGAGGCCGCTTTGTAAAGAGCCTTGTGGATAGCCACGCGGGTGATCGGCTTCGTGGTCGCGGTAGGGACGGCCCTTCGTCGCCATGCTGGCCGACTCGGGATCCTGACGATCTCGACGCCATCGCTGAAGCTGCTCTCGCGCAGGAAGCCGAAGTCCTCTCCCTGCCCGTCGCCCCCCGGTCTCGTACTGGAACTCGACTACGACAGCAGCGGCCTGTTCGCCACGACCTGGCAGTGTCGGCGTGCATCAGAAACCGCGAAAATTTGAGCGCGGGAATTTGAGCACCCCCCGCGGTTCGGAGCCCCCGCCGGAGGCCCGCTTGCCCATGGCCCAAGGTTCCGCGCCGGGAGAGCGGAGCGCAGATCAAGGGCGGCGCAGCCGGCTCGCGTAGCGAGCGCATCCTTGACCTGCGCGAGCACTCCCGGATGCTAACTGCGCTATAGGCCGACTTCAACGATTTTATCCACCGAGTTTCCTCGCAAACACGAGCTCACCATCACCGGCTTGAACGCGGGCGTGAATGCCCTCCTCTGTCTCCGTCCCATTCCTGCCTCCTGGTGCCGTCGGGGGTGTCTGCGGAAGCGGGGGAGGACCAGGGAGCGGCTGCTCCGTGACCGCAGTGAACACGGCGGCCGAATGGCAGCAAACACAGCCGTATCGAAGGACGTGCGCTTCCTGGAAGCATCCCGCCGGGAACGGCTGGTCCGCATGGCCGTCCCCAGCGTACCATCGTGAGCTCATCCGAAGGGGGCCTCGAGACATGTTCCACCTCACCGCTCGCGTCGCCTGGCACGACTCGCGCTGGAACGGGCGCGTCTGCCGCGTCCCGTCCTGCAATTCTTTCTGCACCGCGCTCGACCGGATCCGCGAGGAGCGCGACGACGCGCGAGAAGAGGCCCTGGCTGGGAGACCGTGGAGCGGCCTCAAGCCCGACGATGTGCCCCCCTGCCAGGCCGAGTCGGGCGCGTTCATGAGCCCGGAAGCGTGGACGCGCCGCTTCACCCATCCGTACGCCGGCAGCAAGAAGGCCGAGGAGACGCACGGGCACCTCGTGCCCACACTCGTCAAGGCCCCGCCGTACTCCACCTTTGTCGTGCCCTTCGCCTGGATGCTCAACAACGAGCAGGAAGCCATCGACGCGAAGCTCCCCGAGCCGCTGCCGCCCGATGAAGAAGCGCCGTTCCCGAGCCCCTGGGTCTTCGGGAGGTCGCGCCAAGAAGCGCTGCTCCAGCTCTTCTTCGGTCGCCTCGTTCCCGAGCGGTCGCTCGTGTTCTTCTACTGCAAGGAGGGGCAGCCGCTCGGCGATACGATCTCGCGCCTGGTCATGGGCGTCGGTCGCATCACGGCCATCGCGCCGCCAAAGTCCTACGATACCGCGAAGAAGAAGCCGTCGTACGTGATGTGGGATCGGCTGATCCAGCACTCGATCCGCCCGGACGGCGATGACGGCTTCTTGCTGCCGTACCACGACTACCTCGAGCCGACCGGCGATCCCGCCGAAGACGCTCGCCGGCTCGCGCAGCTCAGGGAGATCGCCGTCCCTGCCGATCCCGCACACGTGCGGGTCTTCTCGTACGCGGCCGAGCTCGCGCCGGCCGACATCGCGCTCTCCACGCTCGTTCGGTGCCTCGAGGCCGTACGCCGGATCCGGAAGCACGGCATCGCGAAGGGGCCGTGGGAGCGCCGCGAGGAGTGGCTCAACGCCCAGATCGCGACGACCTGGAAGGACCGCGGCGCCTTCCCTGGGCTTGGACCCGCCCTCGAAGCGCTCGGGCTGCGCCTTGGAACGGCGCTCGCGCTCGAGCTCCTCTCCTCGAACACGGTGGCGCGGGACGCGGATCCGTGGCCCGTCGTCGACGCGATCCTCCGGGGGAAGAAGAAGCCACCCCAGCGCGCCTACGCGGCCGACCTCGAGGCGGTTCGCGAGACCTGGACGAATCTCGCCGACGAGCAGCGGGATCTGCTCCGGCTGCTCTCTCGGTTCGCGCTTACGCCCGCCCAGGCGCAGCGCTGGTTCGATGTGGCCGAGCGGACGCGGGGAACCACAGCCAAGGTCTCCGACCGAGAGATCCTCGAGAACCCCTACCGCATGAGCGAGGTCGATCTCGGAAGCTGGAACGACTCGCCCGTGTCCGTCGGCATGATCGATCGCGGCTTGCTCCCCGAGGCGACCATCGCCGCGAAGCATCCGGTGCCGGCACCCTCCGCGGTGGGATCACCGAACGATCCCCGGCGCATCCGGGCCGCCATGGTCGCGGTGCTGCGACGGGCGGCCGAGAAGGGCGACTCGCTCCTCGGCACCGCGGATGCGCTCCAGGAGGTCGCAAAGGTGGATCTCGCGCACCCGTGCGTTGTCGGAAGCAATTGGCCGGCTGCGAACCGCTCGGTGCTCCAGAACGTGATCGAGCTCGTCGATGTCGTGACCGACGACAGGGGCACGTCGACCGGTGCACTCCAGCTCACCGAGCTCAAGGGGCGCGAGGACCGTCTGCGGTCGACGCTGTCGAAGCGGGCTGGCAAGCCGATCATGCCGGTGAAGGCCGACTGGAAGACGCTCCTCGTCGAGGCGATCACGGGCGCGGGCGGGAGCTTCGACCCGAAGAACGAACGCCACGCGCTGGCGATCGCTGAGCAATCCACCGCGCTCGCGCGCCTCACGTCACGTCGTCTGAGCGTCCTCATCGGGCGCGCGGGCTCAGGGAAGACGTCGGTCCTGGGCGCACTGATGCTCTGCCCGCCGCTCGCCAAGGACGGGATCTTGTTCCTCGCCCCCACCGGCAAGGCCCGCGTCCGCCTCGCCAAGGCCACGAACGCCGAGGCGATGACCGTGGCGCAGTTCCTCCATCACCTCAAGCGCTACGACGGCGCCCGTCAGCGGCCACGCTTCGAGGGCAAGGAGAAGTACCGCCAGGAGAAGACGATCGTCATCGACGAGTGCTCGATGCTCACGATGGACGATCTCTTCGCCCTGCTCGAGGCCCTCGACCTCGCTCATGTGCAGCGGATCGTCCTCGTGGGCGATCCGAACCAGCTTCCGCCCATCGGTGTGGGGCGCCCGTTCGCGGATCTCGTCGCGTTCCTGGAGACGACGACCGCGGCGGCGGACGATGGAACGCCGCTCGGCGACGCGCTCGCTCGGCTCACCGTGGAGGTGCGTACGCTGGCATCGTCGAGCGAGCCGTCGGACACGCTGCGGCTCGCGTCGTGGTTCACCAGGGAGCCGCAGCCCATCGACGCCGACCGCGTCCTCGGCGATCTCGAAGCGGGCACGCCGTTCAACGACCTCGAGGTGGTGCTCTGGAAGACGCCCGACGAGCTGCGGGCGAAGCTGCTCGAGGCCTTCGCGCGACACCTCGGCGTGAAGGACGCGAGCGACGTCGCCGGCTTCGACGGAGCGCTGGGCCTCAACGACAAGGGGTGGGTCCCGTTCGACAAGCCCGACGGCTCGGAGCGGTGGCAGATCCTCTCCCCGGTACGCATGCATCCCCACGGGGTGCATGACCTGAACCGGTGGATCCAGCGGCAGTTCCGCGCGAAGGAACTCGACGCCGCCGTGAGGCGATGGGCCCCGAGCCTCGGCGACGAGACCATCGTGGCGAAGGACAAGGTCATCCAGACCGTGAACCAGCGGCGCAAGGCGTACGACTGGAAGGAGCGGAACGCCTGCGAGTTCGACATCGCGAACGGGGAGATGGGGCTCGTCAGCAAGGTGAAGGACAACCTCAAGGTGGCCTTCGCCGGCCGTTCGAACGTCACGTTCGACTACTGGCCCAGCCAGTTCAGTGACGGGCGCGCGCCGCTCGAGCTCGCCTACGCGCTCACGGTCCACAAGGCCCAGGGCAGCGAGTTCAAGAAGGTGTTCATCGTCCTGCCCAAGGGCTCACGTCTTCTCACGCGCGAGCTCGTCTACACCGCGCTCACGCGCTCGCGCGAACGGCTGGTGCTCCTCGTCGAGGGGAACGACGCGACGACGCTGTTCGACCTCACCCGCCCGGAGCGCTCCGAGACGGCGCGCCGCAACACCAACCTCTTCCACGGCGCAGTCCGCCAAGGCGAGGACCAGGTACCCTACGCCGAGCACCTCATCCACCGGGCCGCGAAGGGTCACCTGGTGCGCAGCAAGTCCGAGCTCGTCATCGCCAACATCCTGTACGAGCTCGACGTCGACTACCACTACGAGCGCGCGTACGACGGCCAGGCGGAGGCAGGTCGCGTCCGCCCGGACTTCTCGTTCGTCATGCCCGACGGCGACCTGCTGATCTGGGAGCACCTCGGCATGCTCGACCACGAGGACTACCGCCGCGGGTGGGACTGGAAGCGCAACTTCTACGAGCGCAACGGGTTCGTGCTGGGGAAGACGCTGTTCACCTCGCAGGAAGGCGAGCGGGGCGCGCTCGATACGCTCGCCCTGAAAGAGATGGCGCGCACCATCAAGAAGCTCCTCGAGTAACGCCATGGACGCGGAAGAGCGAGCGCAGATCGAGCAGGTGCTGTCGCGGATCTCGCGCGAGGACTGGGACGGGTTCCTCGCGAGCGACGAGGGCTCGCGTGTGGGCGAGCGGCTCGACGCCGTGCGGGCGGCGCTCCGTGGATCGGGAAACCTGTCGCCCGGAGCCCCCTCGCGTCCGATCGCCGAGGTCGTCGACCTCCTCGGGCACCGGCTGCTGTCCGACGGCGCGACCGGTCCGTGGCTCCGGGAGAAGGTCCTCCAGAACCTGCCGACGACGAAATACAAGAAGCTCGAGGTTCTCTACCGCGAGGTCGGAGGACGGCGCGCGGCGCCGCTGCACGGCAACATGACGCAGCAGGGCGCGGGCTCGCGCGTGATGGCAGCTTACTGGCACCAGGGCAGCACCTGGGCACGCCGCTTCTGCCAGATCGCCGGGTTGCCCGAGCTGCTCGCGAAGTGCCGATCGAACCCTCTGCCCGACGACGAGGAGGTCGTGCCGGTCGAGCCGTTGCCGCCGCTGCACGACTTCCAGATCGAGGTGTACGCCGCCATGCGGAAGATGCTCCTTGGCGGCACCGGGGAAACGGCGATGCTGTCGCTCCCCACGGGGGCTGGCAAGACCCGCGTGGCCGTCGAGGCGATCTGCGATCATCTCGCCGAGGAGCGGCAGCGGCGCAACGTCGTGATCTGGATCGCGCAGAGCGACGAGCTCCAGCGGCAGGCGTGGGAGTGCTTCCGGCAGGTCTGGCAGGTGCCGCCGCAGCGCGCGGGGGAGATCATCCGTCGGACGCTGCCGCTCAGCATCGTGCGGCTCTGGGGTGGGCGCGATCCGGATTCGATCGAGATCGGCGACGAGCCCACCGTGCTGGTCGCGGGCATCGACCAGCTCGCGAGCTGGGTGGACAACAGGCCGGACTTCTTCGAGAGCTTTCCGACCCGGCGGCTCGCGTGCGCCGTTGTGGATGAAGCTCACTCGCTCATCACGCACACGCAGCGCGAAGTGCTCGTAGCGCTCGGGCTCTGCGCGAAGCGAGAATGGCGTGCGCTGCAGGGAGCGGCCCCCGTCATCGGTCTGTCCGCGACGCCGTGGCGCTCGGACGACGAGGAGAGCGCGACGCTCCAGCGGTACTTCCAGAAGCAGCTCCTACGCCCTGACTCGCTCGGTCAGAAACCGATCCAGGCCCTCCAGCGGCGGGGGATCCTCGCTCAGGTCAACGCGGAGCGCCTCCGCGTCGAGGGGACCCGCGCGATGACCGACGCCCAGCTTCGCCGCTTCGAGCAGTTCAGGGACCTTCCCGGCGATTACGTCGAGCAGCTCGGGCTCGAGCACGACCGCAACGCCCGGATCCTCAAGCGTCTCGGCCGGCTCCCGAAGCGCAGGCGCTCGCTCGTCTTCGCGTGCTCCATCGCGCACGCGGAGGTCCTCGCCGTCGCCCTGAACCGCGCCCTTGACGACGGCTGCGCCGCGGTGGTGACCGGACAGACACCGAGAGCCGAGCGCGCTGCTGCCATCGAGCGCTTCCGTGACGGCGACGGCCTGCGATTCCTCTGCAACGTCGGCGTGCTGACGACGGGCTTCGACGCTCCTCGTGTGGACGTGGTCTGCATCACGCGACCGACGACGAGCGCGTTACGGTACGAGCAGATGGTCGGTCGCGGCCTGCGCGGCCCAGAGAACGGGGGGACGGCAGAGTGCCTCGTTGTCGACGTGCAGGACGACGGGCTGCCGGAGGGCATCCAGAGCTACAGCCGCGTGGCCCATCTGTGGGATGGGTGATGCATGCCGCTCCCAGGTACAGGACCGTAGAGAGCCCATGACAAGGCTCAACGTGTTGAGCGCCGACACGGAGTCGTCAGCACCGACCGTACGGCTGTACCACCCGCTCGAAGCTCCCCGGGAGCATCGGAATCACATCGTCGCGTGTACGCACCCTGGTCGTCGTCAGGGGACGTAGACGCGATACTGGCTTCCTTCCAGAGGTAGGTCAGGAACACGCAGTCGCTCTCGCCGTACTGCGCCTCATCCTCGAGCTTCGCGGAATGCAAGGTGGAATAGAGGATGCCAGTATGGATGCGATGCAGGGTACTCGGACGTCGCGGCGTTCCGTTGTCGTCCGAGGATCGCCCTGCACGGACGTCCACCAGGCGAAGGTTGCTCGTACAAGGTAAGCCCTCCACCAGGGGCGTTCGTGGTTCCTCTTGAGCCCTGGCTGCGCCTGTGGCTGGCGCCGGTGGCGCCGTCGCTGCAGACGCGCGCGTGCCGCCGTGCTTGGCTCCGCGCATGACGACGTGGGTGACTGATTTGCGCCATCTGCCGTGCGTGGACGAGCCGGGCGTTCCGGCGGCGGCAGCGCGCCGGGCCGAGTTCGTGCGCGAGCTCGTCGAGGCGGCGACCGCTCGCCGTGTCGACCGGTCGTGGTGTTCCGCCGTTCGCTGCATCGCGCGCAGCGGCCGGAAATCGTGTGGCGCACGGATCCAGGTCGGCCAGGCCGAGGCAGGGCGTGTGGAGTGGTCCTGTGCGACCTGCGGCGAAGCCGGCGTGATCACCGGATTCGAGGGGACCGAGCACGACCTGTCTGGGCATCGGCTGCGCAAGAAGAAGGTGCGAGTCTGGGGCTTCGACGACGAAAGCCGCGAGCTGCTGCGTGCCGCGACGACACACATCCCGGCATTGCGCGCAGTGCTGGCCCGGGCACGCCCGGTGGACAGTGTCCCAGGGCTCCTGGTGGTCGACGGCACCGTCGACGAGTTCGACGAGATGTACACGCTCGTCGAGCACCTCACGGATGCGACGCGGAGCCGGCGGCGTCGTGAGTTGCTCGACGAGCTGCGCGCAGGGCTGTGCACCGCAATCGACGGATTCTGATCCGGCCGCCCCCCGCCGCGCGTCGCCTGATCTCACGCCGGGGCGGGCAGAGACGGAGGCGGACGGGCAGCGCTGGCCTGCAGGCGAAGCGTCGGATGGAGCTCGACGATACGGTCCGGCAAGAGCTCGCGGAGGCGGGCCTGGGGCCAGCCATTCACGATGAGCTTCGTGACCACGTGCAGGTAGGCGCGCGGGTTGACCCGGTAGGCGACGCAGGTGCCGAGGATGGTGAGGATCGTGGCCGTGCGCTCGCCGCCGAGGTCACCATGGGCAAAGAGCCAGTTTTTCCTGCCGAGCACCAGCGATCGCAGCTCTCGCTCGACACGGTTGTTCGTGAGCTCGATCCGGCCATCGCTCAGGAACAGGACGAGTCGATGCCACTGGCGGTGAAGATAGCCGAGCGCCTTGCCGAGTGGGGTCTTCGGCGGGATGGCCGCGCGTTGCTCGTCGACCCATGCGCGCAACTCGACGAGCACGGGAGCGCTGTGCTCGCGACGCCGAAGGAGGCGCACCTCAGGGGTCTCACCGAGCCTGGCGGACAAGCGCTCGACGGCGAAAAGGCGACGGATCATGCGAAGGGGCACCAGGGCGAGCTCGTCACCGGCGCGCGCGCACTCGACGAAGCGGCGGCGCCCATGGCTCCAGCAACCGGGCCGCTTGCCGCCTGCGCGTTCGAGGAACGCCGTGACGCTCGTGCCATCGCACTGCACGGTGCGGCAGAGGTCGTCGCCGAGGAAGGCCTTCACGCTGTTCGCATCTCCGCTCGGCGCATAGGAGAACGTCACCCACTTGTTGTCACCGACCCAGCACCACATCGTGCCGTTGCGGATGCCGTGCGGGTGGTCCTCATCCAGGACGGGCAGCCCTGTGGCATCGGTGGCGAGAAGCGCGCTCGCGCGCGTCTCCTTCTTGATCTCGCGCGCGATGGGTGAGAGCAGATCGAGGGCCGCGGCCACGCTCCGTCCGAGCGTCTGTGGCGCGATGTCGGCGCCGGAGCGGGTGTAACGACGGCTCTGGCGCTCGATCGGTTGGTGGTCGATGTACTTGTCGCCGAGGGCCTCGACGATGAGCGTGTCACCAAGCTTGCCGCGCTCCACGATCTGCGGCGGAGCCTTGGCAGACACGATCGTGTCGTCGTGGGGGCACGCGACACGCTCGTCCTTGCGTCGCAGCACATAGATGCGTGCCGGCTCGACCTCGAGGATCTCGCACACCTCGTGTCCCACGGTCGTCATGGTGTGCCCGCAGAGCGGGCACGTCCGCTCGTGCAGCGGCACGGCATTGATCCTCTCCACCCGCGGCAAGTGCGCGGGAAGCGCGGCACGCCCCGGGTGCTTTCCTTTACGGCTGGCCTTGGGCTCTTTCGCTCGCGCGCGCTCCGGCGACGTCGGCTTTGCCGGCAGGGGCAAGAGGCCCTGGAGAGGAAGGGTGAGCTGCGCCTCCAGCCGCTTCAGTGTCTCGGAGCGTGGGCGCGCCCGTCGCAGGTGCGCGAGCTGCCTCACCAGCTCCAGGTTGATGTCCCGCATCCGGCTGATGAGCGCCAGGATGGCGACGATCAGCTCGCCGAACTTGAGCGCCGCGATCCTTTTCTCGATCCAGGCGCGAATCTCGGCGAGATCCGGCGCATAGGGCGATGAGATCGTGGGCGGCGTGGGCGACGACATCCCGCGACGAGAGATAGGTTGTCTATGAGAATTGTCCAGTGCGTTCGAGAGGAAAAAGGCGGCTCAGCGTACTCGCGTCGTCATGCCGCCTTGCCGGGCTCCCAGCGCGGGCGGCGTTGCGCTCCGGCGAGGTCAATCCCTTCGAGGATCAGCGCGAGCTCGGCGGCTTCGATCACGCTCGCCGACAGGCGCCCGTCGACGGAGAACGTCGGGTGAAATCGCCCGCGCTCGAGACGCTTGTACCTCACCACGAACTGCACGCCCTTCGCCCGCGGGCGAGCGCCTTGTGCGCGTGACGCACCCGTTCCACCCGCTCAGCGGACGGCAGCTCGTCTGCATGGGCGAGCGGTACAACCGGTACGGGACGCGGCTCCTGCTGCGCGTCGACGAGGAGCACATCTGCTCCGTGCCGCGGCAGTGGACCGATGTCGTCGCGCCTGATCCAGAGGTCGTCATCGGCGAGGGCCGCGCGCTGCTCCGGGCAGCCGATCTCCTGGAGCTTGCCGGCCTGGTGTCGGACCTCGTTGAGCAGGAGCGCCGGGCTCAAGCGCGTAAAGTGAATAACGCCGCACATGTAAAGGCAAATGTGCCGCGCACCAGAAAGAGACGATCCGAACACGCTAGAAAACGCGACAACATTTGACCAATACGCATCGCGCGCGTTTGACATCGGCCGCTGGTGCGGCGTAGTTATCGTGACCCACAGGTCGGAGATCCCATGCCGAAACGAGGCGACCGGACCGATCCCAAGACCGCAGCGCTCCGCGAGGACGGCACGTTGAATCCGTCCCCCGAGAAGGTCGGCGATCCGAAGTTCCAGACGGGCGAGTTCTTCGATTCTCGTGACCTAATGCAGGTGAGGTACGAGATGTTGCGTCGCGTGTCGATCGACAATCTGTCAGTAACGCAGGCCGCCGCCGAGTACGGTGTCTCTCGCCCGACGTACTATCAGGCCAGATCGAGCTTCGATGAGTCGGGGCTCGGCGGACTCGTGCCAAAGAAGCGAGGGCCCCGTGGGCCGCACAAGCTCCAGGGTGATATTCTAGCCTTCGTCGAGAAACAGATCGTCCCGGGGAAACCGCTCCGAGCGCGCGAGATGGCGAGGCTGATCTGGCAGGTGTTTTCGGTCGAGATCCACCCCAGGACGATCGAGCGCGCGCTAGGCGGAAAAAAAACGACACAGCGGGCAACCGAGCCGGTGCAGAAGAAGCCGCTGCGAGGGTGAGAATGACCGAGCAGTACGAGACATTGCGAACGGCCGCTCTTGGCGAACGGTTCCCCCTCGAAGCGAAGAGCGGTCTTGCGCTCTTGCTTCGGCGAGGCATGTGGGCGTGGGCTCGGGCAGCGGCCGCCCAGAGCACGACATCCCGCCCGACGCGATCGTCGCCTCCAAGCTTGACCCCCGATGACGAACAACGAGCCGTTGTCCACCTCTTCGCAGCGATGGCGAGGAGCTCCACTCCCCCGAGGAACCATGAATGAATCACGCAAAGTTCAGTCACACCATCTCGAGCGTGACGCTTACCTCTACATCCGACAGTCGTCGATGAAGCAGGTGGTCGAGAATGTTGAGAGCACGAAGCGCCAGTATGCGCTTCGGGCGCGCGCGACAGCGCTCGGCTGGCCCGACGATCGCATCGTCGTGATCGACTCCGACCAGGGAGAGTCGGGTGCATCCGCGGCTTGGCGCGAAGGGTTTCGGCGGCTGGTGACAGATGTCGGGCTCGGGCGTGCCGGCATCGTGATGGGGCTCGAGGTCTCAAGGCTCGCGAGGAACAACGCCGACTGGCATCGGCTGCTCGAGATCTGCGCCCTGGCGAACACCCTGATCCTCGACGAGGATGGCGTGTACGACCCGACGAGCTTCAATGATCGTCTCCTTCTCGGCCTCAAGGGAACGATGAGCGAGGCGGAGTTGCACGTCCTGAAGGCGAGACTGCGCGGCGGGGTCCTGAACAAGGTCCGGCGCGGTGAGTATCGATGCGTTCTCCCCACCGGCTTCGTCTACGATGAGAGCGGGGTCGTCGTCCTCGACCCGGATGCGCAGGTGCGCGAAACGATCGCGCACCTCTTCGAGACCTTCGCCCGCGTCGGCTCGGCACACCAGACGGTCAAAGCGTTTCGAGACGAGGGCCTCCGCTTCCCGTCTCGGCTCCGCGCCCCAGCCGCGGGAGTGATCTTCCGTCCGCTCACGGCATCGGCGGCGATGCGGACGCTGCGCAACCCGCGGTACGCCGGTGCCTACGCGTACGGACAGCGCGTGTACAGTCGCACGGTCGATGGAAAGAAGACACAGCGGAAGCGCGCGAGCGAGGACTGGCTTGCCTGCATTCCCAACGCCCATCCTGGTTACATCACGTGGGACCGATACCAGGAGAACCTCCGGCTCCTCGCGTCGAACGGGCACGGGTACGACGCCGCGCGTGCATCGCCGCCGCGCGAGGGCAGCGCGCTCCTGCAGGGGCGCGCCGTCTGCGGGCGATGCGGGCAGCATCTTCGCGTACGCTACAGGGAGGCGCGAGGGAAGCTCGAGTCCTGGTACGTCTGTGACCGCGCCACCGATTCCCGTGCCGAACCGAACTGCCAATCCCTCGCAGGGCCTCCCATCGACGAAGCGGTCGGGCTCTTGGTGACCGAGAAGATGACGCCTGCCGCCGTCGAGTTGGCGCTCGAGATTCGGAGAGAGGTCGAGGCTCGGTACGAGCAGGCGGAACTGCTTCGGTGTCGCGCGATCGAGCGGGCGCAGGTCGACGCCGACCTCGCACAGCGCCGCTTCATGATGGTTGACCCCGCCAACCGTCTCGTCGCAGATACACTCGAGTCCAATTGGAATGAGAAACTTCGCGTACTGGCGAAAGCGCGCGACGAACGCGAGCGCGCTCGACACGAGGATGGGATCGCGATCGACGAGGCGCTTCGCGATCGGCTCGTCGCGATGACGACTGACTTCAAGCGGCTGTGGTTCGATCCGGCGACGCCGAACCGGGAGCGGAAGCGAATGCTCGCCTACGTGGTGGAGGACGCGACGCTCATGAAGCAATCTGCCGACGCGACCACGAAGATCCATATTCGCTTCCGAGGCGGCCAAACGACGACCATCACGACCGTTAACCCGAAAGCTTCCTGGGAGAAGGTGAAGACGCCGGCGAAAATTGTGGAGCTCGTCGACCGGCTGCTCGACAAGCACATCTACGACGAGATCGCCGATATTCTTAACGCGCGTGGGCTCCATCCCGGCGGGGCCGCGTGGCCCGGCCGTGGCGGGGCCCTCTTCACGCGGAAGCGCGTGCAGTACATCGTGCATACGTATGACTTGAGACCGCGCTTCGACCGACTGCGCGCCCGCGGACTTCTCACCAAAAAGGAGCTCGCCGCTCGCCTTGGAATCCACGAGGCCACCCTGACCAGCTGGGTGCACCACGGCATCATCAAGGCGCACGCGTACAATGGCCACGCGTGGCTCTACGAGGAGCCGGCGACTCACCCTACGAAGCACTGCAGCCGATGGGATCGCGTCAGCGACCGCGCGGCGGCAGCCCGTGCATCACGGAGCGGGGACCAACGTCCTCGTCTGAAGCCGAAAGAGGTGTAGTGTGAAGACAGGTGGTTGGTCCACATTGCAAAACCGTTGCGATCCCAGTACACCACACGCACGCGGTCGCATCGCCGGGAGAAGAACACGTAGAGGTGTCCGCTGAGCGGATCCTGCGAAAGCGCGCTGCGCACGATCGCGGCGAGGCTGTCGACTCCCTTCCTCCCGTCGACCGGCTGGGTGGCGACGAAGATCCGGACACTCGGCGGCAAGCTCAGCATGCGCCCACCTCGTCGACGACCTCCAAAAGCCTGCGCAGCGCGCTCGCGTCGAACGACTCAGGCACGCGCACCACGCGTCCGCATGCGAGCATGACCTCGAACCGCTCGGTCCTCCCATCTCCGGCGAGGACCGCTCCGACCTGATCGCGCGGCACTTCCTCGAACGGCGGCATCGCCGCCGGGCCGAGCCGACGACGCCACCGACCGAGCCGCTGTGGATCTAGACCCTCGCGCACGGCGAACGCGCTGAGGGACAAGCCGGACTGCGCCAGCTTGGCGAGCGCCTCTCGGGCGTCGTCCTCTGTCCATCGCCGGCGCGTGAGATAGGTGGCTGAACCTGGTGTACGAGTCTTTCGCATCGCGAGCACCTCCGCTCGCACCCGCGTGCCACGGGCTGGCAGGCCGATCTACACGCCCCTCGTGGAGGGCTTACCGTACAAGCACATACCTCGACGGAGCGAAGGCGGTCGCGCGCCGTATGCTGCCGAGACAGGAAACGCCCTGCTGCTGCTGTTACCGGCGGCGAAGAGAGGGAAGGAGCGCAGGTCCACAGGCGGCGCTCCAGTCGGACGCCTCCGAGGCGGGCGCGGTATGCAGCGGCCTCCGGCCCTGCTCGCGACACCGCCCCCCGATGGCGCAGCAAATACGTTGACAACGGAATCAATGCGCGGCTTCCCCCCCCAGCTGCGGCCGTCCGCCTCTGGTTGCGGCCGTCTGAACAAACCCATACAGTCGCTTGCACAGCATGCTCGGCAGCACGATCGATGGGCGGTACCGGATCCTCCGCGAGCTCGGGGCCGGTGCCATGGGGGCCGTCTACGAAGCGGAGCACACGGGGACGGGGGGGCGCGTTGCCGTCAAGGTCATCACGGGAGATTTCACGCGTAGCCCCGACGCGTTGAGCCGCTTCCAGCGCGAGGCACGCGCGGCAGGCGTCGTCGAAACGCAGTACGTCACGAAGGTGTACGATACGGGCATCGACCGCGAGAGCGGCCTGCCTTTCCTCGTGATGGAATTCCTGTCGGGGCAGGACCTCCACAGCTTCCTCAAGCGCGCGGCCCCCATCGCGCCCGACCTCGCGCTCCGCATCATCGCGCAGGCGTGCATCGGGCTGCAGAAGGCGCACGAGGCCAACGTCGTCCATCGCGATATCAAGCCGGCCAATATGTTCCTGGCACGACGCGAGGAGGGCGAGGTCATCGTCAAGCTCGTCGACTTCGGCATCGCCAAGGTAAAGCTGGATCAGGCCCAGGAGACCGAAAGCGCCGGGCTCACCAAGACGGGCAGCTTGCTCGGTTCACCGCTCTACATGTCCCCCGAAGCGATGATCGGCACCAAGGACCTGGACCACCGCGCGGATATCTGGTCGCTCGGGATCACGCTCTACCATGCGCTCGCGGGTCGGACGCCGTTCCACGATATCCCTTCGATCGGGTTGCTCATCGTGGAGGTCACCTCCGGCCACCTCCCGCCGGTGCAGGCGTTCGCGCCGTGGGTGCCGCCCCAGGTTGCGGCCATAGTGCACGGCGCCCTCCGGCGCGACCGCGCCGAGCGCTTCCAGAGCGCGGCGGACATGCTCGCAGCCATCCGGCCGCTGCTCCCGCACGGCTTCGGCATCCACGAGAGCATGCTCGTGCCGCTGGACGCCTCGGCGCAAGCCCAGGTGCAGCCGCGGCTGCCCATGCCCTCGGCGCCCTCGCGCCCTGAGTTCGCTCTGCAGGCGCGCGTCCCCGAGGCGTCGACCTCGCACCCGGCGTTCAATGTGGGTGTCACGGCAGACGGCATGGCGCGGTCGCACACGACAACAAGGGCGAGCTCTCCGTCCTCGAAGCCGCTTGTCGCCGCCCTGAGCATCGGGGCGCTCGCGCTCCTGGGGGTCGGCATCGGCGGCGGACTCTTGCTCAAGCGAACGATGACGCCAGCGCCCGCGGCCGAGCCGCAGGTGATGCTGCCGCCCACCGAGACTGCCCCCTCGTCCTCTCCCCCACCCTCGTCGGTGGCTGCTTCCGCATCGGCAGCTGCGTCCGCCTCCGCGTCAGCGGCTGCGGCCGTGGCTGCACCGGCGCCGGTGCTCCAGCAGGTCCCGGTGATGATCATCCCCGGCGACGCGTCGGTCGAAGTGGACGGCCAACCCGTGCCGGTGAAGAACGGCATCCTGATGCTCGAGGGCGCCCCTGGCAGCATCCACCGCGTGCGTGTCTTCAAGGCGAAGTACCAGACCTCCGTCGACGTGACCGTGACGGAGCGGGGCGCGAGCCCGCCGTCGGTGACGATGTCCTACAGCGTCCCGCGCTCGCCGCGCGGCCCCTCCCCGACGCCGGGCCAACCCATGACTACGCCGGGTCGGAAGACCGACTTCAAGTAGTCTCGAGCGGAAGGCCCTCGCGATGACCAGGAACGAAGCGCTCCGCACCGGAGCCTGCATCGTGGTGATGATCTCTGGCGCCCTCGCCGGCGCGCAGGTGGCGCAAGCTCAGCCGCAACAAGCCGTGCCGCCTCCCGCCGACCCGGCGGGTCAGGCGCCCGCCCAAGCGGACGAAGCCGAGAAACGCGAGCGCGACAAGCAAGAGGCGCAGGCCCACTTCCAGAAGGGCAACGAGCTGATGGACCAGCAGGCCTGGGCGGCCGCGCTCGCGGAGTTCTCGGTCTCGCGACGCCTCTACCCGACCCAGAACGCGACGTACAATGCGGCGCTCTGCCTGCGCCACCTCCAGCGCTTCGACGAGGCGCTCGAGACGTACGAGGCCCTGGTGCGCGAGTTTCCCCAGCTCTCCCCAGGCGACAAAGCCGAAGTGTTGCGCGCCATCGACGACCTGCGCGGGCTCGTGGGCACGCTGGAGATCACCGCCGCGCAGCCCGGCGCCAGCATCGTCGTCGATGGCCGCGAGCGAGGGGACTACCCCCCTGTCAACCCGATCCGCGTCTCCGCGGGAACCCACACGGTGCGGGTCTACAAGGAGGGGTATGTCCCCTTCGAGACGCGGGTCGAGGTTGCAGGCGGCCAGACCGCGAGCGTGCCGGCGAAGCTCCTTGTGCTCACGGACTCCGGGAGGCTGCGGGTGACGGAGCAGACGGGCAAATCGGTCAACGTCGTCATCGACGGCGTCGTCGTCGGCATGACGCCGTGGGAAGGGGACCTTGCGGTCGGCGATCGTACCGTCGTGCTTCGCGGCGAGGGGAACCTCGGCACGGCGCCCGTTGGGGCGCGCATCCAGGCGCGCCAGCGCACGACGCTCTCGCTCCGCGCCGAGGAGCTCGACGCCCTGCTGCACGTCGACCCGACGCCAGCGGGGGCGACCGTGATCATCGACGCGGTGCCTGTGGGCAGTGGCAGCTGGGAGGGCGCGCTTCGCGCCGGCGCGCACCGCATTGAAGTGCGCTACGCGGGCTACGTGCCGGCGAAGCGGCAGGTGAACCTCGCGCGCGGTCAGCAGGAGCGGATCGCGATCTCCCTCGAGCTCGACCCGGAGGCAGAGGTGTGGCGCAAGCCGTCCAAGATCACCTTCGACGCCAACGCCGGCTTCGCCGTTGTCCCGTGGCTCGGCGGGGACGTGGCGGGCGACTGCACGGGCGGCTGCGACGGCACCGTCGGTCTCGGCGGGCTCGGGCTCTTCAACGCCGGGTACGAGTTCGGCTCCGGCTTCAGCCTCGGCGGCACGCTCGGGTACCTCACCGTATTCCAGTGGTCGGAGGGGCGGACGTCCACGATCGAGCCGGTGGGCCTCGCCGCGAGGCAGATCATCGTGGACGACGCGCTCCGCATGAGCACCTTCGTCGTCGCTGCGACGGCGGGGCAGCGCTTCTTCGAATCGGTCCCCCTGTCGCTCCGCTTCGGCACCGGCGTGGCGCTGGGCTCGGTGCGGGATGCCCGCAGCGAGACGACCAGGGCGCCCCAGGAGGAGGCGGTACAGGCCTACCCGACCGCGGAAGCGCCCTCCGCAACGTACCTCTATCTCAGCCTTGAGGCGCGCCTCAGCAAGCGCTTCGGCGACCGCTTCGAGCTCGGCGCGGGCGTGCAGGGGCTCCTGCTCGTCGCGCTCACGCAGCCCAAGCTGGACGACCGGCGGGAGCTCTGGACGAAGCAGCCGGAAGCCGGGTTCTTCACTTACCCCGATGACGCCCTCACCGGCTCGACCATTGCGGCCATTGTTCCCGGCGTTAACGCGCGGTACGCGTTCTGAAGCAAGCGACAGGGGGCACGCTACTGCCCCCCCTGTCGCAGCGTGCTCCCCGTCACTCCCGCTCGATGACGAAGAGCTGGATGCGGCGGTTCTTCTTTCGCCCCTCATCGGTGCGGTTGGTCGCGAGCGGCACCGAGTCTCCGTAACCCCGGGCCACGAGCTTGTCTCGAGGAACCCCGATCTCGGTGAGCCATAGGAGCACCTCGTCCGCGCGCTCCTGCGCGATGGTCGCGTTGAACTCCGGATCCCCCAGATCGTCGGCATGGCCCTGGACCTCGATCTTCTTGAACTCCGGGTGCTGCTCGATCACGTGCTTGACGTCGAGGAGTACCGCGTCCGTGATCGGATCAGCGAGGTCCTTGCGCGCGCGGCCGTACATCTGGAAGCGGATTGGTTGGAGGAGCACGATCTCGTTGCTCGCGACGCGCACGAAGTCCGGACAGCCGCTCTTCGCCGGATCGGGGTCGCGCTTACCGCGCTCGCGGGGACAGGCGTCCTCGGGCGGCTTCAGGCCATCGCCGTCGATGTCGTCCGGGCAGCCGCTGGTCGAGCGGTCGGCGCTCTTTGGGCCTTTCAGGAGAGGACAGGCGTCCACGAGGTCGAGCACGCCATCTCCGTCGCGATCCGGCGGGCAGCCGTTCTGCTCCGGGTCGGCGCTCCGCGTGCCCCGCGTGTCCGGGCAGGCGTCGACCGCGTCCGCGATAGTGTCGCCGTCGCGATCCGGCGGGCAGCCGTTCTTCGTGAGGTCGAGGCTCATAGGTCCGTGCGTCGTTGGGCATGCGTCGGCCACGTCGAGCACACCGTCGCCGTCGCGGTCTGCCTTGGGGCAGCCGTTCGCGGTGCGGTCCGCGCTGCCGACGCCGCGGGCTGCGGGGCAGGCGTCGACCCCGTCGAGGATGCCGTCCCCGTCGCGATCTGCGGGGCGCTCCGCGACGGGCGCCCGCGGCGCCGCGGGCGACCAGGAGGCGAGCGCGAGGAGCCGGAAGGTTGGCGTACCAATGGCGCGGGAGAGGCCAGGGCCGCCAGCGCCGCCGAGCTCGATGGAGTCGAAGAGCCGCACCCGTACGCCGAGGAGGACCTCGGCGTTCACGCGCGCGCTCGGGGTCACCGCGATGCTGCCGGCGGAGAGCATGGGCCGGTCCGCGAGCGGGACGGCGCCGTAGATCTCGGGCCCGACGCGCAGGCGCTCGCCGAGGAGCGCGACCGCGGCGCCGCCGCCGAAGGTGAGCGTGTGCGGGTTGTCCGAGCCGCGCAGCATGGTGCCCACGTTGACGCTCCAGACGACCGGGACCGAGGCGCCGAGCTTGCCGCCGACGGTGGCGTGAGGCGCAACCCGGAAGGCGCCCTCGCCGTCGTACTCGGCGGCCGCCCCTGTGGGGGCGAAGACATACGCGCCGAGCGCAGCCTGGAGCGGCGCGCCCTCGTCGCCGAGGAGCCGGACGCGCAAGCCGGCGCGGAGGTCGCCTAGTGCGGCGCCGGACGGCGGATGAAACGCGACGCCGGGCATGCCGGGGTCGTGTCCCTCCTGGAGGACGGCGACGGGCATATCGAGCGAGATGAGCAGCCGATTCAGCAGCGAGAGCGAGACATCGAGCCGTGCGAACGCCTGGCTGGAGACGATGGCCTCGCTGCTCGCGCCGCGGAGTTGGAGGGGGTTGCGGGCGTAGTCGAACATCACGAGCACGTGAGGCACGAGGTGCCCGCTGGTCGACGGCGAGGCGACGCCGAAGAGGGCATCGCCCGCGGGCGCCGGCTCGAGTTGCTGGAGCGCGAGGTGGCCTACGGTCGCGGAGGCTGGTCCTGCCGGCTGGGCGGCGGCGGGAGCGATCGGCGCTGCGAGCGCGAGGAGAGCCGCGAGCGCTGCGTCGGGCCTGCGGCGGGCGGGCAGGAGGGGCGTTGTCAGAGCGGGATTCGCGATGGGCATGCGATCCTCTCAGGAGGCGCGGGGGAGCGACCGCGGCGGGGCGGCACGGGAGCGGCGGCGGCGAGCCACGAGGCCGAGGGCGGCGAGGGCGGCAGCAGCGGCGGAGCCGAGGGGAGCCGGGCCTGAGGAGGGCGCGACGATCTGGCAAGCGAGGCCGCCTCCGCCGAGCTCGATCGACCTGGGCGGCGTCTGCGCCCCACCGGAGCCGCCGCCAACGCTGCCGGCATCTCCGGTGCCAACTGCGCCTCCGCCGCCCGCGCCACCAGCGCCGGTGGGCTCGCAGGCATCGCCAAAGCCGTTCATGTCGGCGTCCTCCTGGCCGGCGTTGGCGACGGAAGGGCAGCTATCGCAGGCGTCGCCTGAGCCGTCTCTGTCCGTGTCGGCTTGGTCGTTCGCAGTCACGGGGCAGTTATCCATGACATCGAGCAAGCCGTCGCCGTCCCGATCGGTGTCACAGGCGTCGCCCTTGCCGTCGCCATCGGCATCCTCCTGCTCGTGGTTGGCGTTGATGGGACAGTTGTCTCTACCGTTGAGAATGCCGTCTTCGTCGTAGTCTGTGTCAGGGTCGCAGGCATCCCCGATGCCATCGCCGTTCGTGTCTTCCTGCATCGGGTTCGGGACGGTCGGACAGTTGTCTACACCGTTGAGCTTCCCGTCGCCGTCCTTGTCGGTGTCGCAGGCGTCGCCCTCGTTGTCATCATCCAGATCTTCCTGCCCCGAATTCGCATCGATGGCGCAGTTGTCTGGTTCATTCGGAACACCGTCGTTGTCGTAATCGGCGGGGGTGTCGCAGATGTCGCCGGCCCCCCCTGGAATGGTGTCCTTCTGGGTCGGGTTCGCAACGAGAGGGCAGTTGTCTTCGATGTCCGCGGTTTCGTCTTTGTCATAGTCCGTGTGGGGGTCGCGGAAGTCGGGGATGCCGTCTTCATCCGTGTCGGCCGGTGGGGTGCAGCTGTCGCCGTCTCCTGCCTCTAGCTGATCCGGAACGCTGTCGCCATCGCTGTCGCCGTCGATTGCGTCCGGAGAACTGTCTCCATTGATTTCCCCCAGATCGCTATTAGGCGCAACAGTGAGCGGCTGCAGCGGTGGCTCCGGCCTGTCCATCGTGCCCTTCCCATAACAAGCTGCTGGAATTGGGCTGTAGCAAATTACCAGAGGCGTCTCGCGATCTAGTTCGTATGGATCCCAGATAGTGTCGCCGTCGCTGTCGACGTTGAACGGGTCGAGCCCTACAGCCAGCTCCTCCTGATCTGATATCCCGTCTCCGTCTGTGTCACCATCAACCTCGCAGGCGTCTCCGGTGTCGTCGCAGTCTGTGTTCCTCTGTACAGAATCAGCAATAAGGCGACAATCGTCACTTGAATCCGGAACACCATCGTTGTCGTCGTCTGGGTCGCACGCGTCTCCTGCCCTATCAGAATCCGTATCTGTCTGATCGTCGGTCTTCACGCCAGGACAATTATCCGTTGGGCTATAGACTCCATCACCGTCGTCGTCGTCACAAGCGTTGCCAACACCATTGCTATCATCATCTGTCTGATCAACCGTCGCCACCCCCGGGCAGTTGTCGCACTCGTCGCCTATGCCATCACCGTCACTGTCACCTTGATCTTCGTTTCTCGTGGATGGGCAGTTGTCCATCGCATCTGCGTCACCATCATTATCGTCGTCTAGATCACACGCATTACCAGAGCGATCGTTGTCCGGGTCCGGCTCCTGAACGCTCCCTGTGTTTATAAATTGACAGTTGTCACACAAATCTCCGAATGCATCAGCGTCGGCGTTGTCGCTCTGATTGTTCCGAATAGTCGGACAATTGTCACAATCATCACCAGTAAGATCGCGGTCGCCGTCTTCTTGCAGGCTATTACTTACGTTCGGACAATTGTCTTCCGAATTTTTAATACAATCACCGTCGAGGTCATCTGTGTTAACGGGACACGTATCGGCTAGACCAGACTGGATTTGGATCCCGAGAACCCATACTGTAACAAGCAAAAATTTTAGAGATCTGTTCCACACCAACGACAGCGACACCGATGAAAACCAAGACGAAATGGTAATATGATGAATAAACTCTGACGCTGTCGCCTCGGTGAAAAACATAGACATCTCCCGATCTGGTTCAGTCTACATGCCTTAGAAAAAAAGACGCTTTCGCCTATCAACACGCGCAGCAAAATGGAACACAAAACGGCATCCACACGGCATCAATTCACACACCTTTCAGACGAAACACATTGATCATCATGCGCACATACACAAATATCACTTACGCATACACCATTACATTTCAGCGGATCGCAAAACGGCTTTTCCTTGCAATAACCGATACCATTGTCATCAACCCCAGAACATGTTTGTCCGACCGGACAACTATTAACTTGCCCCGAACATGTTCTCTGACACTGCCACAAAGCATTTACGGGCACACACTCGTACCCTCCCATTTGGGGACAATCTGTTCCTGCTGGTGAACACTGGGCGTCCCTACATAAGCCGTTCATATCGCAAAATATATTATATGGATAACTATTTTCAACCCCGCAGGTTCCCTCGGGCGATTTTATTGGACAGCAATCGTCGTCGGTGGCGCACGTCCGTCGGCAGGTCCTATGAGTGGTCACCCCTGCCTCATTGCCGATGCCTCCGTCGGTTGTACTACCGTTTCCCGTACTGCTGCTCGAGCTTTCTCCGCTCACTTCGATGCCACCGCCCCCAGCCGCCCCCGTGCTATTGTCCTGAGGGCTATGATCCTCGGATGAGCACGCATGCAGGACGATAATAGTTGTGCAAAACAATACATATCTAACCAGAGTATCTCGCATGGTCATCGGTCACCTTGCCATTTCGCGATCATCGGATCGGCTGTAACGTCGCGCTTCCTGTCGCTTCGGTGTCTCACAACGCCTCTTCGGGCTAAGGGGACGGCGGCTCGCGGCGCAGCGCCCGAGGCCGGCACCCGGATGCGCAACGGCTCGCCGTCGAGAGGCGCGTTCTTATCGTGGACGGCAACGACGAAGGCGCCGAGCTCCTCGCGATGAAGTCCTGACGACTTGGAAGTTCCCGCGAAGGCACATGTGACGTCCGCGCCACCACCCTCGCCGTCTCCTTGCTTCCGGCACCGTCGCGTGGGTACACTCCGCCGTATCTATCCGGCGCTGCAGCTGTCTTTGTACGTCCGGACCGCTCGCGGACGCACACGCCGTGCAGATGGCGAGCGGAGAGCAGCGGTACTGTGGGCCGCTGCATTTGTACGCCTGACTGCCGCACTTGCCGATCTCGCATCCCAGTTCCTTACACTATCCCACGGCCCCAACAACCCATGCCGCCGTCGCTGTCAATGGTTGAGCACCGCATCGACCCACCATCGCAAAATCACGGCAGCGAGCATCGCACCATGCTGACCTCAAGTGCCGTATTGCCACACACATTTCCTATAAGATAATTGCGGCTGCTGTAGTGCTCGTCGCCCCTAATGCGTTGGTCGAGTAGACCTTGTCCAATCCGCAGCCTTCGGAAAATTTCATCGGCACTCCGCATCTGTGCTGCCGCTCTGCGACAGGTCGAGAGAAACATCCTGCCCCGACCCTTCACCATCCAAACGCGGACTACTCGACCGCAGGCCGCCCGTGCCAGCAGCCCCGGTGAGGCTCGACGCCGAACCGCTGCTCCCTGTCCCGCTCCCTCCCGCCCCGGCTGTCCAGGCCCTGGCGGGATTCGGGCCCGGTTCACCCCGAGAAGCGCAGTGCACGAGCAGTGCCGTCCCCGCGAGAAGGGCGCGCCGATATCACGCTGCGTCTCGGTCCAGTTCATTTTCTTTGGCGCCGCGCGGCTCGCCTCCTTCGCGGACACGCCTCGCCATGGGGTGAGCGCGTCCGCGTGGGCGGCCTGCGCCCTGCTTTGCGTCGGGCCAGCCGCCCGCCCTGATCTTCTCGCCGACCGCGTACCCTCGCCCACTGCTCCCCCTGCTGCGTGGCCGCGATCCTCCGTGGGCTCCAGCCACCATGAAGCAGGCTAAACCCCAACCGACCCAGGCCGCAAGCAAAGGATGCGCGATCGCACGCGCTTCTCGCGCTGCCCCCCTTCGACCGTTATACCTATCCTGAGCATGACCCGTCATCACGTACGGCTCTGCCGGCGCAGCAAACAAATCCATGCGCCGCCCGCGCCGTTCTGATAGCTTGCGACCGGGGGGTGCATGGTCCCCCAGGTCTCAGCGGTGGAGATCATGACCACGAAACCAACCTCATCCCTTCGCCTCGTCGGAGGGCCTCGCCTCGCGGCTGCTTTAACCCTCGCGTCTGCGGGAGCAGTCGCGCTCCCCTGGGGCTGCACCGACCACGGCGCGCCGCTCTCCCCGTCGGCCGACGACGGCGCCCCCTCCATGCAGCTCGAGGCGCCGGGCGCGCGCGCTCGCCTCGACGCGATCCGCACACGCTTCGCGGCGCCGCTACGCGTGGTCGCTCCGCCTCGCTTCGAGCGCGCGGAGGGAGGCGCCCTGCGTGCGCGCTTCACCCGGCCGCACGTGAACGCCGCGGGCGCTCCGGCAACCGTCGAGCTCCCCGCGCGCAGTTCCGGCGCCGTCCGCGTCCGCGACAATGCCTCGGGCCTCGCTGTCGAGTTCACGCTCGAGGGCGCCGGCGACGCATCGCTCGCCGAGGTCGATGGCGTCGCGCTCTACGCGGGCGCCCTGACGCAAGACGGCGGAGACCTCGTGTACCTCGTCACCCCCTCCGGCACCGAGGACCTCGTGTACTTCGAGCGCGAGCCCACCACGCGCGAGCTCCGCTATTCCGTTGATATAAGCGGGGTTGCCGGCCTGCGTGTCCTCGCCGACACCCTCGAGCTCCTCGACGCGGGCGGCGCGCCTCGGCTGCGGGTGCGTCCGCCGTATGTGCTCGATGCGGCCGGAAGCCGCCACCCGGCCAGCCTGCGCGTCGATGGATGCGCTGTGGACGGCGACCCGCGCGGACCGTGGGGGCGGCCGGTCACGCCTCCGGGGTCGCGGTCGTGCACCGTGGTGGTCGCGTGGCGAGGGGCGCCGGTGCAGTACCCCGCTCTCGTGGACCCGACATGGGAGGCGACGACGACCACCATGCTCCGTCAACGCACCTACCATACGGCCACGCTCCTTGAGCCTTCGAGCCCTGCCAGCCGGGTGCTGATCACCGGTGGCTTCGGCGTGACCGAAGCTACCCCGAAGAAGAGGAACGCCATTCCCACAGCGGAGCTTTACGAGCCCCTGAGCCGCACCTTCGCGTTGACCGGCTCCCTGCAGAGCGCACGCGGCTATCATACCGCCACGCTGGTCGAGGAGGAGACGGCGAGCACATCGACAGTGAGCTGGGAGGTGCTGATCATCGGCGGCAGCGCCGATCAGGACGGCCCGCCGTTCTCGACGGTTGCGGCGGTAGAGAGGTATGATTCCGCGAGGGGCATCTTCGAGCCCGTGCCAGGGCTCGAAGTGCCGGCCAATCTGGCACGGTTGCGCCACTCGGCGACCCGGTTCGACGTCGGGAGGATCCTCGTCGCGGGCGGATCCGACAGCACGGACCAGGCGCTGAACACCGCGTATGTCTACACCGCGGGGCCGGCTCCCATGTTCACGCCGAAGACAATGCTCGCGAATCGCTCTGGGCACGCGGCCGTGCTTCTCGCGGACGACGCACTCGGCACGGGCGACGTGCTCCTCACGGGTGGCCTCTACATCGGCATCGCGCAGACCTCCGGGGAGATATTCAACGCCACCGCGGACGCTCCCGAAGACGCCACCCCGGGCACGTTCCAGGCTGTTACGGGCACCCCGGAGCGGAGTACGTTCCCCACGATGCTGAAGGCGCGCGCGCGCCACACGGCGACCCGGCTCCACGACGGTCGCGTGCTGCTTGCCGGGGGCCTCAACGGCACCATCGCAGGATCCATCGCGCAGGACGGCGCCGAGATCTTCGTCGACCGCGTCGACGGCACGCTCGTCCGTGGGTTCGCGAAGGTGCACATCCCGCTGAACAGCGGGCCTCGCTACGACCACACGGCGACGCTGCTGCCCGCGGGTGATGTCGTCGTTACCGGCGGACTGGCAGACCTGCCGGACGCCACGCCGACCCAGATCGCGTCCGTGGACAGTTACTGCCCCCTGACCGGCATGGTCACGACCTATGACGACATCTCGTTCAACGGCACGGCGTTGCCGCTCGCGGGCCACACCGCGACGCTGGTCAACGCGGGCGGATCGAACGCGGCAGGCAGAGCCATCCTGATCGCTGGCGGCGGGCGCGAGCCGACGGACCACGCCGAACTGCTCTCCCGAGGCCTCGGCGAAGTCTGCGGGCGAGACCAGGATTGCGCCTCCGGTCACTGCGTCACCGGCATCTGCTGTGATACGGCGTGCGATGGCGCCTGCCAGGCGTGCCGCGCCAGCGACAAGCAGGTGAACGAGCAGAACGGCTCCTGCGGTAAAGCGAAGGACGGCACGCCCACGACCGTGAACTGCGTCGACGGGACGAGGACGGAGAGCGCCTGCAGGAACGGCAGATCCGTGCCGGTGCGATCGGCGAGCTGTGCGCCATTCCAGTGCAACGAGGAAAAGACGGACTGCGCCACGAGCTGCGTCACGAGCGAGCAGTGCGACCGTGACAAGGGATGGTGTACCACCGAGCCGGGCGTGATCTCGGTGCCCGATGGGTGTCCAGCTGGCAATGCGAGCACGAGCAGCAGCAGCGCGAGCGGCGGCAGCGGCACGAGCAGTGGCAGTAGCGCGAGCGGCAGCAGTACGAGCAGTGGCGGCGCGGCAGGCGACGGCATCGACCCCTGCTACGCGCCCGATGGCGGCAGTGCCGAGGAGACCCCGGACGACGCTGGCAGCATGGATGGCGGGACGGGCGGCGCGGGCGGCGGCGCTCCCTCCCGGACCTGCGTCTGCAAGAAGCCGATCGGCACAGCGTGCGAAGCGAACGAGCAATGCCTCAGCGGCTTCTGCGTCGACGGCTACTGCTGCAACGAGAACTGCATGGGCCAGTGCGAGGCCTGCGACGTCGAGGGGGCCAACGGCATCTGCCGCACGATCGGCAGCAGCGACGCGCACGAAGCTCCGCATCCCAAGAGTCACCAGGCCTGCGACGGCGAAGGCGAATGCCAGGGCTTCTGCGACGGTACGCGCCGCGATGCGTGCACCTTTCCCCCCGAGGGGACGCTCTGTGGCCAGCGGTCCTGCGTGAACGGGATGCCGACAAGCTTCGCCTGCAACCAACAGCATGAGTGCGTCCAGCAGGACCGCACCGGGTGTACCCCGTACGCTTGCGATCCAGTGACGATGGACTGCAAGCAGCGGTGTGACTCCGAGGAGGATTGCGACGAGGACGGCCTCTGCGTCAACAACGAGTGCGTCCCGCTCACGACACCGACGTGCAGCGACGACGGCAAGAAGCTCCGAATTCCGCACAACGAGGATAAGCCCTGCACCGCTTTCAAGTGCCGTGGCTCGGCGTGCCTGAGATCGTGCTCGTCTGTCGACGACTGCCTGGAGGGCTTCGGCTGCACAAGCGACGGGCAGTGCGCACCCGTACCCAGGGATCCGCCGGTCCTCTCGTCCTGCACCATCGACGCGCTCGGCACTCCGACCAAGCGATCGTCATGGCCGGCGCTCGCGGTCGCGCTCGCGGCGGGCCTTGCCTGGACGCGGACGCGGCGCGAAAGGACGGGAAAATGATAAAGCAACGTGTACCCCGGATAGAGCGAAGCGGCTCGGGTCAGTCATGAGGATGCAGCGACGCAGGTGGTGCTCCTCAGCCAGCAACCCGAACATGCTGGACTCCTCGGGATTCAACCGTGACTTATCCTAACACTACTGGGAGCAGATGATGCGCCGACCCGTTGCCGCCGTGATCGGAAGCACTCGCGCGACGACCGACCAGCTCGCGCTTGCCCACGAGCTCGGGGCGGCTCTCGTCGAGCACGGATTCCGGGTACTTACCGGCGGGCTCAGCGGCGTCATGGCCGCGGCGCTCCAGGGCGCGCGCTCGTCGGCGCGGTACCAGTCCGGAGATACCATCGCCATACTCCCCACGTACCGCGCGGGCGACGCGAGCGACGCCGCGGACGTCGCGATCTGCACGGGGATGAACCACGCCCGCAACGCCGTGCTGATAGCATCCTCCGACGTGGTGCTCGCGGTCGGGGGGCGGACGGGTACGCTGGGAGAGCTCGCGCTCGCGTGGGAGCTCGGGCGACCCATCGTCTGCGTTGGCAGCTCGGAAGGATGGGCGACGCGCCTCGCCGGCGAAACGCTCGACGATCGGCGCAGCGATCGCGTGCACGGCCCCCTGGCACCTCGCGAGGCGGCGCACCTCGCGCTGACCCTCGCCGAGGCGGTCGTCCCTCCGCCCTCGTTCGTATGACGGGGCAGCTCGCGGTCCTCTGCTACCACCGGGTGCTGCCGGATGCGGACCGCACCGGCGACAGCTGGCCGTACTTCTCCCGCGGGACGGCCGTCTCGCTGAGCAGCTTCGCGCGCCAGGTGGAGCAGCTCACGCAGTACGTCACGCTCGTGGACGAGGCGGCAGTCTCCGCCTGGATCGACGGTCGCACGGAGCTCGACGCCCCTTCCGCCTGGATCACCTTCGACGACGGCTATGCCGACGTCGTCGAGCACGCGGCGCCGGTGCTCGCAGCAGTGGACGCTGCGGCGAGCGTCTTCGTCACCACGTGCACGCTCGCGACGCCGCCTCGGGCGCTGCCCGCGGATCGCTGGTACTCGGCGCTCGCACGCGCACGGAGGCGCCGGGGCACGCTCGTGGTGGGTGGGCACCGCTGGGCGTTCGATCTCGACCGTCCCGACGATCGGGCGCGGCTCGTTGACGGTCCCGAGCGGCGACGTTGCCTCCAGGCTCCCGAGGAGGAGCGGGATGCGATCCTGGCCATGCTGGGCGAGGCGCTGGACGCGCCAGCCGAGCCATCGCGGCGGTTGTACTTGCTCGCCGAAGAGCTTCGTGGCCTCGTGCGGCGGGGCTGGTCGATCGGAGCCCACGGCGCGACGCACAGGCCGTTTCCGGTGCTCGATCCTCCAGCACTCACGGCCGAGCTCGACGAGGTGGACCAGGCCTTCGCTCGATATGGCTTTCCGAGGCCGGCGGCCCTCGCTTACCCCGATGCAGCGTGGAGCGAGGGGTCCGAAGGGATCGTCGCGACGCACGGCTACCGTCTCGGCCTCCTCCTCGGCAACCAGGTGACCCCTCGCCAGCCGCTGCGGATCTGCAGGTTCGTGGTGCCAGACGAGCCTCGCTGGGTGGAGCAGACGCTGCTGCCAGCGCTCGGGAGGCGCGGATGAGCGCTGCATGGCATCGCGAAGCGGAGTGGCTCGACCGCGTCGGGCGCTGGGTTGCCCTCCACCCCGTGTCCGGAAGCGCGTCGGCCCTGGAGGTGGCGACCGAGGTTCACGCTGATCTGCGCGATCTCGGCTTCGCCGTGGAGGAGCTGCGGCGCTCCGGGCATGCTCCGCTACTCGTCGCGCGACGTCCCGCGCCGATCGGGATCCCGACGATCGGGCTCTACGGCCACTACGACGTCGAACCCGTGCACGAAAGCTGGCATGGCGACGCGCTGCAGCTTCGGGTCGCCGCGGGGCGCGCCTACGGGCGTGGCATCGCGGACAACCTCGGGCCGCTTGCGCAGCGCCTTCTGGCGGCGCGAGACGTGCGATCCTGGCCCGGCGTGCTCTGGGTGATCGAGGGAGAGGAAGAAATGGGCTCGCCTGTGCTCGCCGGGCACCTTGCCGCCCTGCGAGAGATCGACGTGGCGGTGTGGCTCGACGAGACCGGATACTTCGAGGCTCCAGAGCGGCAGCGCATCCTGGCGTTCCGATCGGACGAGCGCCTCGATGATCTTTGCCGCCGCTGGCGGGAGCTTGCCCACGAGAAGTCGGTCTCGGTGGTGCTCGAAGCCCGCGCGCTGAACCGCGCGTCGGCGGCATCTGCCGGGCCCGTCGGCTCGCTCTTCGGCGAGCGGCCCTATGCGGCCTTCGGACCCAACGACGCGCGCTCGAATGTCCACGGCGCCGACGAGTCGCTGCCGCTCGGTACGCTTGCGTTGACGGCGCACCAGCTCGTCGCGACGCTGGAGCACATGGCCTCGGGGGGGCAGTCATGAAGGTCATCGCGTTCCATGTCCAGCACGACGCGGGTCTCGCCGTGGCCCGCGACGGCGTGCTCGAGCTCGCACTCGAGCTGGAGAGGTTGTTCGAGCAGCGGTACTTCGCGAGCGCGTCGGATGCCGAGACCTTCCGGGCGCAGTGGAGGCGGGCGATCGAGGTCGCCGTACGAGCGACGGGGATCGAGCGCTTCGACGTGGCCGTGACGAGCTGGGTGATGCCCTCGCGCCGCCGCATCCTCGCCGAGCTGGTCTCGGCCGAGCGCTGGGTGACCGTCGACCACCATCGCGCCCACGCCCTACACGGGATCCACGACGCGCCCTTCCGGCACGCCCTCGTCATGTCCTTCGACGGCGGTGGGAACGACGGCACGTGCAACCTGTTCCGCGCCCGTGACCGGGCGCTCACGCACCTCGGCCGCGTGCCGCTGAACCTCGGCACCCCGTACCGGTTGCTCGCCACCGCCATGCCCGAGGTCACGGGACGGCACCCTCAGCCACGGGCGGGGCACCTCTCTCTCGCTGGCAAGCTGATGGCCTACGCCGCCCTCGGGCGCATCCGTGAGGCGTGGCTCGGTCCAGTCGAGGATTACTACCTGAACTTCCAGGAGCCCTTGCAGGCCCTCTACTCGCTCGGCGAGCAGCTTGGCCTGGAGCTCGAGGCCGACGCTGCCACCGAGGAAGAAGCGCGCGATCTCGCGGCGACGAGTCAGGCGGTGTTCGAGAAGCTCGTGCTCCGGATCGTCCGAGAGCACCTCGCGGAACACGACGAGGGGATCGTGCTCACGGGCGGATGCGCGCTCAACGTGCGGGCCAACGAGCTCGTCCGTCGGATGTTCGGCCGCCCGGTCCATGTGCCGCCCGCGCCCAACGATGCCGGCATCGCGACCGGTGCGCTGTGGTCCGTCGAGCCGCCCTCAGCGCCGCCGGACGTGTTCGTGGGGCCATGGCTCGACATGGACGTGGGCGAGGGCGAGCTTGTGCGGCGCGGCGCCGTGCGGACCGGCGTCGAGGGGATCGCGTCGCTGCTGCGCCGCGGCGCCGTGATCGGCATCGCCCACGGCCGCGCCGAGCTGGGACCACGAGCGCTCGGGCACCGCTCGCTGCTGGCGCTGCCCGGCTCTCGCGAGGTGAAGGAGCGGATCAACGCCCGCATCAAGTCGCGGGAGTGGTACCGGCCCTTGGCCCCGGCCGTCGCGGCGGCGCGGGCGAGAGAGTTCCTCCTGGATGCGGCCCCCTCGCCCTACATGTCCTTCGCCGTCGAGATGCGCCCCGAGGCGCTCGTCCGCTTCCCTGCCGCAGCGCACCTCGACGGGACGGCGCGGGCGCAGATCGTCGCACCAGAGACGTTCCTGGGGCGGTTACTCGAAGCGCTCGAGCAGCAGGGTGAGCCGCCCATCGTGCTGAACACGTCCTTCAACACGAAGGGCCGTCCACTCCTCCAGCGCGCCAGCGCGGCGCTCGACGCGCTCGACGAGACGCACCTGGACTTCGCCTGGATCGAGGGCTGGCTGGTGCCGCGCGACGAGGCAGCGGTGCAACGGTTCGCAGGAGGAGTGCTCCCGTGACCCAGCGACCGCGCCTGCTCTGCGATGCCAACCCGATGGCCTACGGATCGAGCTCGGCGCTCCTGGCCATCCTGGAGCACGTCGACGCCGAGGCGGTCGCGCTGGTGCGCGACGTCACAGCCGAGTTGCTCGGCGCCGACCCGGCGATCACGCGCACCATCGCGGTCGACGTGAAGGATCCCGACGCCGTTGCGAGAGCGCTCGAAGGAGAGCACTTCGACGCGGCGCTCGTGGTCTCGAACCTGGCCAACATCGAGGTCTACCGCCGGCGCGGGCTGCCGATCTTCTTCGTGGATATTCTGTACTGGTACAGCGCACGCAAGGACCATGCGGTGTGGACGGCTGCGCAGCGCGGCTACGCGCAGGCGTTCCCCGGCGTCCGTGAGCGGGTCGAGGCCCTGCCGCCGGCCGTGCGACCGGTCGTGGTCGGCCCCTTGATCCGGACCATGCCTCCGCGGTCGAAGGCGCCGCAAGGCACGCTGATCAACCTGGGCGGGGTGCGCTCGCGCTTCATCGATCCTGGCCGGGCGCCGATGTTCCTCGAGTGGGTCGCCCGTATCCTGCACGAAGTGGAGCCGCTGCTACCTCCCGGGCCGATCCTCATCGCCGCCGGGAGCGATGCGTGCGCCGTGCTTGGTCCGATCCTGCCGCCCCGCGCGAAGGCCGTGAGCCTGCCGCAGCCGGCGTATCTGCAGGCGCTCGCCGACGCCGCGCTGTTCCTGACCGCCCCCGGGCTCAACGCGGTCTTCGAGGCGCTCTGGCTCGATGTTCCTGTGGTGTTCCTTCCCCCGCAGAACGCCACGCAGGTGCTCCAGCTTGCCCGTTACGAGGCCGTTGAGCTCGTCCCCCCTGGCATCAACCTCCCGGGCCTGGTCCCCGCGCTGGACCTGCCCGAGCGGATCGATGACGAAGGCGCCTACACCGAGCGGGTGCTCGCAGCGCTCCGGACGGCGTTACGCTCTGGTGCGGTGCTGGAGGCGGCCGCACGCCACGTGGCGATGCAGATCCGCGAGGTCGCCTCTCGCGAGGCTGCCCGGCGCCGATTCCGGTCATCGCTGGGCGCGCCGGGCGGGGCCGCGATCGCGAGCGACATCCACCGCTTCTGGCGCGAGCGCGCTCCTTGAGCGACCTGATCGACGCCGCCGTCATCGTGCCCACCACGGGGCGCCGGCCCATCCTGCTGCGGAGGGCGCTCGCTTCGGTGCTCGCTCAGCTCCTCAGGCCACGCGAGATCCTCGTGATCGTCGACGCGGCGGAGGACGCCGTGCGCGATGTGGCCGCGCAGATCGCGGGGCTCCCCTGCACCGTCCTGGCGGTGGGGGACTCACGCGGTGCTGGAGCCGCGCGCAACCACGGGGCCCGCGTGGCGCGCGCCCACCACCTGTGCTTCCTCGACGACGACGATGTCTGGAAGCCCGGTTACCTCGCCGAGGTCTTCGCGGACGGACCGGCCTTCGATCTCGCGCTGACCGCCTTCGAGAAGCACAACCGCGACGGGGTGCGGCCCGAAAAGGTTCCCCCGGAGACGCTTGATGCGGGGGTGTTCCTGGTGGCCAACCCCGGTCTGCGGGGCAGCAACCTCGTCCTGACGCGGGAGCTCTTCTGGGCAGCCGGGGGCTTCTCCGAGAGCCTGCCGTCGTTCAACGACATGGATTTCGGCCTGCGCCTCGTCGCGGCGCAACCGCGCCGCTATCGGCGAATCCTCACGCCCTTGGTCGAGTACCACGCCCACGACGGGGAGCGCTTGTCCCGTCGCGGAGCGCAGGCCATCCCGCCAGGGCTCGAAGGGTTCCTGCAGCTGCATGGGCCGAGGATGGATCATCGGCAGGAGGCCGCGTTCCGGACGCGCGCGATCGACCTCTGGGGTGTAGACCCCTGGGCCCCGGCGGCGCTGGAGCGTCGGCTGCAGCAGGCGCTCGCCGCGGGCACGATCGCGGCACACTTCCCAGGGCTGCTGCATGCCGCGGAGACGGCTCTGATCGAGGAGACGTGCTGCAGCGACACGGACGTCGACGCACGGCAGGCGTTCATCGACCGCCTGTGCGAGGCGTTCGAGCGCGATGGCGCTGCGCCGAGGCTTCGGTCGCTGCGCATCGTCGTCATCACGACGGACACGGCCGGGAGCGTGGCAGCGCTCCTCGCGTCGCTTCAACGCGCGCTCGAACGTTCACGCTGGCGGGCCAGCGCAGGGGGGCCACTCGTCGAGCTGCTCTTCGTTCGCAACGACCGCGACCCCGAGATCGACGACGAGCACGGCGCGACGCTGAGGACGTGGACCGACCCCAGGATCGTGGTCGCCGAGGTTCATGTACCGAGCTCGTCCCGCCCGCTCTCCCTGTGCGAGGCCAGGGCCTTCGCGTTTCGCGCCGCGTGCGAGCGCGGATGGGAACCATCCTCCGAGGCGCCCGTGTGGTCCCTCGACGAGGATTTCCGCTTCGAGGTCCTGGTTCCCTCGATCGAGCGCGGCTTCCGGCGCGTCGCCGGAGGCGCGCTGCTGCATCGGCTCGAGCTCCTGGCGCTGCGTTGCGGCCCGAGCGGCATCGATGCGCTCGTCGGCGGCAACAGCGGGGCGGCACCCGTGCCTGCGCTCGGCCTCCTCCGGCGGCAGATCTTCGATCTGACGTCGACGCCGGCTCCAGGGGTTCAGACGTCAGAGAGGGGGCGAAGGCTCGCGGCCTGGCTGCGACGGCGTGATCCCTACTACGATCTGACGACGGATCGGGGCGAAGGGCTCTGGATGCCCCTGCGCGCGGCCTGGTGGCGTGAGTCGGGCGAGTGGGTGTGGGACGAGGTAGTCGAGCGACTCGTGCTCGGGTTGCCGGTGACGCGGCCGGCGCTGCCGTCGCTCGACGAGGTGCCTCCGACCGCATGGGGGCACCTCGATGCGGCGACGGTCGCGGGCGGCAACACGGTGCTCTTCACGCCGCGGGTGCTACGGGCGGACGCATTCGTCCAGGTTCGGTCGGGCTCGGTACGATCACGGCGAGGCGACACCACGTGGTGCATCAACTGCCGGAAGAGCGGGGCGATGATCGCACGCGCTTCCATCCCGCTGCTTCACGATCGGGCGCCACGGCGGGGGGCACCTGCGCGTGAGACCACGGTGCGCGACGCGGTGGCCGATGCCCTCGGGGTCGGCCTCTATGAAGCGCTCGGCGCCCTGGGACGCGCTGACCAGGAGGCGACCAGCCGCGGCGCAAGGCGGCGACTGGCTGCCGTGATCGAGAACCTTGCCGCCGCTACGGCTCAGCTGGAAGTGCCGGAGACCCCCTTCCCACCGGAGCCACGCTCGAGGCTGCTCGCGTTCTTGCGTGACGTCGCGGGCGCCCTGACCGGTGTGCAGTTGGAGGGCATCGAGCTCGGCGAGGCTTCGGTCCGATAGCGGAGAGCCACCGCAAAATTGCGTGTTCGTGAGCGTGCATCCAGAAGATCGCGCACACACTGAACAAAAGTTCACATTCGAAGCTACTGCCCACCAACCCTGCATCTCTGCGCGCAAACCGGCAGCCTCCACCGTCCGCTGGTACTGTTCTTGCGCACTTCGTGCTGGGGCTGAGGGTGGCCCACTGACCTCGCTCACGACTATTCTGGCGGCGACCGAAGCCTTACGAGGTGGAAATGGCGACGACTGGAGAGCGATTCGGGAAGATTCGGCGCGAACATGTAGAGCAGGCATGCCGGGAGCTCATGGCGAGCGGGGCGCCGAAGGGAGGTGGGTCTTACTTCGTCCGCTTCGATGGCCGTGAGCTGCCGGCCAAGCGGGTCCTGCGCGACGCCTACCGCCACGCTAACGAGCGGGAGATCGAGGCGAAGGACTTCAGCGGCGGCCAGTTCGTTGCGAAAATTCTTCAGCGGCTTGGCTTCGAGGTGGTCGTGCATTGACGTTGCTCCTGCCTAACGCCGGGCTGAGCAGGTGCCGACGGGGAACTTACGCAGGAACGGGCACGCGAACGCCACCTCGTGGAGACACCGAGGCGCCCACGTACATCTTTAGACAACTCGGTCGCGGCATCATCCCAGCGCTGGGTGGTGCAGTCACATGCTGAGAGACATTCCGCATGGGCGCTGGAAGGGCATTGCGATGTTCTTCCGAATTTTCTCCCTTCACCTCTGGATAAGCCCATCACCTAGCCTCCGACCCCTCAGGAGCAGGAGACCCAGGGCAAGTCAAAAATTTCACATAAGACACATTTTTCCAAAAGTACGCTACCCAGCCGTTCCCCAGGCCCTTGACGGCGCACGACGCAGCGGGATAGGTTGCACCAGAACCTGACGGTTCGTGACAGCTGTTACGCTCTGCAACCTGAACACCAGTACAGCATGAGTTTCGTCCTCGACGGAACTACCTATTTCTCCGCCGCCGAGGTAGTCCGCGACATTGGCGTGTCCCGCCAGACTCTCTGGCGTTGGAGACAGGACGGGAAGATCCCAGTAGGCCGGCGCTACCGGGACCGTCAGGTAGTCTTCACAGCCGACGAACTCGACACAATACGTGAATTCGCCCATCGACTCGAGCCCATCGATGACACACCTCCCAACCAACTGAAGCTGTTCAACGGCAGGCGAGCCCAACGCTGAGGGAGAATCATGCTGAACAAACCGAAAGCTGTCGTACTCTTGAGCGGTGGACTCGACTCTACGACCACACTGGCCATCGCGCAGAGCGAGGGATACGACACTCACGCTCTCACCTTCCGCTATGGCCAGCGACATGAGGGAGAGATCGAAGCCGCGCGACGCGTTGCGCAGCGCTTTGGTGGCATCCAGCACGTCGTCGCGCAGATCGATCTGAGGGTGTTCGGAGGCTCCGCTCTCACGAGCGACATCGCCGTGCCTAAGGGGCGTTCTCTTGACGCTATCGGCAACGGTATCCCCGTCACCTATGTCCCTGCACGGAATACGATTTTCCTGTCCTTCGCCCTCGCATGGGCGGAAGTACTCGGCGCGAGTGACATATTTCTGGGTGTCAACGCCCTCGACTACAGCGGCTACCCGGACTGCCGCCCCGAGTACATTGAAGCTTTCGAGCGTATGGCGAATCTCGCGACGAAGTCAGGCGTAGAAGGGCGACAGCATCTCAAAATTCATACGCCGCTCATCCACCTGACCAAAGCACAGATTATCCAGCGTGGATTGGCGCTCGGTGTCGAGTACGAGCTGACGCTCACCTGCTACGACCCGTCTGCTCAGGGCGAGGCCTGCGGGCGATGCGATGCTTGCCTCCTGCGTCTGAAGGGCTTCGCGGAGAGCGGTCTCACAGATCCAGCTCCCTACCGCGTCGATGCGCGTGCTCTCGCATGACATACTTGGTTAAAGAGATCTTCTACACCCTGCAAGGCGAGGGAGCCCAAGCTGGTAGACCGGCCGTCTTTTGCCGCTTCACTGGGTGTAATCTATGGACGGGTCGCGAGGAGGACCGCCAGGGAGCGGTTTGCCGCTTTTGCGACACAGATTTCGTAGGCATGAACGGACCAGGCGGTGGACGGTTCACAACTGAGCAAGACCTCGCTCAAGCCGTAGCAAACGCCTGGCCCCATAACGCCGCGCCGGTCAACCGGCGTTACGTCGTCTGCACAGGAGGCGAACCGCTTCTCCAACTCGACAGGGCGCTCGTTGAGGCGTTCCATGCAGCGGACTTCGAAGTAGCAATCGAGACGAACGGAACGCAGCTCCCACCACCTGGGATCGACTGGACATGCGTCAGCCCCAAGGCGGGCACCGACCTGCTGCTTAACTCCGGGGACGAGTTGAAACTCGTATTTCCCCAGGAAGGCGCCGAGCCTCACGTCTTCGAAGGCCTCAATTTTTCGCGCTTCTACCTGCAGCCGATGGATGGCCTGTTGCGACAACGAAACACCGAACTCGCGCTGCGCTACTGCTTGGAGCATCCGCAATGGCGGCTCAGCCTTCAAATGCACAAGATGCTCGGAATCCCTTGAGAGGGTGACGCATGGAGATTTTCAAGGAATTCACCTTCGAAGCCGCGCATCGGCTGCCCAACGTGCCCCCCGGCCATAAGTGCAGCCGACTACACGGACACTCCTTCCGCTGCGAGGTCCACGTACGCGGCGACGTGGAGAGGGAAACCGGCTGGGTGCTGGATTTTGCGGATATCAAGGCTGCGTTTGAGCCTGCGCACAAGGTACTCGATCACAATTTCCTCAACGAAATTGAAGGCTTATCTAACCCGACAAGCGAGAACTTGGCGAAGTGGATCTGGGGAAAGCTCGCCCCATCGCTGCCGGGCCTCTCAGCGATCGTCGTTCGTGAAACGTGCACCTCCGGCTGTATCTATCGAGGAGAGGGCTAAGATGGAGGACGTGCAGGGTCGTCGTGACGCACGCGGCATCCCCATCAACCAGGCTGGGGTCAGCGACCTCGCCTACCCGATCGTGGTGCTCGACCGCGCCCACGAGCGGCAGCACACCATCGCAAAGATCTCGATGTCCGTAGGGCTTCCCCACGACTTCAAGGGGACGCACATGAGCCGCTTCATCGAGGTGCTCGAGGAGCACCGCGGTGAGGTGACGGTACGCACCCTGCCGCGGATCCTGCGCGCCCTGCGCGAACGACTGCATGCGGAGACCGCCCAGGTGAAGGTTGTGTTCCCCTATTTTCTGGAGCGGCGGGCCCCGGTGAGCGGCGCCTGCGGCCTGATCGACTACGAGTGCTCGCTCACCGGTGAGACGAGCGGCACGAGCGAAGACTTCGTGCTCGGCGTCCGGGTACCAGTCACGACCCTCTGCCCCTGCAGCAAGGCCATCAGCGACTACGGCGCGCACAACCAGCGGACCTATGTGACGATCGAGGTCCGTGGGACGTCGCCTACGCCCGATCCGTCGAACTTCATCTGGATCGAGGAGCTCGTCGAGGTCGCCGAGGCATCGGCGTCGGCCCCCGTGTACCCCCTCCTGAAGCGTCCGGACGAGCGCCACGTAACGATGCAGGCCTACGACAACCCGGCGTTTGTCGAGGATGTCGTACGCGACGTGGCGCTGAAGCTCCAGGAGGACCCGCGCGTCGCCTGGTTCAGGGTGCACGCGAAGAGCGACGAGAGTATCCACAACCACAGCGCGTTCGCGCAGGTAGAGCAGGCGCGGAGCGGCAGGCAGGAGCCGCCGCAGCGTCCCCTTGGCGGGGGATCCGGCAGCGGTGTAGCGCCGCGCCCTTTTCTGTAGAATCCAAGGTGATCGTGACTCGTCCGGTCGTCCAGATTGTCGCCGGTTGCACTGATCGGAAGCGGCTTCCGGTTCCGGGGGATCTGCGCATCCAAGCCGTTCGCGAGAAGCGCCCGGGGGACCTCTTCGGTGCCTGGTGGCGCACACTCGAGCAGCACAGCTCGCCGTCGGTTCCGGCGGTCGATCTCTACGCTGGCGATCATTGGACCGTGGTCCGTGACCTGCCGCGCGTTGCACATGAGGCGGGGCTGGACGCTCGCTTGTGGGTGGCGTCCGCTGGGTACGGACTCGTGCCCGCGGAAGCGCACCTCCGCGCGTACGGGGCGACGTTCACGCCGGGCCACCCCGACTCCGTCGCGGAAGGCACCGCGGGAGATGAGACCGCGCGCCGCTGGTGGCATGCGCTGGCCGGGCGGCCGGGGCCGCACCAAACCGCACCCCGGACCCTGGCGGATCTGGCGCTTGCGTCTGCGGGTGCGAAGCTGCTCGTCGTGGCCTCGCCCCGATACGTCCGCGCGATGGCGGACGACTTAGCGCAAGCCGCATCCGCGCTGCGGGAGCAGGACGACCTGCTCATCGTCTCCGGAGATCCAGGGACTTCCCACGAAACGCTGCGCCGGAATTGGGTTCCATCTGTCGCGTCGCTGCAGACGACGGTCGGCGGGAGCCGACTGTCCCTGCATGCACGCATCGCCCGGCGCATCCTCGAGGAAGCCGCCCGACGCGGGCTCGCCGCCACCGCTGTCCGAGATCGCTTCATCGGTCTAGCCCGCGCGGCGCCGCCTCCTCAGCAATATGATCGAACCCCACTCGACGACGAAGCCGTTCGCAGCTTCGTTGCCCAGAACCTTCGAAGCAATCCAACGGCCACGCACACGCAGTTGCTCAGGGCCCTCCGTGACAGCGGGCGCGCATGCGAACAGGCACGGTTCAGGCAGCTTTTTCTCCAGGTAAAGGAACGTTGATGCCGCGCGCCGCGAAGAAGACGACCGCCCACAAGGGGATCATCCGCCGTGCGGTGATCCGTCGCAGAGCACTGCGCATCATGCAGGATCCGGAGCGACCTCTTTACCTCTTCAGTCTCCGCGCTGAAGAGATCCTGAAGATCGCGGACATCTCGCGCATCGCACGCGACGCCCGAGGCGAGTTGCTCGGCTACCAACGTCCCGAGGTACGCCAGCACATCCGAAACATCCAGGCCTATCTCGACGGCCGCCAAGGCGGCATGCTGTTCCCGAACTCGATCATCCTGTCCCTCTCCTCGTCCGTGCGTTTCCAGAGAGAGCGCGGCCCTGGCGCTGATGATGGACTCGCCGACGCGGGAACCATCGTGATCCCACTCCCAGGTCTGGACGACCCGAAGCCCGCCTGGATCGTCGACGGCCAGCAGCGCGCGATGGCCCTTTCCAGAAGCCAACGCAATGACTTCCCCGTGGCTGTCAACGCCTTCGTGGCCGACGATGTCGCGACACAGCGAGAGCAGTTCCTTCTGGTGAACAGCACGAAGCCGCTGCCACGCGGGCTCATCAGCGAGCTCCTGCCGGACGTCGACACAATCCTGCCGTCGAACCTCGCCATCCGGCGCGCACCGGCGGTCCTATGCGACCTTTTGAATCGAGATCCTAAGTCCCCTTTTTACGGTCTCATTCGTCGCGCTTCGTCGACGAAGGGAGCTCGCAAGAGCGAGGTGCTCTCTGACACATCGGTCATGCAAATCCTGCAGGAGAGCCTCACGAACCCCTCGGGCTGCCTGTTCTCCTACCGCAACGTGGCCACCGCGCAAACTGACTTCGCCGGGATCAGAAAGCTCCTGCTCGTTTACTGGAATGCCGTACGGGACACCTTCCCCGATGCTTGGGGGCTGCCGCCCACCCAGAGTCGCCTGATGCACAGCGCCGGCATGCGTGCTATGGGCCGGCTGATGGACAGGGTGATGGGATCTATCAACGTCGATGCGGCCGACGCGCCGCGGCGCGTTCTGCGCGAACTTTCCCCTCTCGCCCGCGCATGCCACTGGACTTCGGGCTCCTGGACCGAGCTCGGCCTGCGCTGGAACGAGCTCCAGAACGTGCCGGCGCACGTCCGCGGCCTCTCGGATTTCTTGCTTCGGACCTACCACGATCAAAGGGGCGAAACGCGGTGAAGTACTTTCTGCCTGACAGTCAGGATCTCGTGGATCCAAGCTTCGATTTCGAGCGTGAGCGACGGTCCGCGACGCGCCTGCGCCAACGCGACGACCTCTACGCCCATGAGGTATTCGCGGAGCGCGTGCTCGACGGTATCCTGGTCTCGAAGGGCATCGTCGACGGCTCCGAAAGCGCCGGGGGACGCTACACGCTAGCGCAGCGTCACAGGCTGCTCCGCGTGGGGGCACGCGAGTTCTTCCGCATTGACCGAAAAAGTGACGTACCCATCGCAACAATGGGCGACTGCGGAGCGTTCACGTATGTCAAGGATCAAGTTCCACCCTACACAGTCGACGAGGTGATTCAATTCTACGTCGATTGCGGGTTTGACTACGGCATCTCCGTAGACCACGTGATCCTGGCGTACAGTGCCGAGTGGGATGAACCTGGCGCCGAGGTGCCAGCCGAACTGCGCGAGCGGCAAGAGATCACGCTTGAACTCGCGAGCGAGTTCTTCAGGCGATGGAAGGATGAACGACTACCTTTCGAGCCGCTCGGTGTGGCCCAGGGGTGGAGCCCGCGTTCGTACGCGAGGGCCACGCAGCAACTCCAGAAGATAGGCTATCGCTACATCGCAGTCGGTGGAATGGTCCCTCTCAAGACGCCGGAGATACTGGCCGCGCTCGGGGCTATTGACAGCGTGAGAGGCAAGGATACCCGGCTACACCTTCTCGGTGTAACACGGACCGAACAAGTACAAGTCTTCGCCCAAATGGGCGTCAAGAGCTTCGATAGCACCTCCCCACTCCGCCAAGCGTTCAAGGATGACAAGGACAACTACCACACTATGGACCGTACGTACGTCGCCGTGCGCATTCCACAGGTGGAGGGAAACCCGAAGCTACAGAAGCGGATCTCGTCGGGTAAGGTGTCACAGGGGAAGGCGCGCGAGTTAGAGCGTACGTGCCTCGATGGAATGCGGCGGTTCGATGCGGGAGAGCTTGAAGTCGGTGTTGTGCTCGATTCGCTTCAGCGATACGACGAGCTGTGCGGAAATTTGTCGGATTACCGCGAGACATATCGCGAGGTGCTCACAGATCGCCCCTGGAAACAATGCTCCTGCGATGTCTGCCGCAAGCTGGGGCACCACGTGATCCTGTTCCGCGGCGCGGAGCGCAACCGGCGCCGCGGATTTCATAACACGTGGGTATTCTATCGAAGACTCGCACGGCAACTCGGCGGTGGTACTGACCAGATCGCCGAGCGGACGTCTCCACCTCCACACGCCCGTCGCACCTCCGCTCCTGAGGTATTCTCATGAAGACCGAACTCCGTCTCCCAGCCATTGAGGTGCGTCAGTCTGCTAAGCGCACCCTCTACACCTTCGCGGTGGACGCCAAGTTAGTCCCATCATTTGCGACGGTGTCCCGTATTCGGCGGAACACGGGGGACGACCTACAGGGCTATCAACGGCCGGAGGTGCTGGCGCACATCGAGGAGATCCGGACCTACGTCGAGAGCGAGTCGCCGATGATCCCGAATGCCGTAGTGCTGGCGTTCGACTCGCGCGTTCGCTTTGAGTCGCACCCCGGGCACAAAGGCGCATACGCGCGTGCCGGAACACTCGTGATTCCGGTGGATGATGAAGCTCCCGAGGAGGAGCGTCCCGGGTTCATTGTGGACGGCCAGCAACGGCTCGCGGCGATCCGGGATGCTTCTGTCAAGTCGTTCCCGATCTGCGTGAGCGCGTTCGTGACCGATGATGTGCGCGAGCAGACGGAGCAGTTTATCCTCGTCAATTCGACCAAGCCGCTGCCCAAGGGGCTTATCTACGAACTGCTCCCGACGACCGATACCGCGCTCCCGACGTTGCTCCAGCGCCGCCGGCTGCCCGCCCATCTCATGATCAGGCTGAACCAAGATGCGGCGTCGCCGCTGCGGGGAATGATCCACACGCCAACGAACCCGACAGGGGCGATCAAGGATAACTCTATCCTCAAGATGGTGGAGAACAGTCTGAGTGACGGTGTGCTGTACCGATTGCGCGATGGCAGCGGAGGTGAGGCCGACATCGAGGCTATGCTCGGCGTTCTCTTCGCTTTCTGGCGTGCTGTAAGCACCGTTTTTGATGATTCGTGGGGGCTACCTCCGAAGCGGTCGCGTTTGATGCATGGTGCCGGGATCGTCAGCCTCGGATTCCTGATGGATACAATCGCAGAGCGGTATCGTCACAAAGGGCTACCGACTGAGGCGATGTTCGTGCGAGATCTGAAGCCGCTGAAGCCGCTCTGTCGCTGGACCGACGGGTACTGGGAGTTCGGACCCGGGCAACAGCGGAAGTGGAACGAGATTCAGAACACGACCAAGGATATCCAGATGCTTGTCAACTACCTCCTGCTCCAATACAAATCGATTGTGTGGAACAAGCCCGGCGCGCCGCGCGGGCGGCAGTTAAGCCTGAACGGCGCCTGACCGGAGGTGTCTCGTAGCCCAGGGCGCGGCTTCGCCACGGGTTGGTATACCCGGCAATCCCGGGAACTCGAGGATCGGACGTGCCCTGCTGGTCAGCGCGAGTCTATGTGTTGCAGGCCACGCTGTGCCGGCCCCGGTGCCAGTGTTCGATCTCCTTGGCGTGGGCGTTAGGCCGTCACGTGGTAGGGCAAGAGTCCCGCAATGTTGCCAGAAGGTCAGAGCCATGCCGAAGGCAGCGCCTCCTCGCTCAGGGAACGGCCGTCGCCGGGGCAATGCCTGCATAACGCGACAACAACTGCACCCGATTCGCTGCGTAGTCGGCGTGGTTATGTGCGAAATAGTTGGCGTTCTGCGACTGGGCGAACAGCCCACTGGTGGTCAAATTCGTCGACCCGGTGATGATGCCGAGAGGCGTCACGACGCCTTTTGCGTGTAGGCCCGGGACGAAGTAGACCGCCGCGCCGGCGGCGAGCATCCGCACCAGACACTGCCGCTCCGCTAAGAACTTCGCAGGGTCCTTCGGGATGGGTGGCCCCGCACCGTATGACAACACGGCGAGCTCAACCAGCCAGCCCTCTGCGCAGAAGGCACGCAGCACGTCGACCAGTGTCGGGCTGCCGTCAGCCGCGCCAACCGCCAAGTTCTGGTGCCAGACACCGGGTCGAAGCGCGAGTTCGACGTCCGAGAGCCAAGGCGACACAACCGCAATCTGTCGCGGCCCGGGAAGGCCCATGTCGTTGCGGTGTGCGAACAAGTTCATTGCCAGCAGATCAACCAGCGCCTGAGGCTCCTGCCAGGTCACGTTGGGCATAGCTGAACTCCTCGAACGTCATGAGGTCAAAGGGACATGCGGGGGCGGACGCGTGGGCCGGGCATGCCGGCAGGCTCCCACGTGGGACGGAAGACGCGATGCCATCCGGCGGGCACCGCGGCGCGCATGATGGTGACGTCGAGTGGCGCACTCGCGGCGTTCAGGCGCACAACGACTGGCGGCTCGCCGGCGTCCTGGCCGACGGCGGAGGCGACGCGCATCGCGAGGTCCGTCCACAGTTCGGTGCGCCCCGGCCCGGTCCCCGGGTAGCAGACCTGCGCGAGCGGTGTCCCGGCCTCGCACACTTGCGTGCGGTAGAACGCATCGAGCAGGAGCTTGCTCACCGTGTCGCGCGCCGAGAGCACACCCCGCAGGTTCTGCTCCGGTGCCACCACACAAGCGACGCACCCATCGATGCAGCAGCCGAGGGCCGATTCGAGCGCCTGGATGTTCGGCACTTCGCGTGACGGCACGAGCGGCTCACCCGCGTAGACCGGGTAGCGGCTGAGCCACATGAGGAACTCCGGGCACTGCTGCAAGGCGAGCGCGTGGTCCATGGACGCGAGTCCGACCTGGTCGCGCAAGAAATCGAAGACGCGACCGGCGGACTGGCGCTCGCCCTCGCGCGCGTTCCGCAGGTCCGCTAGGCACGGCCCGGTAGCTGGGGCGTCCTGATAAGCGAGCTGCGACGCCTGGCTGCTCTCACACTCTTGGCACGCGTCCTCCAGACAGTCTGCGAAGTCGAGCGTCGGGAGCGCCTCGGTCGGGAGGTTGAGCGCCCGTCGCCGCGCGTCCAGCACCCGCTCTGCGGCCGACACGTAGAACGTGCGCTGGACGAGGTCGGTGGTGCCGTTGCCGGCCTCGTCGGCGTCGAACAGGTAGAGCGCCGCGACGTTGTCGCGCCGGCGGTAGAAGTACTCGAGGTCGCCCGACTCGGCGCCGGTCAGGCGGAGCGCCGCCGCGTGTAGCGTGAGCCCCAGCGTGTTGAGCAGCAATTCCTCGGCAGTCGCGCGGAAAAACGCCGAGGTTAGCGCGCCGATCGCGTCGCAGGCGCCCACGAAGTTGGGATGGCAGGCGAGCAGGGTGTCTTCCCGGAGGTCGGCGGAAGCGGCGTTCTGCACGGCAGCCACCCGCGCGCAGAGGTCGCGGAAGCGTGGCGGCGAGATGAACGCGGGATGGCCGGGCGTGAAGCACCCGGCAAGGTCATCAAACGTTAAGACAAACGGCGCATCCGGGCGCCGCCGCTCCTTGGGTGCTGGATGCCAGCGCTCTAGCAGGTGGGCGAGCACGAGCGTGCGCAGGTTCCGGACGACGAATAGCGATGGACGCTTCCGATCCACCCATGAAGGCTGGTCATCGGGCAGGGGAGCCCGTGCGTGTTCCTCAAGAAACCCGTAGAGAGTTTTCAGCAGCACGGCCTGGTGCACCGGTGACGCCGGTTGCTCCCAGACGCTCGTAAGGAATCGTGCGGTGCTGGACGCCGGCCCTAGGTCTAGGTCGAACTGGAGCCCCGGGGTTTTGAAGTGCCGCCCCAACACGGCGGGCGCGAGGTTCTGCTCGGCGTCGCAGTAGACCAGGCGCGCCGGATCACGAACATCGCGGGACATAAACTGGCGGTCGAGGCCCCAGACGAACTCCGTAACATCCAGCTCGCGGCTGTAGCGGATCGCACTGAAGGGCGAGAGTATGACCGGGAGCGGCAGCGGCTTAAGGGGCGCCTGGCCGGGCGGCACGTCGAACCCGGCGGCGAACCGACACGGCGGCGGCGCCGCGTCTATGGCCGCCAGCTCGATGCGGAACCACCGCAGCGGGTAGCATCGCGGTGGCGTGTGCACTTGGAATTTTGCCTCGGTGTCGAAACCCGCGCTGTCACCGTCGACAAGCAACCCGTCCGGTGTGACCAGCGGCTCGCTGGACGCCCAGATGGTGCCGATCTGGCGAGGCCGGTACACGTGGACTGTGGCCCCGGCCCACGGGTAGTTCGCGGGTAGATCCGCGGGCGCGAGGGGCGCGCAATCCGCGGGCTGGTAGAACTCCGCGTCAGCGACCTCCAGCCGCACCGCCTGCAGCCCGGGCTGCAGCTCGGTCAGCCCCCGCGCGCCGAACCGCGCGACCGGAATCTTGCGCGGGTTGGCGCCGTAGCGGTATGTCACGGTCCCGGGGACGAGCAGCGCCAGCGCGAGCCCGAGCGGCTCGAAGTCCAAGTCGCGGAGTTGCCCGCCGCGCTCCTCGAAGATGCGGACGTGCTGGGTTCCGGCAGCCTCGAATAGATTGGGGGCCCAGACGAAGGGCTGGTCCCCAGAGATGTTGCGTGCCGGCACGCCGCGAAGGAACAGTGGGAGCGTGAGGATCTGGTACAGGTAGGAGCGGTCCCGCTGCGCTTTGTCGACGGGCAGGCTCCGCAGGAACTCCTCATGGCGTGGCAGGCCAGCCGTCGGCACCCTGCCCCACGTCATATCCGGCCAGGAGCAGATCGCGGCGAGCGTGGTTTGCTTGCCAACCGCGCCCAGCGGTGTGAGCAGCAAGTTCGGCCCGAGTTCGTGGCGGAACACGTCCACGGCTCCCGCTGCGCGCGACAGCGGCGCGTCCTGAGGCTGGGCGTTGCAACGTGACTCGGCGATGTCGTCTGGCCGCGCGCCGAGGCCCTCGAGATAGCGCGCGAGGTTGGTCAGATTCTGGGCGGCCCGAGGAGAGTTCCCGAAGAGAAACTCGTATACCGCGCGGACCTTCTTCTCCCAGGTGCCTGCGAATGGCTTCGCCAGCCCGTGATCGTTGATGAGCGCGAGTCGGTGGCCCAGGTCCGTGAGTTGCCCCTGGGCCGGCCCGTCCCCCTGGAGGCAGAGGAAGTCAACGATGGCCATGAAGTAGTGCGTTCGAGCCACGATGCGATTATTCTCGTGGAGCGGGATCGGCTGGAGGTAGTCGGGGTCGAGTGCGATCCGGGTGTTGCGAAAGTAGAAATGGTCACGCGCGTTCTCGGTCACGACGTGCACGAGGACGCTGTCCGACGCGGCCTCGCGCCCGACGCGCCCGACCTTCTGCTGCAAGCTCGCCGGATCGCGCATCGCGCGGTACGTCACACCGTCGCTCACGCGCGCCAGATCGATGCCGACCTCGATCCGCGGCGACCCGATAACCATCGCGACGTTGTCCTGAGTCTCGTTGCCGAGCTGGCTCTGATTTCCCCGGAGCATCACGCTCGTGGGTCCCCGGAACACATCGTTAATTGAGTCGATAGCGAAGACGTCGAGGTTGACCTTCGACGTGAACCCACGCACGCGGATCGCGTTCAGCGGGTGATATACCTGTTCCGCGGCGCCGCAGGGGCGCTTGAAGCCGTTAACCGGATCGGCACCTGTAGCGGGCTGCGGATGATTACTCCCGAGGTGGTCGCGTGACCACCACCAGCAGAGTCCGGCGCGGAGAAAACCGCACTGGTCCAGGTTGCCGATCCGATCGGCCGCGGCGGCCTCGTGCAGCGGCGCGAACCATTCACTCTCCAGCCAGTCCTTCCCGATGTGGAGGTACACCGCGTAGGAATCCTTGGCGTCCGGATCGAGCCGCCAAAGGTTGCGGACAGCCTGCTGCTGAGCGGCTCGGAGGCCCGGCGGGACGCGCGCAATCTCGCGCCGCACGCCGCGCTTGCAGTCGCGGCACAGTTCCCCATACTGTCGGGCAACGGTTTCCTGCCACTTTGGCACCTCTGCGGGGAACGCGGTCTGGTGCAGTTGGCGCCACAGCGGCTCCTGGAAGCGAGCGAAGTACGGCAGGCTACTCATCCCCGGGTTGGGCGAGTTGGACATCGAGCTCGTTTTGGTCTGCTCGTTATCCGCGACGAGGTCGGCCCATCGATTGACCCCGTCGAGGGAGTCGGAAAACCCCAGAGTCTTGTGAATATGCGCTGTGGCGCGCGGAACGACCGGGCCGTTCTGCGCCTGCACGGGGTTGGGGATCTCGTCGAGGCGCAGCGGGTCCCCGCCATGGCGGCGCTGGTAGTACTCGTGATAGAGCCCGTCGCGGCGGTTGTGGACCAGGCACGAGACCGCGTTGGTCACGGCCGTCATGCTGCTGACCTCGGGCCGCTGCCGCAGAAACACGTGGTGGATCCATCCCGTCTCGACCTTCTCACCGATGTCCACGTGGCGGAGACGCGACGGTGGCACGTCAAGCACGCGGCCGAGGTGTTGACGCGGCTCCGAGATGGTCGCGCTCGCGCCGATGAAGTACGGCGCGCGCACGTCGCCGCGCCGGCTCAGGATACCCTCGAACAGCTGGTCGGGGTGCTCCCGGCGCAGCCGCCAGAGCGCCCGGAGTTGGCAGAGACGCTTTAGCAGCATCTTGGCGTGGGCGCCGTAGAGTCCGCTCAAGAGGTGCGCCTCGTCCAGCACCACGAGCTCCAGATCCCTGCAGAGCCCCTGCGATGCCTCGGGATGCACAAGGCGGTTGACGACCGTGTCGAGATTCGAAATGAGGACCTGCCTCCGCTCCTGGTACGCCTGCTGTATAGCCTTGTAGCGCGCTCCGGTCTCCTTTTGGTCCCTTGGGTCGGGGAAGAACTGTCGCGGGAGCTGGCCCCCGGCGTCGAGCACCGGGCTGGCGAGGGGCACCGACAGCTCCTTGGCCAGGCGCTTCGAGACGCCGTCGATGAGCCGGAAGAGCTCCTGGAACTGGTTCACCGCAAGGACCACCCGGGGATACAGGAACAGGACCTGGAGCTTTCGTCGGCCGCAGAGAGCTTCGTAGGCAACATGGATGAGCGCGCCGAGTTGGAACGCGTACGACTTCCCCGACCCGACGCCCGCGGTCACGATGTGGCCGGCGAACTGCTCGCGGTACTCGGGCGAGTACAGCCCCGCCATCGTGGCGAGGATCGAGCGCGCCTGGAAGGATGCGACGACTGCCTCGGCGCCGCGGACCGCGAAGTCGTCCGCGAGGGCGCCGAGCACGGCGTGCACGGCCGCGGCTAGCCGCGCTCGGTCGACGCCGCTCCCCAGCGACACCTCAGTGGCATCGTCGGCGACGTCGAGCGGAAGCCGCCTGGCCTGGATCGCGTCGGCGACCTGGTCGGCCAGCCTCGAGAGCGGCACATCATAGAGCGGACGGACCTGCGACCGGCGCTCGTAGCGCAGCAGGCCGGTCGCCGGCGCCATGCCGAAGCGCTGGAAATTCAACGAGAGCAGGCGTGTCACCTCCGCGACCCGCGAGCGATAGCGGGTCGGTATGTCGGCCGCGTACCGCGCGGCACGCTCCCACGGATAGCCGTCGCCGAGCCGGCAGTCGTTCTGCTCCACGGGGATCCGCGTGTCGGCGTCAGCGTACGCGTCGCGCTCGCGGAGCACCACGTCGTGCAGCGTGGGGGGCTCGGCTCCTTCGCTGGCGTCCGGGACCTGCAGCACGCGCCGGCGGAGCCAAAGGCGCTCGAGCACCGCGCGGGTCCAGAGCGCGTCGCCCCGCTGCGCGTGCCCTTCAGGCAGCGCGGCGGCGACCTCCGCCGGTGTCGTCCAGCCGTCGAACTGTCCCGCTGAGAGGCGGCGTCCCTCCAAGGAGTAGAGCGCCTGAAGCACCAATTCTTCGTCGTCCATCGGGTGTTCCTCCGATCCCAGGGGCTCAACGCACCCGGATGCTGAGGGTCTTGGCCAGACCGTGACGCTGGATCCACGCGATGAGTGCGGGCCGCGCGAGCAGGTCCTCAACGGAATAGCCGGTCGTGGCGGCGGCACGGAGGAAGTCCGCAACGTCGGCGTCGAGGTCCGGGCCCGCGAGCTCGGCGAGGGCCGCAGTAAGCCGCGAACGCGCCTCGAGCACGGTGTCGATGTCGTGTTCGGTATCGGGGAGTCTACTCGCGAGCTTGTCGAGGCTCTCGCGCAACTGCTTGACGTCCTGGGCCTTGGCCTTGAACGCGGGGTAGTGCGCAAGGACACTCTCCGGGCCTGCGGCTGCGAAGTCCCGGAGCACCCACTGCTGCCACGCAGCATGGAGCGCCTCGCGCGCGCTGGCAAACACCTTGTCGGTCTTGAGCGCCGAGAGGGCGTTGGCGTCCGTGATCTCCGTGACATCGCGACTGACCTTCTTCGCGAGCCCCGCGACCGCCGCGCAGAGTTCCTTGAGGCCCGCGACGCGCGCCGCGGGATTCTCCCCAGTTGCCTTCGCCACAAGGCGGGCCGATGCCGCGAGCCCCTCCACAATATTGACGAGGTCCTGGAGAGTCTTCCGGCGGACCGCGAGTCCCTTGATCTTTTGCGCCTTCGGAATCAAGCCCGCGTACGTACTAACCGCGAACTGGAGCGCCTCGGCACGCGCGGCGAGTTCACCGCCCTTAGGTGGCTTCGTTTCGGCAGGATCCATTGCTATGATTCCACTTCCCTCTCGCCGGCCAGGCCTCCCAGTGCGGTCGCCAAACGGCCGAGCAGTGCGCCGATGTCCTGCTCGAACTCGTGTAGATCGCCGCCGGTGAGCGCATTGATCTTGATCTCGGTCTTCTCGGAAGACGCCCGCACGGAGACGTCCGCCTCACGGAGCAACTCAAGGTTCAGGGCCATCTTCTCGCGGTCGAGCTTACCTAGCGCCACGAGTCGCTCGAAATCCGACGTAGCGGAGCGGGCCGTCTCGGCATGCTGGGCGTTAGACTTAATGGCGTCGGCTCGGACCTCCTTCAGGCGCTCCCGGATCTTGCTGTGCCCCTTTGCATCGAACGCGTCGTGCTGGAAAGCCGTCTCCAACGCCATATCGACCGCGGTGAGCGCCTTCTTGGGCGCCGAGACGTCGACCAACGTTCGGATTTCGTTCAACCACACCTCCGCCGCTACGCGCTCCGCGGCAATCGCATGATCGAGGTGCAGCGCCACCTCTCTCGCTAAGTCGTACACGCCCTTGAACACGTCCCACCTGGCGGCCTCCGGCGGCAACGCGACGGGCTTGGCGTACTGGCGGACGTAGTCGAGCGCCGGTAGCACAGGCGTTGGGTCGATGATTGTGCCCATCGCGCCACCCTTCGAACAGGCCAGTAGATCGGCGAGATACTCACGCGCCTCCAGGGCGCGTTTGGATGTGGTGTATGCGCCCCAAAGAGCCTTCCACTCCGGGCTCCGACCCTCCTCGCCCTTGTCCGGCCACCGCTCAAGGGCCGCCGCAAGCAGCACGGATGGCGACGCATCGCGACCGACCGCTCCTCGGATCATCGCGCCCACAGCGAGCACGCTCGCGGCCACCTGCGCGGGCGAGACCGCGCCTAACTCGGTGACGAATCGCGAAAGCCCCGCGCGCACCGCGTCCGCCCATTGGGGCATCACCGCCCGCACGTTGAGCAAGCCGTCGTCGTACTCGGACTCCGTCGTCGCCGGGATGTATCCAGTCAGCAGCCGGAGGGCTCCGGCGGCCTCGGGCGAGCGCGTCACCGACAGGATCGGCGTGCCCCTCATCTTGGTTACCTGGCCGTCGATCCAGATATCCTGTGCGCGCAGCTTCGACCGAGCCAGCGCGAGTCGCTCGGCATCCCAGTCGATCCACGCTTTTACTGCGTCAACGATGGCGGTGCGCCATGCGTTCAGATGCGTGTCATCTACCGGCGCCCCGTTGAACCAGGCAGCAAACGGGTCGACCTTAGGAGGCGGGGGCGGCCGCGTCGAGGGCAGCTTGGGAGATTTCGCCGGGCCGCTCGGTATCGAGGCCTCGGTCAGGAACTGCACCCCGGTCACCTCGAACGCCGCCGCAATGCCCGGGTCCAGCGGCGGCTTCTCGGCCTGCGGGAGCGGCGAGTACATCTCGATGAGGCGAACCAGCCGCTCGACCTTGCTCTGGTCGCGGAGTTGGTTTCGGATCTGGCGTGTGGTCTGGTCTCCGACCAGCTGCAGGCCAAAGGTGTTCCGCAGTTCCTCGCTCGGGTGGTTCTGCGCGGGAATGGCGTGCTCGGCATCGTCAAGCACGCGGTTGAGCACCCGGCCGACCAGCAACCGCGGATTGAAGGCGCGGCTCCGCGCGTCCGCCCCGGCAACGGCGCGGTAGAGCCGCACGAGCGACTCCCGGGACAGCGGGTAGAGCCCCCGCCCATCGACGCTCCCGAAGGCCAGATGGCAGTCCCGCTGCGCCCGGCAGTCGTCGCAGGGTGACGGCAACGGTTCGTCGTGCGCGGCGCGCGCGGCCCATGCGTCGAGCGCGTCCATATCGTGTCGCGTGGCGTTGAGGTAGCCCGCAGCGAACCGTGCGAGGTCCTCTGCCGAAAAGGCATGCGCCTCATCGTCCCCGACCGGCACATTGAAGTAGACGACCTGCCGGATGCGGCCCTCTTTGACGTTGTCGCGCATGCGCGCGAAGTCGTCGTTCGTGACGCCCACGACGCTACGCAGCTTGCAAAGCGCACCGCCGCCCTCTGACGGGCGCACCAGCAACGCCTCGATCAGTTCGGCGTCGAGCCCTTCGGTCACCGACAGATCCTCGATCAGGAGCACCAGGTCGCGGCCTCCCCCAATGCTCCGCCGGACCTCGGCGAGCGCGCGGATCAGGTCGCCACGGCGCAGCCGGATCAGGCGAGGCAGCGCGACGGCGCGCGCGCGGTTGAGAAAGCCTGTCGCGAGGTCGGCGAGGGCGGGGTCCTCAGGGAACTGAGCGGCGAGATCGCCTGCGCCTTGCGCGCGGTCGATCGCCCGCTGCGTAAACGCAAGATCGCCGCGCTTCCACGCGAGGTCCAGTCCCTCTTCTTCGACGCGCTCGCGCGTGCCGAGCACGTGCTGCGCGATCCGCTCGACGGCGCCCTCAGAACGCTTCAGCAGTTCCTCGCGCAGCGGGGGCGCGTGGAGCAGGCTCGGAAGCGCGTCAAGCACCTCGCGCTCGAGGTCGTCCAGTTGGCGGCCCGGCGGCGCGATGTGGGCCCTCTCATGTTCAAGCACGTACGCGAACTCGTCCAGCACGCGGGTCTTGGCACCAGCGAGGCTCAGGTTCTGCGCGCCCTCGAGTTCCTGGCGTAGCCCGCGCGCAATCTCGCCGTCAAAGCCCTCGAGGATGCGGCGCACGACGTCGGCGAGATTGGCGCTCGAGCGGGGCACCAGTACGACGCGGTAGCGCCGGCCCGCGGGGTCGCGGCGCCGCAGTTCTTCGTAGATCCACCGCACGAAGTGTGACTTGCCGGTGCCGCTGTCTCCCACCGCCACGTCAAAGGCGTGCGGGGCCGCTGGGGCCAGGAAGCCTTCGATGTAGTCGCCCTCGGCCAAGACGTCGAAGCGGCCCTCGACGGCCCCCCGCAAGCGTAGCGGGCTCGGGTGGTGGGTCGCGCGGAAGACCGACGGGCGCACGTCGAGTGCGATCGTGTTCATGACCTCGGCGCGCGCGCGATCGTGCCAGCAGACGAGGTGCGGGAACGTATGGGCCATGCGCTCAGGACTCCTCGGTGCGGCGGACGAAGGCGATCTTCTCGTCGCGCGTCATAAGTAGGAAGTCACGCTGATCATTCGGACAGTAATAATCGATCATGCGTGCGTCGCGCAGATGGCGCAGCGCGAAGGACAACCCCGGCGTGAGGCGGTCCGGTGCGAGCGCATGCGGGCGGTTCCGCTCGGCCAGCCGGCGCCCGACGCGCTCGTGGTGAACGCCCCCGTCGAGCACAGGGCAGACGGCCGCAATGCGCGCGCGCAGATCGCGCACATGGATATCGCCTAGCCGCGGAGGTAGCACGTCATCGATGTGGCGCCGGAGGCACCCCGACGGGTCCGGGACCACGCCGTCCGAGACCCTTCCTGGGCGCCGGTGCCACGACAGCCCGAGGTAGTGAGACCAGTAGAACGCATTCTGCAGCGCCGCCTTGTTGCGCATCTGCAAGCGGTCCAGTTCGAGCCCGTCGTCCTCCAGCGCCTTCCGGATCGCGCTCTCATCGACCGGCAGTCGGACGGGCGTGTAGAACTGGAGCCAGGCGCAGAACTCGGCGAAGGGGTTGTCGTGGGCGCCGTCTTGGAGCGCAACGGCGGCCAAGCACTGCCAGCACGCCTCGTCCGAGAAGGCACTGCTGATTAGCAGTCTTCGCCGCATCGCCTCCGGAATGCGGAGCAGTTCGCGATCATGACCGTCGCGGTACGCCTCGATGAGTCCCATGTCGAGTGCCGTCGCGATTGCTTCGTTGGCCAAGTCCGGCTTCTTCTTGTTCTCCTGCTCGTCGTCATCGGCCCCGCCCCCCTTCTTCCTGCCCTCGCGCAGCAGCGGCTCAGGCTGCATTAACGCGGTCACCTCCTCCCGCGGGTGTCCGCCCTTGGAGGCGCAGACTACGCGGAGCAGTCCCAGGATGCGGCTCGGAACGACGGTGAACCGCGCGTGGATGTTCATAGGCTGTATCGATCCTCCCACTGGCTCAGCGTCACCGCCGGGCACGGCGCCAGGACGTCACGCGCGAGGCGCGCGGGGTGGTCGGGCTGGCGAAGGTCGTCCGGCGCGACGATCACCGCGGGCGCCGCGGCCGTCGTGCGCGCGGCCCAGATCTCGCCCCAGCGCTCCTCGAGCGCGTCGTCCACCACGAACACCGCCGTCGGTTGATCTCGGACGACGCCGCGGACCAGGCTGTCGTGGAAGAACGCCGGATGCTCGGGACGCTCCCGGAACATATCGCTCCACCGGGCCAGGTGCGCGCGGGGCGCGACGAAGTTGACGACTCCCTCACGCAACAACCACCGCACGAGCTCCCGCAGGGCGCTGTTCAACTGAGCAAGGTCCCCCGCCCGATCATACAGCACGAAGGCACACCGCTGACCGGCAAGGAGGTCCGTTACTCCCCCGCCGAGGGGACGCGCCGCCCGCAGTGGCGCCGAGTACCGCGCGCGGAGGCGTCCAGCGTGGGGCGCGCGCCCGGCGAGTCGACAGCGCGGGCACCCACCACACGCACGCACGGCCGGCACGTCCGGGGACCGCTGATAGGCGCGGGCGAGGGTCTCGGCGATGCATCCGGCCCCGCTCTCGAGCGCCTGGCGTAGCAGCGCCAGGCCCTGCTCGCGCGCCTCGGAGAACTCCGCACGACGCGGTTCGAGGTCGCGCTGCCAGGCCGCGAGCTCCGTGTGATCGGATCGCAGCACGTGAACCCAGAGCGCCGGGTACGTCACAGCGCCGGCGCCCTCGACCTCGAGGAACCCGGCGCGCTGCATGAGCATGAGCGTGCGAACGTTCCAGGCCTCGTTCGCGTCGCTAGCCATGTCGATGTCGCCCTCGTCCATACTGGGGCGTTCGTCCAGCGGGACGAGGAAGCGCGCCGCGGGCCCGACCTGACGGCGCTCTGACAGGAACATCGCGCACCACCGCTCGAGCCCTCGTTGCGCACTGATGAACTTCGGCGATGCGAGGCGCTCGGCGACTCGCTCGTCTGAGGCGGTCCAGATAAGCAGCGAGAGCGACCCATAGCCATCGCGCCCCGCACGGCCGACGTCCTGGTAGAACCGGTCGATGTCTTCGGGGAGTGTGGCGTGCAGCACGGCGCGCACATCGGACTTGTCGACGCCCAGGCCGAAGGCCGACGTCGCCACGACGATGTCGAGTTCGTCGGCGTTCCAGGCCCGCAGCACCTCGGCGCGATGCTGGTCCGAGCTCGCGCCGTCGACGAGCCCGAGTCGCGAGAAGCCCTGTCCGCTCAGCGTCGCATACCAACTAGCGGCCGATCTCCGCTGCGTGGTGTAGAGGATCAGCGGGCGCGGCAGGTGCCACAGCGCCTCCTCCAGCCAGGTCTGCTGCTGGCCCTCGGACAGCGCGCGCCGGAACCAGTACGATGGCTCGGGCCGCAGTCGGACCGCGTGGACGTGCTGGACGGGACCCGGGCTGCCGAAGAGGTCCTCGAGCGTGGCCAGGTTGTACGGCGTGAGCGTGGCGGACATCAGCAGCGTGACGAACGGACGCGCACCGCACGCCTCCAGCAACGCGCGGCGGGTCCCCGCGATCTGCTGGAACGCCGGCCGGAACTCGTCGCCCCAGGCGTTGATTATATGAGCCTCGTCCACGACGAAGAGCCGGAGGTAGCCCTTCGCCGCGGCTTCGCGGAGCGATGTCGCGGTGTCGCCTACGAGGGTTTCCGGAGCCAGAAAGAGCGGCCCTTGCGTGCCATCGCGACAGCGCGCCGTAAACTCCGCGGCGTCGCGCGGGCGGTACGCCGTACGGTGCGGGACGAAGGCCCGACACCGGGCCTCGAGGTCGAGCGCCAGGGCCACAGTCGGGACGACGATCGGGGTCACTCCTCGCAGCCCGCCGGCGTCGGGCAGGGGCCGGAGCGCCGGCAACAGCGCGCAGGTGCTCTTGCCGCTACCGGTCGGCAGGTTGATGATGACTGTGCTCCCCGGTCCGGCGCACTCGACGGCGCGCACGGCCTCGCGCTGAGCCTCGGACTGGTAATCCTGCAGGGCCAACAACTTGAGGCCTGGATCGCCCGGAACAGGCGGGTCGCGCCGGCGCGGCGCCCGCTCAAACAGCGAGGCCTCGGGTCCGAGTTCGTCGGCGCGGCTGACAAGCCAGCCCGGGCGCCACTCGTCGGCTACTAGGCGCATCGAATCGCCGTCTCGTCCAACGATGCGCAACGACCCGCGCGCGAGGTGCCGGTCCGTGCAGCCCGCCAGCCATCGCTTCGGCATGGCGAGCACAAACGGCGCGTCGCCCCGCGGACCGCTCTCGTGCCGCAGCACGGCGCGCAGGAGCGCGACTAAATCCCCGGGCCCGGGCCCGCGGCCTCCGCGCTGCACGGTGGCGAGCGCGGCAATTAGGCGGCGATGCGGTAGCCGGCGCAGCGCGGTCGGCGGATAGCTCGCAAGCGCGCTCGCCGGATCAACCAACGCGCCGAGCAGCCACGGAAGCTCCCCGCTCATGGTGCCCGGAACCGCTGCCCCGAGAGGACGTAGGCACCCATCACGTCGATCCGCAGACGCGGAGCCGCGATCAGCTGGTCGACGAGCGCCGCGGCGCGCTCGAGTTCGGCCGCGGCGGTCGTGTCACCCAGGCCGGCAGCAGCGCGTGCCCGGCCTCGCGCCCGCAGCACCTCGAAGTGCCCGGCAGCCTCACGGCGCGCGGTCGCTACGGCGTCCTGGAACTCACGCCGGGCCTGGATCGCATCCAGGGCGGCCGACGCGACTCGGCAGCAGGTCGCCCGCCAGCTCGACGGCTGGACCAGCGCCGCGAGCACCTGCACGCGGTCGCCGCCGAGGTTCACGTCGCCCCGCGCCTTATCGTACGGCCGATCGCAGTGCTCCACAGCGGTGTCGTCGGCTGCGCTACCATCGGGCGCCAGCCAGACTTCCCACCAGCGCGAGGGACGCCACGTGTTGGCCAGCCGTAGCAGGCCGGCGCGCCCCACGGCATCGAGCGCGAGCGCCTCGGCCTCGCACGCGACCGTATCGAGGTCGAGTTCGACATCGATGCCGAGGCGGAAGATGAGCAGCGGTTCGGCGAGACCGGGAATCCAGCGCGCCATCGCAAAGGCCTGGCCGCGCTCGTCGTGCGCCGCGATCGCCCGGAAGACATCGACAAGCGGGTGGCCGGGACGGAGGAAATCGAGCGACGGCTCCTTGAGCGCGCGCCCGCGCACGAAGGTGCCCTGCCGTCCCGCGAGGCCCTGGAAGCTCTTCAGCAGTGACGCTGGCACGATCGCCTGGTCGCCGCTGGTCACCGCGATCGTGCCGCGCTCGCGAACGTTTCTCACGGTCAGCTTCATGTTCGCGCGCGCGTAGTCCAGCATCGCCTCGGCGAGCTCCTCCTCCTCAGCCTCGACCTCATCCAGCCGGCTCCACGCCGGGCATTCGCCGGGCCTTTGGAGGCGCAGCCCGTCGATGGCCTCGTCCCGCTCGACGCGCTCACGCTCATCCCTGACGGCGTCGCGCACTGCTGGGATCTGCGCCCGCAGCGCCGCCGGCCCGCCCTCGAAGGCGCATATCTTGAGGCGGTCCAGCTCCCGGTCCATCAGCAGCTGCAGGTCGGCGATTGGGCGCCTGAACACATCGAAGCCGTCCCGCAGGACCTCGTACCAGGCCGCATCGAGCGCGAGGTCGGCGTCGGCGTGCGAGAGGACGACGCCGCACTCGAAGGCCCGGACGCGGTCGCGGCGGTCGAGGCGACCAATCCGCTGCTCTAGGCGCATTGGGTCGGCGGGCAGGTCCCAGCACAGCAGCGCGTCAGCGCATTGCAGGTTCAGGCCCTCCTCGCCGACGGCGTCGGCGAGCAGCACGCGCGGGCCCGAGCCGTTCCGAAACGCGTGGAGCGGCGCTTCCGCGTTCTGGGTCGCTGCGGAGACCACATATAGGCCCAGGCCGGGCCACCGGACCGCCAGCGCGTCACGCAGGGACACGCACGCGGCGGCGGTGCCGCAGAAGACTACCCACACGCCGCCGGGGCGGGCTCGGAGCGCACGAAGCAGTGCCTCAACACGGCGGTCGTCTACGGCGTCGTCCACGTCCAGAAGCGCTGCGAGCAGCGCGCGCTCCTCGGGCGGCACCTCGGCAGACCAGCGAGAGCCCCGGTCGCGCAGGGCTGTGCGGTCAGCGGCGACCGCGGAGGCGAGGTGCCAATACAGCGTCGCCGCGCGCTGCCGGTCCTGCGCGGGGGCCGAGGCCGTGCGGGCTGCGGCGCGGATGCGCCACTCCTCGAGAGCCTGCCATGCATGCGCGCCGTCCGTGCCATGCGCTGCGGCCTCCGCAGGTCCGACCCTCCGCCGCTCGGCGAGCTCCCCCAGTTCGACTAGGGTCGCGCGGCGCACGCGAAGCAACCGGCGGTAGATCCGATAGGTCTCGCTGACATGGACGCTGAGCGCGTCCGCCGCCCGCTCCACCCCGGGTTCATCCTTCGCCGCTAGCGCGGTCGCGAGCCGATCGACTGCGCGTGCCACCGCCTCGTCCTCGGGAATCGCCTCCCGGAGGCGCATCGCGGCGCGGAGCCGCAGGGCTGGAGTCCGGGCGCGCACCAGTTGGGCGTAGGCGCTACCGATGGGCTCGCGCCGCGCGAGTCGCCGCGAAAACGACTCGGACTCGCCGAGTCGGTAGACGTCGGGATCGAGGAGGTGCAGGAGAGCCAGCAGTTCGCTTTCCCGGTGGAGCACGGGCGTCCCTGACAGGAGTAGTAGGTGGCGCGTGCGCGTCGGGTGGCACAACGCGGCCAAGCGGACGAACGCATGTGACGTGTGGCTGGCCTGCGCGACGAGGCGGTGGGCCTCGTCGATCACAAGCAGGTCCGTCGAGTCCTTAGCCTGTTCCAGGGTGTTGAACTGCTCGAAAGACAGAACGGGAACGCCACCCAGTGCGAAGCGGGTCTTCAGTTCATGCAGCCACTGTGGCACGAGCACGGCCGGCGCGAGCACTCGGACCCGCAGGCGCGGGAGGTCGAGCACCAACTGGCGGACGATCGCGCCCGCCTCAATCGTCTTCCCCAGACCCACCTCGTCGGCCAGCAGGTAGCGGATCGTCGGATCGGCCAGCACGCGTCGCACGATCTCCAACTGGTGCGCGAAGATTTCGACGCGTGAGGACGCCAGGCCAGTCAGACCCGCGGCGCCGTCACGGTAGCGCTCGTAGCGCTCGATCCAGCGGCACCGCCGCTCGAAGAAGTAAGGCGTCTCGTGCGCTAACTCGGCTAGCGTCGTGACGGGGTCCGAGGTGCCCGCATTCGAGCGGATGCGGAATTCTGTCTCGCGGAGGAGGCGCGGACGTGAGTCGTTTGGGAACTGGACGTAGTACTGCCGTTCACCGGGAAGCCCCTCCGAGCTCGCAACAATACGCCCCACGCGCCACGCGTCGCCATCTCGAACGTAGCAGCGGGTCTGAACCGGCAAGGCTTCGCACACGAGATCCTCCACGCGTACCTTCTCCGCGCGCGCCTCGACAGGACTCTGGTGAAACCTCACCTCGACGCGGTCATCCTGCTCGCGGTATGACGCGACGTCTGCAAAGCCGTCAGACTCCCGACCACGCACTAGAACCTTCCAGCCGATCTGAGGTTCCCTCATCATTGTCCGTCGCCTCGTAGCGCCTGCCACGGTGCACGGTGTGCATGAGGTGCAGACGGCCTCGTGTCCGGGTTCCTGCGCGGGGATCGGGGTGGCAACCGGCGCGTATGTGCGTGAGTAGGCCGTGGGGAGGTGCACCAGCACCGCCTATCCCCCAACCCAGAAGTGCCCCAACTGCAGGATACGGACGTGTCCCGTCGGACAGAAGGTCGAGCGGCGATAGGCCGTCGAAGGTCGGTCGTGTCGAGCGGGTTCCACATGGCGTGCGTTTTCAGAGCTGAGCTCGCGCTCTCTTTCATGTCGTCAATTCGATGAGATTTCGCCCCATCGAGAGCACACGTCGCCTGCTTGCGACCAACATCGCGCCGAAGGCCGCGTCATGTCAACAGGGACGGCCGGCTACCTGATCCGATCCCCCGCGTCCTGCCGCACACCGGCCCGGAAAGTTCGCAAGCGACGGCACCACCGAGGAGGATGTGGGCACCTTGGCACCTACAGCGTCGGTGCAGAGGCGACGATGACGAAGGCGCGATCGAGGAACCAGCCGACGGAGAAGCCGAAGGGTTGCAGGGCCGGAGGTTTACGAAGAAGCAACGCACGCAGGCGCTGACGTCGCTTGCTGGGTAGACCGAGCGGGCAGGCGATCGGCACGACGACTGAGTCGCTGCGCCGCTGAGTGGTGGAGGCGAGGAGCAAGGAGACGGCGCAGGTGACGCCGAAGCGCGGGGCGGCAAGTACAGGCGCGTGCCGGCTGGAAAGAACGCTCCCTTCGCGCGGACCGCGCGCGCTGGCTTCTCCCGACTGCGTTGCTTGGCTCTGGTCGCCAGCGTCGTCCGACTGCTGGTGTTCGTGACCGCCTGAAGCGAGCGCGGCGGGACTAGGGTCGTCGGTGGCTGGCGCACCCCGAGTATCAGGGAGACGGACAGAGAACAAGATCGCGTGACGGCGCCACCGCGCGCCTCAGAAACGGGACCGTTGCGCCTCTCAACGCCGTAGGAAATCCAAGCAAAATCGAAGAGATAAGAGCGGTGAAGGAGAGCTCCCCTCCGGGAGCGTCACGCCCATGAACAACCCCAAGATCTAGCTGACGTCCCTCCGTCTCTCCACGGCCGTCTTCACGATGGTCGCCCAGGTGATCCTAGCCTGCATGAGCTGACCGCCCCGCCACGCACCGAGCTTCGGCAGCCCCACCAGGCTCCGTCTCACGTCCTCTTCCACGTCCCATACCCACATCAACCGCGCCTTTATCGGCGCCCAGGAGAGATCCCCATGTTTCAGATCAACGAGAACGCTCCCTCCCCTGTCCCCTACGTCCTCCGCGTGTTCACGAACGAAGCCGTGAAGAAGGGCGCCGCCGCCGCGGTCGCCGGCCTCCTGGTTGCGGCCGTGTCGGAGGCAATCTGGCCGTCGCGGTGAGCGAGCTCATCGGCGAGGCCCTGCTGGAGCTGCTCCGGCAGGGGCTGCCCCGGCGCGTGCCAACGGCTGCGAACGTGCTCGACTGGCTCCGGGAGGCGGCAACCCCGCCCCCGGGTGTCGAGCTCTTCAGCGCCGACGGCTCAACATTCACCGGCGTCGTGATCGTCGACCGGAACCGGCCGAGCTTCATGCTCGCCGCACGGCAGGGCCCGGCGCCCCGGATCCACATGGGCCCGTCCGCACCGCCCAGCGCTCCGCGTTACGGCTCGCCCTACGGCCAGCGGTCCTTGTTCGACAAGGACGACGAGACCTACTGGCGCGACGGCCATGCCGGCTGGCCGCGGTAAGGCTGGCCCCGGAGCTGAGCACCTAGCTGTTCCGCTCGGGGGCGAGCTCGCGGCACCTGAGGCCGAGCTGCTCCGCACCATCCTGCGGAGCCAGCGCATCGCGGACCGGCTCACCCGCGCCCCTGGCGGCTGGCGAGACCTCAGCGAGCACGAACTGGAGCGGCTCCGGCTCACGAAGGTCCAGCGCCGCGCCGTACTGGCGTTGCAGCAGCTCGTCCGTAACGGCTACCCCTCGTTGCCGAAGCACAGGTTCTCGTGCTCGGCGGACATCGCCCGCATCTACGCCGACCGGCTGGGCGGGCTCGTCTACGAGGTGATGCTCGCCATCGCGCTCAACGGCCGGAACGAGTTCATGGCCGAGCTCGAGCTGGCGCGGGGCGGGAGGCACGGCGCCGCGCTCACCGTCGCCGATGCGCTGCGGCCGGTCATCCGTGCCGGCGCCAGCGCATTCGTTCTCGTGCACAACCACCCATCCGGAGATCCGATGCCCAGCCCGGAGGACATCGCGCTCACGACGGCGATGAAGACGGCTGCTGACCTCGTGAGCATTCCCCTGGTCGACCACATCATCATCGGAGGTCGCGGCGGAGGATTCAGCTCCATGCTCGACCTCTGCATCATCCTGTAAAAAGCCTGCCGACAAAACGTGTCGACTGCATCGTCGCGCTGCGCTGGCCCACAGCAGCGCTGACGCCCCCTCTTGCAAATCCTGACCCCACAGGGCGCCCGCTGGCACGAGCTCTCGTGCTCCGGGCGCCTTTCCGTTTTCGCAGAAAGGAACATCTCATGCGCATCAACGGTCGTACGCTCCGCCCCTCGACCCTCGCCGAGCGCCGTCTGCTCCTGTCGCTCGGCACCGCCTCCCTGCGCGTTCCGCGCAGCATGAATCCGTTCGCCGTCGCCCGGCGGCTGCGCCGCGCCGCGCTGGGCAACAGCCCCGATCACGACTTCGCCCGCGACCTGGTCAAGGCGAAGAAGCGGACCGACCAGCTTCCGGTGCCCTCGCCGGACCTGGACCTCCCGGAGCCCACGAACCCCGACGAGGGCGTGATCGTCCATGGCCGGGCGGCGTAGCGGCCTGGCAGGGCTGGAGCGCGTTCTTCGCGCGTTCGAGCCCGGGTCGCACAACATCGGGGATTACGTCGCCGAGCACGACGAGGAGCTCGCGGGGCTGCTCGGCGTTGACGCCGGCGAGCTCCGGGCGCTGGCCGGCATGCTCGATGAAGAGGCGGCTCCACGGGTTCGCGCGCTCCTCCAGCAACGAGCTGAAGCCCGCACGCTGCGCCATCAGGCAGCCCGTCGCGATGCCGTCCTGGCAGCAGCCCAGCGGCTTGCCATGACCGCAGTCTGGCGGGAAAGCGCGGCGCTGCTGGACATGAGCCTCCTCCTCGGCGACCTGCTCGCAGATGTGACGGTCCAGCACATCAGCCTGGTGAGCCGTGTCTTCGCGGTACATCTGCCCCGCAAGAAGCTGGTCGAGGTCGCAGAGGTACTTCCGAGGCAGTTCCCTGATCTGGTGAGCTGGGTGGACCGGACCGGGCTCCACTTCCGCTGGCGTCAGGGGCGGGGCGGGCTGAGCCTCTACTCGCAGGTGGTGCCAGCGAACGAATCCGCCCACGCCCTCTACGTCAACATCCCGGCTCCTGCCATCAGGAAGCACCGGCAAGCTCCAGCTTCAGCTTCCCCGGGGCATCGCAGCCAGGACGCCCCGCGCCCGGTGCCCACGAACGCAGCGCCCGCTGCCGCTCGCACCACGGGATGGCTCGCCGAGGCTCTCACCGAAGCTGCGTTCTCGGCCTAGCAATCACCGCGGTCCATCGTCCTCTGGTGGACCGCTGCTCTGGGCAGCGTGCGGGTAATTCCGCGCAGCGCCCGCTTCTTCTCCGCCACCAAACACTCACTCTCCACGACAAGGAGTCCACACCATGAACAGCGCACCGGCGACGATCGAGCGCGCCCAGCGGCGCCTCGCTGCCGCGGGAGGTCGCCACATCGGCGATCTCATCTCGTGGAACACCGACCGCATCGACGTGACGCGCGAGGCCGCTCGCCGCGTCTTCGCGAGCGAGGGGCTCGGCCACCTCATCCCGGACATGGATCCGGCCACCGCGCTCTCGCGCGCCGCGGCCGAGGTGAAGCGCCCGGCCGGCATCCTCGTCCGGCCCTTCGCGCGGCCCAAGGGCGACACGAGCGCCGCGGTGGGCATCTACGTGCAGAAGACCCGCGAGGGCGAGGCCGGCGACGAGTACGTCTGCGGCGCACGCTGCCGGGTCGACCGGCACACGGGCACCATCGTGGGCCTGCCGCCCGACGGCGCGCCTTCCATTGCGGAGGCGCTCGCGCACGCCGAGGCGATGGCCGCCCACGGGAACCACCTCGTCACGCACGCGGAGACGCGCGACATCTCCTTCGCCATGGTGGCCACGGCCAAGGCGCTCTCCGGCGTGCCGCTGCGGGACCGAGGCGGGTTCTACCTGCTGCCGCCGTCCACGTGCGGTGCCTGGGTCCGGCTCCGGCCGGGGATCGAGCAACTCGGCGTGAAGCCGATCCGGATCGAGATGCACGACGCGCCCGACAACGTCGCCGTCGCCAGGGCGGCGGCGCAGGGCGCGCTGGAGGCGGACGTCGCGGAGCTCATCGCCGACCTCGACAAAGCGGCGTCCGAAGGCATGCGCCAGAACGCCCTCGCGCGGCGGGTCGAGCTCTGCAAGGAGCTCACGGCCAAGGCCGAGCTCTACCGCGGCGTGCTGGCCGGTGTTGCCGACCGGATCACTGCGCGGGTCAAAGAGCTCCAGCACAGCTTCCAGCTCCAGCTCGACGGCGGAGATGGCGTGTCGTTCACCATCCCCGTGGTCAACGACTGAGAAGGCCGAGTTCACCAAAGGGGGCGCCTCGCCGTGGGTGACGCCGCGGCGAGGCACCGGCGCAGCATACCCGCTGCGCAGATACACGAGGTGATGATGAAGTCGACAACCAACAACTCGGTGAATATGACGTCTGTGCGGCACAGGTTCCGGACCGCGCGCGACAGTTTGCTTGCCGCCTTCCGGGAGCGCGAGAACGCGGTCGAGTGCATCCTGCTCGCTGCTCTCTCGGGCAATCACGTGCTGCTCGTGGGCCCTCCGGGTACGGCGAAAAGCGCCTTGTTCTTCGGGTTCCTGTCGTGCTTTCCGGACGCGCGGAAGTTCCAGACGCTGGTGACCAAGTTCGGGACCGAGGACGAGTACTTCGGCCCGGTGAAGCTCAGCGCCCTGAAGAACGACCTCTGGGAGCGCAACCTCGACGGCCGGCTCGCCGGGGTCGAGTGCGCCTTCCTGGACGAGGTCTTCAAGGGGTCCGACTCGGTGCTCAACGCCTTCCTGTCGGCGATGAACGAGCGGCTCTACAAGGGGCGGCCGATCCCGCTGCGGATGCTGGTCGGCGCGTCGAACGAGCTGCCCGAGGAGGAGAACCTGGCGGCGGTGTACGACCGCTTCTTGCTGCGGGACTTGGTCGAGTACGTGCAGGCGGACGCTACCTGGATGCAGCTCGTGGCGACGCCGCCCGCCTACACGGCCTCGGCTCAGATCAAGCTCGCCGAATGGGACGCGGCGCGGGTGGACGTCGGCCGGGTGACGCTGCCCGAGCGTATCGTGCAGGAGCTCCTCCGCATCCGGAACGAGCTCAAGGCCAACGGGATCGTCGTCTCCGACCGGCGCTGGATCGCGCTCACCCGCGTGCTCCGCGCCGCCGCCTGGCTCGACGACTGCGCCGAGGTCGAGCTGGATCACCTTGCTGTGCTCCGGTACGGGCTCTGGCAGAAGCCGGACGATCGCGCTCGCGTCGTCGCCGTGCTGGACACGGTGGACAGGAGCGCGGTGGCGAAGGCGATCACGGTCGTGGACGAAGCCCTGCGCGCGTACGCCCACCGGCCCACGGAGGCGGCGGCCTACCTGGAGGCGCTCCCCAAGCTCGCTGCCGACGTCACCGATGCGGCCAAGCGAGTGCAGGAGCAGCTCAAGGAGGGCGTGTCCCGCCGGGCGCAGGCGCGCATCCAGCCGAAGCTCGACGAGCTGAAGAAGGTCCACGACGCGCTCAAGGCCGACCTGGCGAAGCGCTACGCCCTGTAGGAGGTCACGATGGGGACCTTCCTCCAGGCTCGGCGCGCACACCGCGCCGTGGCGGTCGCAGCGGACCAGGATACTGCTGCGGCCGGGGACCTCTGGAACGCCATCGTCGGGGTGGGCAGCGAGCCGCTCGCGGGTTCCTTCGCCGAGGCGGTGCAGGACACCGCACCGGTGGAGCACGCCGCGCTGCTCGCGTCCGACGACGTGGCGGCGGCGTACGCCTTCGAGCGGCTGTGGGCCTGCCTCCCTGCCCTGCCCCCTAGGGCGTCGCCCTTCGAGCTACGCGGCGTCGCCCGGGAGAGGTGGGCAGCTTTCGATGCGCAGGCCCGGCGCACCGAGCACCTGGCCGGGGGGTTTGGCTGGGACGTCAGCGCGGCGTGGACCCACGCGCGCGATGTTGAACTCGCCCACGGGGACCTCCACCAGGTCGAGCGCATCGCACGCCTCGCTGGCCGCATGTACGCGGCACTGCGAGGGGCCCGAGCCTGCCGGGTCCACGGCGTGCCCGCGGAGGTTTACTCGGTCGAGCAGGGCAACGACGTGTCCCGTCTGCTGCCGGCCGAGCAGGTCATGCTCATGGATCCCGTCCTGGAGACGGTCGTCCTGGAGCGAATCGCCTCCCGGCGGGCCGCGCAGTACGCCGTCCGAGGCGAAGCGAAGAAGTCGAAGGGGCCGCTCGTGATCGCGCTCGACGAGTCCGGGAGCATGCATGCTGCCCGGAACGAGTGGGCGAAAGCCGCGACGGTCGCGCTCTGCCGCGTCGCGTTCGACGAGAAGCGGCCGGTCGCCGTTGTCCACTACTCGACCTCCACCGTCGTCCAGGTCATCAAGCCCGGCGACACGGAGGTGGTGCTGCGCATGGTGCGTCACTTCCTCGGCGGGGGGACGGCCATCGGCCTCGCGCTCGGCATGGCCGTGCAGCAGGTCCGGCAGCTCGCCCGGCGGGGCCATCAGGGCGCCGACATCATCCTCGTCACCGACGGCGTGGACGAGGACCAGGCGGCTCAGGAAGCGGCCCTCCGCGAGGGTCTGGCGCTCGGGGTGCGGCTCTGGACGGTGGCCATCGAGTGCGAGGTGGCCGAGACCTCACCGCTCCGGGCCAAGGCCGCGCACTACATGCGCCTCGGCGGCGCAGAGCTCGCGAAAGGCGAGAGCGTCTCTCTCCTGGCCGGCGCCACGTAATCCCAACCGGAGGAAAACAAGATGCCGGACAACGACGAGCTCGAGTTCGAGGTCATCGAGGCGTACACGCGCGCCCAGGCCATCGCGGACGGCACCCTGATGGATGTGACGTCAACGGCCCGGGAGATGGGGATCAGGCTTCCCGTCGCCGTCACGCACTCCGTCTGGGCCCGCTACGTAATGCTGACGCCAGCTGCGCTGCGGGCCCGCAACGACGAGCGCGGCCGACTGTGGGATGTCCTCTGGATGTTCCGCACGGCGGCCCAGCGCCCACCGGAAACAAACGAAATCACCTTCTCGCTTTACGTGGTCACCGACTCTACCAAGCCCTCGCTGGTGGAGCTCAAGGCGGTCTGCGGTCCTGGTGACAACGCCGAGCCCGTGATCACCATCATGCTGCCGGAAGAAGATTAAGGCGATCGCAGCTTCGGGCTGGTCCCGGAGCTGCATTCTTGCTGCTCGTGCAGCTCTCGCGCGCTGCGCACTCTCCCTGTGAGGTAGCAGCGCGATCATCTCCGCTTGAAGTAGTGCAGCCCGCGGCGACGCCAATCGCCCGGGCTGCGTGGCCGAAACCTCATCGACCGAGGTTGCGACATGTTGATTCTAGTCCGCCCGCTGTCCGCGGGCCAAGGGGGCCGTGCGCCTTCGCGCCGGCGCCCTCGTTCTCATCCGCCTTCCCTGATCGACACCGAAGCGATCCGGCTCGCTGCCGCGCGCCGTAGCCCGCTGGGGCTGTACGGCCCCCGCTCCTCGCCCGCCGGACGCATAGGCGTCCGCGCGCGAAACCGACGGTACACCGCCGCCGACCCGCACCGCTGGTCGCCAGCCATGGCCATGCGCGCCGCCCAGGCGGCCGGCTCCATGATGCACAGCCGGTTGAGCTCTCCCGGAGCGGCTGACCGCTACCGGAACTCCGAGAGGGGCCGGTGAGCCGCGAGCGCAAGGGGCCACGCCGCCCCCCCGCCGCGCCACATCCCCCGGCCCGACCGAGCATCGCGGAGGTCATGGCGGAGCGGGCCTTCATCGTGGCCACGCTCATCTCCTGCGGCGTCCCCGCGCGTGACAGCGCCGACGTCGCGCAGGCTGTCGTCCTGGGCGCCTGGAGGGCCATCGAGGCGGGTCGGTATCGTCCCGACCCTGCCGCGAACGCTCGGCAGGTGCTCCGCCGGTGGCTCCGCGGTGTCGCGTGGCGGCAGGCGACCCACTACCTCGGCAGCGCGTACGTGCGTCACGAGGTCCTGCACCAGGAGCCGCTCGGCCTTCTGCACCAGGTCGTGGGCCTGAATCTCGAGGCGCAACTCCAGGCGCGCGCCGAGATGGAGGCGCTCCTCGCGCTCTGGCAGATGCCGTTCTGGGCGCGAGAAGTGATCGCCCTGGCGGCTCTGGGCCACGGAGGCGCCGAGATCGCGAGCGTGCTGCACTTGCACCTAGGAACCGCCGCTAGCCGGCTCCGCCGGGCTCGCAAGCTGCTCGCTCGCATGCGCAGACGAAAGGGGAGCCGATGAACCTCCGAGATCCCAAGCACCGCATGAGTGTCACATTCCCCGGCAAGCCAGTCACACGGTGCGTATCTCCACACGACATCGAGACCTACTTGGAGTCGAAGGGCTACCAGTCGGCTCTCTCGGTAGAGCGCAACTGGCCCAGGGACATCCCCTACGCATGGTTGCCGCCCAGGTGGCCGCACCCACAGACCCCGCCGATCCACATTCAGCCCCGTGTGGTCGTGGGCGCGCGCCTCTGCTCGCAGCCACTGGATAAGGTCATCGAGGCCATCGCGCACAACGAGGGACGCACGCCCGGCGAGGTGCTGCGCGAGATCGCCGTGCACGCCCAGCTGGAGAAGGGCGAGTAGCTTCCTCCGCCCCCCCTTCTCGACACACAGGGCGCCCTCCTTCTGAGCCTCGGCTCCCGTGCCGAGATCCAGAAGGATCGGAGAACCCCCAGCTCTCAACCATCTGCAACGTCGGATTCAGCCTCGGCGCACAGGAGTCCTGTGCGCCGTTCTCATCTCGCTCAGGCCAACCTGGAGGCGAACCACCATGACAGAGACTCGCCAGTACCCGGCGGACGACGACACGTGGGACGGCCGTACCGAACGACCGCCACCTAACGACGCCATCCGACTCGACGATCCCAGCTACACGCGCAAGTGGCTCACCGTGCTTCGGGAGCAGGTGGACCAGGGCCTCAACGCGGCCGAAGACGCCACGCGCCCCGTCCAGGAGCGCGTTCTCTCCAGGCACGAGGCGCGCCGCCGTATCGAGAAGGCGACGGAGACCATCTACAACCTGCTCGACGCTGCTGAGCGCGGTCTCCCCTGACGACCGCTCACGCAAGGGCGCCCGCCTGCGCAGGCCTTGCCTGCTGCGCGGCGCTCTCCTGTCTCGGCACCCCCTCTTCAGCAAAGGACCTTCCCCATGAACGCTCACGTTAGTAAGGCCCGCGCCGTCCAGTCCGTGGTCGGCGCCATCGAGAAGCAATTCGGAAAGGGAGCCCTCATGTCCCTCGGAAGTGGTGAGAGCATTCCCGAAGTCCGGGTCATCCGCACCGGCTCGCTCGCGCTCGACGCCGCCCTCGGCGTCGGCGGGTACCCGCGCGGCCGCGTCGTCGAGATCTACGGCCCGGAGTCGTCCGGCAAGACCACCCTCACGCTGCACGCCATGCGCGAGGCCCAGCGGACGGGTGGCGTTGCGGCGTTCATCGACGCCGAGCACGCCTTCGACGTCGCGTACGCGCGCGCGATCGGCGTCGACACCGACCGGCTCCTCGTCTCCCAGCCGGACAACGGCGAGCAGGCGCTCGAGATCGCGGAGATGCTGACCCGCTCCTCGGCCGTCGACATCATCGTCATCGACTCGGTCGCCGCGCTCACCCCGAGGGCCGAGATCGAGGGGGACATGGGCGACCAGCACCTCGGGCTGCAGGCGCGGCTGATGAGCCAGGCCCTCCGCAAGCTCACGGGCATCGCGCACCGCACCGAGACCACCCTGATCTTCATCAACCAGCTCCGCCACAAGATCGGCGTCGTCTTCGGCAGCCCCGAGACGACCACGGGCGGCAACGCGCTCAAGTTCTACGCGAGCGTGCGCCTCGACGTGCGCCGGATCGGGACCGTGAAGGCGGGTGAGGACACCGTCGGAGCCCGCACACGGGCGAAGATCGTCAAGAACAAGCTGGCGCCGCCCTTCAAGGAGGCGGAGTTCGACATCCGCTGGGGCAAGGGGATCGACGCCGCCGGCGACCTCGTCGACCACGGCCTCGCGACCGGGGTGATCCAGAAGAACGGCGCGCACCTCGCCTTCCGCGGCGAGCACATCGGCCACGGGCGCGATCGAGCTCGGGAGGCGCTGCTCGCGAACGGGACGCTGGCCGCGGCTGTGCGCGCCGGCGTCGAGGCGGTCGGGCACGAGCCCCAGGCACGCCAGCGGGTCGAAGCCGCGGGGACCTGAGCTCTCGGCAGCGACGGCCAAGATCAGGTGGACAGCCCGCAGCGTTCGGCGGCGGGCTGTCTCCCCGCCCCCGAGCTCCGCCCGCGGTCATCGCCTCGGGCGAGCGGGCCCCTGCCGGCTGATTGCACCTTGCTGGCGTTCCCCCGCGACGGCCGCCGCTCCCGTGGCGTGGCGCAGGCCGCGCTTTCCCATCAGCAACCGAGGAGAAATCATGCTCCAGAAAGTCCGAATCCGGGGCTTCAAGACGATCGTGGACGTCACGTTGGAGCTCGGGAAGTTCAACGTGTTCATCGGGCCAAACGGCGCCGGCAAGACCAACCTGCTCGAGGGAATCGCGCTGCTCGGTGCGGCTGCGCAGGGCCAGATAGACCCGGACGCCTTGAACGCACGCGGGGTCCGGGTGACGCGGACCCAGCAACGCACCCTCCTCAGGACGCTTGAGCGCCGGCAGACGAAGGTGATCATCGAGGCGTGGGCCGAGGAAGCCCGCTACGAAGCCAGGCTCCAGGAACCCAAGACTTGGTCGTGGTCATGGAGCTTCGCCCGAGAGCGACTGATGGAGAACGGTGAGGAACTTGCCGCCCGAGAGCGCAACGTGGGGCGCTTGGTGCTGGATCGAGAAACCGGAAGTGCGGTCCCGATCAAGCCGGAGCATGACCGCGGGATCGCTCCGCTGGTGTGCGCGACGCTGGGCGAGGGGCCGCTCAGCGCACTGCTTCGTGCCCTGGATCTGTTCGCGATCTACAGCCCGCACGGTTCCTCCCCTGAGTCGCTCAAGGGCGTCTTGTTCGAGTGCGCCCCCGAGCTGCAGCGAGAGCGTGTCCTCTGGCGACGGATCGTCGACGAGGTGCGCAGGCTCGCGGAGTGGGCCGAGGATGTGTCGGACGAGGGGGTCAGCTTCGCTGACCGTCATCTGCGCCGTGATGCGCGATGGATCTCCACCGGCGCGGCCGACGACGGCACGCGCCTCGTCCTGTACACGCTCATGCTGCTGCTGCTCCCCGAAGGACCGTCCGTCCTGGCCTTCGAGAATGCCGACCATGCGCTGAGCCCGCGCCTGGCGCTCCGGGTTGCTGAACGGGTGCAGCACATCTTGCTGAACGAGCTCGGGCGGCCGCAGGTGCTCATGGTCACGCAGCGGCCGGAGGTGCTCGATGCGCTCGATCTCGGGGACGACCGGGTGCGTCTGTTCATCGTGGCTCGGAACAAGAGCGGGGCGACGGAGGTGGGTCGGGTCGGGTACAGCGACGCGCTCGCCAGGTGCACGAAGAGGGGGATGACGCTCTCGCGGCTGTGGCTATCCGGCGCCCTCGGCGGGATGCCCAACCTGTAAGCACAGACGCTCGTATCGCATGCTACATGGAGCACGTCCATGCTGCCGCGCCGCAGGCCTCTGCGTGATCCCAGGCGTAGGACGTAGGAGGACCCGGAGGAGACTTCCGCCGTTCTCCTTTAACCCCTTGTTGCGGTGTGCTTCGGGAACCAGAAGAAACTGTGGCCGGCTCCCGGCTCTGATAGCCCAATCTGGACCACCTCACGTTCTGGCCATGAGAAGGACGCGACCGCCGCGTCTTTCGTCGCCGTGAGCAATGAGCCGCGAAACGCAGGAATAAGAGCTATGAAGGAGAGCCCCTCCATAGAGGCATTGCACCCATGAACAATACCAAGTTTTTCATCAAAGCGCTGCGCATCACGGCGGCCGTTCTGACGATGCTCGCGCAGGTGATCCTCGCCTGCATGGGCTGAGATCAATCGCTTCGCGGGTTGTCCCACGCGCCCGCGCTCTGTCTTTCATCCACCCCGTTCTTGTTTCACCGCGCCCGCTCGGGCGTCCAGGAGTCGTCATGCCCGACGTGTCCACGTTCGCCCCTCAGCGCCCCGATCCCGCTGTCCCCTACATCATCCGCGTGCTCTCCGCGGAGGCGACGAGGAAGGGCACCGCCATGGCCGTTGCTGGGCTGCTTGTAGCGGCCATCTCGGAGGCGATCCGGCCGTCGTCGTAGCGGAGCTCGTCGGCGCCGTCACCCTCGAAGAGGTCGCCTCAGGGGCGTCCAACTCACGTCCAGTTCTCACCCGTCAAGCACAACCAGAGAAGCAGCCGATGGCGGCGTGCGGGATTTCCGTGCGCCGCTTTCGCTTCTTCGGAGTCATGACATGAAGCATTCCAAGAACGCGCCGCATACCGACGCGGTCTCGGTGTCCCTGATCGGACTCGAGGCTCATCTTGTTCACATCGAGACGACGATCACACAGGCGCCAGCCTCCTTCGAGATAATCGGCCTCAGCGAGGCGCGGCAGAGGGAGACCCGCATCCGGGTGTGCGCCGCGCTGCAGCAGCTCCATGTGGATCTCCACCAGCACGGGGTCTCCGTCCGTGTTGGGCCGGAGGAGGTCGCGAGGAGCGGGACGTTTGACGTGCCAATGGCCCTCACCATCCTCGCCGCGCTGGGGCAGATCTCCACGCGGTCGTGGAGGGACACCCTGGTTCTCGGCGAGCTCTCGCTCGGCGGCGCGAGCCGACCCGTGCGCGGCGTGCTCCCGAGCCTGCGCGGGGCCATCGCCCACGGCATCACCCGGGCCATCGTCCCCAAGGCGAATGCCCGGGAGGCCGCGCGGGTGCCCGGGATCCGGGTGCTCGTGGCTGACCAACTGGTCGAGGTCGTGCGCTACTTCCGCGAGGACGTCCCGCTGGAGAGCGCGGGAGAGCCTCCGCCGTTCCCCGTCGTGCCCCCGGCGGCGGCGCCGGACCTGGCCGACCTCCGCGGGATGCATGCGGCGCGGCGAGCGCTGGAGATCGCCGCGGGGGGCGGACATCACCTCCTGCTCATGGGGCCGCCCGGGGCCGGGAAGACGTCGCTCACGCGGCGGATGCCGGGGATCTTGCCACCCCTCTCGCTCGAGGAGGCGACCGAAGTCACCTCGGTCTACTCCGTTGCCGGGCTCCTCGTGCCGGAGGTTGGGTTCGTGGGCACGCGTCCCTTCCGCGCGCCTCATCACACCGTGAGCGGGGCTGGCCTCGTGGGTGGCGGTGAGCCGGTGCGGCCCGGCGAGGTCTCCCTGGCCCACCACGGGGTGCTCTTCCTTGATGAGCTGCTCGATTTCCGGAGCAGCGTGCTGGAGACCCTGCGGCAGCCCCTGGATGAGGGCCGCGTCACCCTCGTACGGGGGCGCACGCACACGACCTTCCCGGCGCAGACGCTCGTCGTCGCCGCCATCAACCCGTGCCCCTGCGGGTTCGTGGGGGACTACGCGCGGCGCTGCGTCTGCTCCCCGGAGCGCCTGCGCGCCTACCGGGCGAGGCTGAGCGATCCGCTCTTCGACCGCTTCGATGTCCAGGTGGCGCTCCCGCCGGTCGACATCGCCGCGCTCCGGAGCAGATCGAAGGACGAGCCCTCGTGCGAGGTGCAGAAGCGCGTCATCGCGGCTCGCGCTGCGCAGGAGGAGCGAGCACGAGCGGGCGCGACGGGTCGGAGCAACGCCCAGCTCTCTCCCCGGGAGCTCGAGCAGGTCGCGACGCCGGACGCGGCCGGTGCTCGTGTCCTCGCCGACGCCACCGAGCGGCTGGGCTTCTCCGCGGCGGGCTACCGCCGTGTGCTCCGGGTCGCGCGCACCATCGCGGACCTCGACGGCAGCGACGGCGTTCACGCCCCGCACGTCGCCGAGGCCGTGCATGCAGTGCTGCTCCCGCCTCGGGGAACCGCGGCCACGCCCCCGGGCTGATCGCCGAGCACGTCGGCGTCCGGAGGGAACCGTATCGCGACGGCAGCGCAGCTCGCCTTCCTTGGTGACCAACAACAACACGAGGGCGGCGGGCAGGCACTCCTGCGCGCCGTCTTCTTCGTTGGAGGATTGAATGCTGAGACTCGCGAAGAAGAAGAAGACCGTAACCCCACCAGTCCTGGATCGCGTCCGCCGTCGTCTCACCCGGAGGCTCCTTCGGGCATGCACGGCCGCGGACCCGCAGTGGCACTACTACCACCAGTTCGCGATCGCGATGATGAAGTCCTACCAGGACCTGCTCGCTGACCTCGGCCTCGTCGGCTACTGGGTGGTGCCGCTCGCCGAGACGGATCACTGGATCGACACCCTGATGCTCGGCTGCCCAGACGGGCGCGTGCTCGACATCCCAGACCCGTTCGAGGAGATCGGCCCGCTACCCTCCCCCTTGCTCCACGAGGTCGTGAACTTCTTCCTGTCGCTCGCACAAGCCGTTTCGCAGAAGTCCCGGATCACGCCCACGGGACTGTCGTCGTGAACCGGAAAGTCGCACAGGCGCCGTTCGCCGTGGGATCGGATGGGGCGGTCTTCGTCAACCTGGCGCACGTACGCGGTGACGTCGCCATGGTGAAGCTCATCCGAGAGGCTCGACGGATGGCCGGGGTGCTGTTCCTCGGCATCTCCGTCACCGGAGCGGAGAAGGACCTGCTCATTCAGGCCATCGACAACGCGGGCGCCGAGGCGGTCGCGAAGATGGTCGGCCGGCGCCTGCACGAGCAGAAGCAACGAGGCCGGCGCTCTTCGTCGAGGAGGTTGCGGTGAAGGTACTGCGCGTCATCCGCATCGAGACGGCACCGGGCGGCGCGGTGCACCTCATCACGGAAGCGGGCGAACGCGTCATCGTCCGCCGCAAGGAGGCGGAGGGCTACAGCACCGCCCGGGTCGTCAGCGTAGCCGAAGAAGTCGCCGCTCGGCATCTGCTCACCGTCGAGGCTCTCCCTCGGCGCGGAGCGGAGCCGGCGCTCTTCTGAAGCATCAACGTGGCGCGCCTGGGGAGCTTCCCTCGGGCGCGCTTCCACACGCGCCGCTCCGCGGCGCGATGGGAGAGGTCCATGTTCACGGAGAAGAAGCCGGGCGCCCCGCGGGTCGCGCTCGTGGGCTGCTCGGCCTCGAAGCAGAAGCACCCGGCGCCGGCGCGCGAGTTCTACACGTCGGCGCTCTTCCGGGCCGCGTACGACTACGCCGAGAGGACCTGCGACGCGGTGCTCATCGTGTCGGCGTTCTACGGCGCGGTCGCACCGAATGCGGTGCTCCGCCCGTACGACCGGAGCCTGCGCCTGTACAACAAGCGCGAGCGCGAGGACTGGGGCGTGCGCACGGTCGGTCAGCTCCTGCCGTCTTTCGAGCTGCCGCCCCAGTTCGTGATCCTCGCCGGTACGTTGTACACTAGCGCGCTCGCGCACGGAGCGCACTGGTACAACCTGCCACGGCCGGAGGAGCCCCTGCGGGGCATCGCCGGCTGCGGCTCGCGGGTAAACTGGCTCAGGGCCAACACCCCGGCCAACCGAACCAACGAGCGGGCCTCGGGAGGTGCGCGGTGATGCCAAGAGACCGCGCGAACGAGCTCGCCGCGTTGGCGGAGCGGGTGCAGCAGCTCTCCGACCGCGCGAACACGTCCGAGGCGCTCCGGTGCACCGGTCCGGTCTCGTGCATCAAGAAAGAGCAGGTGCGGAAGCACCGGAAGAACCTGCGCTCGCTCTGGGCCTACGACACCGGTCGGCTCCGCCAAGGCTGCCGGGCGCACTGGTACATCACCATGGCGTCGGTCGACCTCGACTCACTCGAGGGCGCTGCGGCGGAGCGAGCGCGTCCTGCACGCCCGCGGAGATCGCGATGATCGAGGGAGCCCGGGTCATCGAGTTCGACACGTTCGACAACGCCGTGATGTGCGCCCGCGAGCACGGTGGGAGCATCTGGCAGGGGGACGACGACGGGCGCGTCGTCTGGTTCAACCCGCGCGTAAGCATGTTCGTGATCCTGGCCCACGTCCTCTGCAAGGGCCGCGGGTTCGTCGGGTCGTGGCGTGAGTCCATCGAGCGCCGCCATCAGCGGCTGGCGCTCCACTGATCCGCGCTCCTGGTGGGCTCGAGGAAGCTCGGGCCCGCCAGCTGGCCCGACAAAGACGACAGCAAGAGGCATGCGATGAAGAAGCCGTCGAAGAAGACGACCGGTGTCGCGAGACGCGTACTGCCCGTGGCCGGGTCTGCCGAGGCGCCGCAGCCGGCCGGGCTTTCCACGAATGATGAGCCGTCCGACGACTGGGTGCTGCCCGCCATCCGCGGCGTCCAGGCCAGGCACGAGCACTACGTCATGCTGGTCAAGCCGCGCGCGATGCCCCGGCTCTTGCGTCCGTCGACGCGAAGGTACCGCCCGAACTTCGGGCTCAGCGGGCGCTGAACAAGGGTGCCGAGGATGGCGGAGTACATCCTCGGCAACCCGAACGACTACCCTTCTCCTCCCTGGTCGCCGTCGTCGACCGGCAGCCACGACGATCTCGACCAACTCGCGGAGCTTGCGGGCGGGCGGTGGGAGACGTCGTCGGAGTCTTCAGGGCTCGGATGCTCAGCTCTCGGGGCAGAGCGCCGAGAGGCAGCCCCTGGAGGTCGCGAACGTCACGCTGCCTAGCCCCAACTCGGTCTGCATCCTTCCGGAGTCTATGATTGATGAGCTCGCCAGCACCGTCGTTCGGCGCCATCCACGGCACCTGTTCCTCCTGCCGCAGCACAAACGCCAGGATTTCAGCGAGAGGCACGACGCTCCCGGGAGAGAAGAACCACGCGGGCGCCCACCTCGATCGTGCACCGAACGAGCAGGAATGACGACCTTTCTCCAGCACGCCGCCTCCCAGGCAACTCCATTCATGGGTGGTCCTCGGGGACGCTCCGGATGGTGGTTGCCGGCAGTGTGTCGTGGCGCAACTCGATGTTGGTCGGCCAAAAGAACGCCCCGATCTGCAGCGAAGAGAACGCGTCATCTCGCTACGTCCTTCTGCGTACACCGGCTCAGCACGTCAGGTCGTCCTGCACCGCGCGTACGCGGCCTCCCATCCCCGATCTCAAGCAGCCGATCAACGTCTTCCATGCACCCTTATCCGGGCTCGCGCGCGTCGTGTTGTTGAGCGAGCCTCGCTGCTGCTGGGCTTCCTGCACGCCAAAGGGGTGTGCATAATACACACCCCTTGGCGCTCATTGCGTACCCTGACGGTCGAGCGCACCTCGCTGCAAGCTGGCTGTCGGCACGCCAAAGGGGTGTCCATGACGGACACCCCCTGGCACCTCTCGACTGCCTTCGCGAGCGACCAGACGCACTCCTCTAGCCGGTCTGTTATCCAGCGCTCAGGCGAATGTCGTTGGGTCGGGGCATGGTATCGAGGCATAGCATCCATTGTCCGCGTCGTCCGCGAAGCCCTCCGAGATGATCGCCGGTTGGCCAGGAACCGCCTCTGCGCCCGGAAGTCCGCGGCGACGGCGAGCGCTCCCAAGACGCGCTTGGAGATCGAGTCCGTCACGAGGACCACGTCGCGGAGGACCTTCGAGATGCCGGCCATTTGTTTGTGGTCAGCGATGAAGAAGGAGAGCCGGGCGGCGAGCTGGGCCTGGGTCGCCAGCAGCGCCGAGACGATGGCGACCTCATCGGCGACCGGCTGGCACAAGAGTCGCTCCTCGGGGCCTGCGTCGGGCGAGGCGGCGTTAAGCTCCTTCAGCACGGCTTCTCCACGCGCGACGAACGCGAGATGGAGGGGCACGCTGAGCGGTGGACGTGGCTCGGTCGGCCTCACGGCGGCAGGGATGTGGTCCTGCACCGCCAGATCGTCGGGCCTCGAGGGCGGGAGAGGCCGCTGTTGCACGCTGTCCGCGCCCGTCTCCCGCTCCTGGAGCCGCTCGGACCGCTCGGACGGAGGCGCGCCGATGTTCTTGTCCTGCTCTCTCATGGCAACCCTCTCGATCCCGTTCTGGTGGCCTACGCCGAGCCGACCCACGGCGCTCACGTCCGTGATCTACATCCCCCAGCGCGACATGACCTTCGGCTCGACCACGATCGGCACCGAATCCACGTACTTCTTCATCCCAGCGATCATGCAGTTGCGCATGAGCTCCTTGACCTCCTCGGCGTGCTCCTCGGGCGCTTCCACGAGCAACTCGTCATGCACGGCGAGGATCATCCGCGCCCCGAGCCGCTGGATGTACGGGGCCAGGAGCACCATCGCCTGCTTCATGCCGTCGGCGGCGGTGCCCTGGACCGGGAAGGCCAAGCGGGCGTTGTACTCCTCATCGGGATCGAAGTAGTAAGAAATCCGGCCGCTCTTGGTGCGCATCTTGGTTGGCATCTGCTCGGCGATCTCCTTCTGCCATGCGGCGACGCCAGAGTAGTTCTGGAAGAACTTCTGCCTGAACTGCTCGGCCTCGTCGATCGTGAGCTCGACACCGTAGTTCTTTCGCGCGTACGCGATGAGCTTGTCCTTGCCCATGGCGAACGAGAAGCCGAAGTTCAACGGCTTCGCGCGGCGCCGTTGTTCTTCGGTTACCTGCTCCTCGGGTACACCCATCACCAGCGACGCTGTGTGCCGGTGCGGATCACCGTTCTTCCGGAAGACCGCCTTGAGCTGCTCGTCTCCCGTCTGGTCGGCGACGACGCGCAACTCGATCGTGCTGTAGTCCCCCGTGATGAGCTTCTTGCCGGGCGAGGCGGTGATGCAGCGGCGGATCATCTTGTCCCGTGGCAGACCGAGGACGTTCGGCTGCTCGGCGGACATGCGGCCGGTGGTGGCCCCGATCTGGTTTATGGTTGCATGTAGCCGCCCATCTTCCGAGCGCTTGAGAGCACGGAGAACACCTTCGCCAGCTCCAGCCACGAAACTGCGCTCGCGCCGGTAGCGGATGAGCTGCCGGACAACGGGCAGATGCATGTAGGGCGCGAGCGCCTCGCCGTTGGTGCGCTCGACCTGAAGACCAAGCCGCCGAAGCGCGGCGAGTACGTCGTCGTTGCTGTCAACGTTCTGCACGCCCAGCGCGGCGACCAGGTTCTTCTTGAGCTCGGCGGCCTCGGCGGTCCACAAGTTGACGATCCGCTCCCATCGGCCTCGGTCGACGGGAACACCATTCACCTCCATCTCTGCGATGATGGGGAGCACCTTGCACTCGAGTTCGGCGATGGCTTCCAGGTGCTCCTCAGCGATGTCCTTCTGAAAGATGTTCGCGAGCCGCAGCACATCCCGTGCCTCTTGCGCCAATTCGTCCTGTAGCTCGGGGCTCGGCTCGGTCCACCAGTCAATGTTCTTTCTGCTCCTCTTACCGCCCAAGGTGCGTTCGCACGCGCGCTCGAAGGAGAAGGCCTCCTTGTTCTTCAGGTTCTCGCCGCCGTCGAGCAGCCGCAATGCGATGGCTGTATCGCTGACCACGCGCGGCATGAAGCCGAGGTGATACTGGAGATGTGTCAGCGCGCGTTTGAGATCGTGGCCGACGACGGTGACCTCGCAAAGGGCCTCTGCCACGGGGCCGAGCGGCTCGCCGCCGAATGTATAAAACACACGCGCCTCGCCACCTGGCAGGGCGACGGTGACGATCACGGGACCGTCATCGATGAGGTCGGGCCCGGTCGAGTGGACGACCAGACCCACCCTCCCGGCGCGGAGGATGGCCGTCGCGAAGCGCTCCAGGTCATCGAGCCCCGTTTCGTGCAGGACTCCGCCCCCGTTCTGGGGCGCTTCGGGGCCCGTGTCGGGGCCGGGATCTTGAAGCTGGTCAGAGCGAAAACACGAGCCGCTGCGAACATTTACGCTGGCAGGTGCGCGTGGGAGTGGAGTCCTCGCCGCGCGGAGCCCCGAAGCCCCGCAGCGCTCGGGGGAGGGCGCCGAGCCATACAGGCGCTCTGCATCGACATGGCCAGCGTCCACGTCATTGTGCGGCGCATAGGCGTGAGCACTCACCCCTCGAACGATCGGGGCTTCGGGGCTCTGTGAGATTTCGTTGCTATTTAGCCTACTATGACACTCTCTGATGTCCTGGAATTGCTCGGTTTCGTGCGGGGGGAGCGAGACGCGGATGAGCCCCGTTCTGGGCCCCGCTCGGTCTTGAGGAACGGGGCTCCGGGGCGCAGTTCCGGGGCCCGAGGCCAACCCCGTGGATTCGGGCGAACGGAGGACCGGGAAGCGGAAGCCGAAGTGTGAGCCGAATCCCTGCCCGTCCCCGTCGGCCGCCCCGCCGCCTCCCTGGCTGCCGCCGCCACCGGGATCGTCGTCAGGGTCGTCCTCGTCCTCTCGGGCGGCCTCGTCGACGAGGTCAGCGATCTCGTCGCGCAGCTGGATCGCATCCCGGCGAAGCCACAGCACGCGCTCACGATTGCCTTTCACACCGCCGACGTGCTTCTTGCGAGTCGAGCGCCCTTCGGGCTCCCCGTCGACGAACCCCTCGTCGACCAGCCGTGACCAGAGCATGCGCGCTCCGATGGGCATCGCCTGTCCCCGTGCACGCAGGGCCTCGACCACGGCCGAGTAGGCGGCGTCGGGGACCAGGTACAGGTAGTCCTTGTCGTGCCAGCCGATGCCGTGGGCCTCGGCCGTGTCGAGCGCGAACGCGACGTCCACCGTCTTGACCTTGCCCTGCAAGAGGAGCGTACGGAGCACGTCGATGAAACGGTGGACGGGGTTCGCGTCGACAGCGGCACGGCTCTGTTCGGCGGCGTTGGCGAGCAGCGAGGCGCGGGCCCTCTGGACGAGTGTCGCAGCTTCCTCGTCGTCGAGGACGCCGACGTCCTTCGCGAACCCACAGAAGTACTCTATGCCGAGGAGCAGGTGCGCAATCGCTGCAGGAGCGCGCAGGTGCTGGCCCTCCTGGTGTAGCTCCGTGCGCAGCTCGATGAAGCGCGTCTCCATGCGCGCGTGCAGGCCCGGCATCTGCGCCTTCAACCACATGAGGTAGCCCAGCATCGTGTGCGGCAGGCGCCGGCGGTTCTTCTGAAGCTCGGTGAGCTTCGCGAGATCGACGTCGCCCGGCTTCATCCGGACCGTGACGAGGCGCGCCTGGATCGATTCCCCGCTCGGGACATCCTCTCCCGTGCTCAACACGAGCGCCCGCGGCGGGCGGTCCGGGCGCGCCGAGCAGTCGGACTGGAGCCGGCTACGGCTATTGGCATTGCCGATCGCACGCAGGAGCTGCGCCGCCTTGCGGTGCAGGTCATCCCCGGCCTCCGCCTTCGTCGGCGCGAAGTCGTCGACGGCGAGTAGCACGTCCTTGGCCAGGAACGCCATCCGCTCGAGGGCGTTCGCCGTCGACGACCAGCTCGCAGGCAGGTGCTCCGCGTCGAAGTCGCCGAAGTGGCTCATCGCCAGCGCGCTGAGGGTGGTCTTCAGGCTGCCCGTGGTGCCACACAGCGCGACCGTCGCGTCACAGTACAGGGCATGCTGCAGCGGCGCGCGGAACACCGCGCAGAAGAGCGGGACCGTGATTTGTGGATCGGCCAGATCAAGGAAGGAGAGCGAGAGCTTCACGGCGCCCGGAAGGTCCTCCGGCACGGGCGGGAGCTTGTACCGGCTGAGCCCGCCATCCAGCTGAACCGCAACGTCTTGGCCTCCGACGGCGCCGTCGGCGTGGAGGAACGTCGCCTCGCCGTCGAGTTCGCGCCAGCCGGTGTGCGTGAACATGTGGGTCTGCGTCGGGTTGGACACCGCCTGGATCGCCGCGAGGAGATGTGCCGGCGCTCGCGCTACTGCGGCGACTCTGGCCGACGCGCCCCAGTGGATCCGCGGCCACATGTCGCTGCTGAGCTCCGAGAGATCGAGCCGCACCGGAGGCAGCGCCCGACCATCCTCGAGCGTCCCCGAGATGATAAACCTGCGCCTCTTCTCCGCGCCGTCGTCGAGGAGCTCGTCCCGATCGATCTGCGCGGTGAAGTTCGTGAGCGGCTGGCAATCCTCCATCGCGCCGTCCGGCGAGGTCACCACGCACAGCTTTCGCTCGCGAATCGCATAGGAGAAGCGGGGCTGCGTCTGATCCGCTTCAGCCCTACGGTTTCGGCTCTTCTCCTCGGCCTCTTTCAACGCACTGCGGAGATCGCTCTCCTTGATGCTGTACTTGCGCAGCATCAGGGTGACCTGCTTCTGTACGGCGACGCCTCGCTCCTTGAGTGACCACAAGAACGGCAGATCACCGAGGAGCGGGATGGCTTGCTCGGCGGAGACGCTCTTCGCGCGAGCGACTGGATCTGCGGCCACGGCGGCGTCGAGCACCTTGCGCAACTCCGAGTTCCCGCTGGCGGCGAGGAAGTCGTCCGGTCCCTGGTCGCCACCGCCTTCGCGCGGCGGCAGCGCCGCGAGCCTCACCTTCGCGCCCGCCTGCTCGAGGGCCATCGCCAGCCTGGCCTCGGCCCGCGCCACGTCCGCATTCCATGCCCGACCGGCGTCGGAGACGATGACGACCTCGCGCCGGTAGAGCGCCACCACGTTCCAGGACTCGTTGAGCTTGTAGTCCTTCTTCGTGAGCGTCGTCTGGACCCCGCCCAGGCCGACGGCGTCCCAGCCGTGGTGCTGGAGCGCGAGCGCCTTGCCCGGCGACTCGACCACATGGATCGGTGCGGAGCCCTCCACCTGGCAGCCCGGCGGGATGTAGATAGGGATTTCTCGACCCGCAGGGGCTAGGTAGCGGGGGTATACCTGATCGAGCCGGATTCGTGCATAACCTGGCGCGTTGGCGTACGGGATCGCGATGCCACCACAGGACAGAGGCTGCTCTCGGCCGAGCAGCTTCGCGCCCTCCTCCGCAGTAACCGACCGCCACCCGGCGGAGGCGGCCCTTTCGGGATCGACGGCGCGTTCCCGGAGGTACGCGATGTGATGGGACTCAAAAGGTAGTCCGTGCTGCGTGGTGTTCCCGGCATTGGGGTCCTCGACCTGACATGCTACACTCATGATTCATCCTTAATGGCTCCCTCTGCTTGGCGGCGACGGGAGCCGTTGTTTTTCTGGCTCAGCACAAAATCTTTATTGCCACAACATCCTGCGTCCCGATCCGTTGCGAATTCCGAGCGAGCCGCTGGATCCCGTGGCGCACATGGCGAGCGGTCGCACCGAGGTCGACGATGTTGTTCACCCCAGAGCAACAAGGTCACGCTCAACGAAGCTCCGGGCTGTGCTGCGTCCGTGCGCGGCAGCGCCGCTGGGTCGAAGCCTACGATTTCGAATGTCGTTGTCGAGCTGCCGGCATGACAGCTCAGTTATCCAGGTGACGTTTCCTACCTGGTCCGCATGAGCCGCACAGGCGGAACGCCATTCGCTATCCCAGCAAAATAAGAGCGCCTAACAATAGGCCGCTGACCACGCTCGCTTGAAGGGAGCGGAGGGTGCGGCAGAATACAGCGTGGGCAAGCTGTTGGTGCCGGACGAACTCTGGGAACGAATCGAACCTCTATTGCCGAAAACGGAGCCGAAGCCGCAGGGGGGCCGGCCGCGTACGCCTGATCGGATCGCCCTGACCGGGATCTTGCTCGTGCTCAAGACGGGGATCCCTTGGGAGTATCTGCCACAAGAGCTCGGCTGCAGTGGCATGACGTGCTGGCGCAGGTTGCGCGATTGGCAGCGGGCTGGCGTCTGGGATCGGCTCCACCAGGCCCTGCTTGATGAACTCGGTGGCGCTGACAAGATCAACTGGGATCGTGCTGCGCTGGATGCCTCGCAGGTTCCGGCAAAAAGGGGGGCGAAGAGACTGGCCCGAACCCGACCGATCGCGGCCGGGCGGGCTCGAAATATCACGTTCTGGTCGATCAGAATGGTATCCCGCTCGCCGTCGAGATGACGCCGGCTAACGTCCACGATTCGAAGATGTTCACCCCCATGGTGGATGCGGTGCCGCCGATCGCGCGTCCTCGCGGCCGACCGCGGCGCCGCCCCAAGAAGCTGCACGCCGATAAGGCCTACGACGATCCGGCCCTGCGTTTGGCTTGCCATCTGCGGCATATCGTACCCCGCATCGCTCGCAAGGGCATTGAGTCATCGGAGAAGCTCGGCCGTTACCGCTGGGTCGTCGAGCGGACGATCGCATGGCTGCGTCGCTTCCGGCGCTTGACCGTGCGCTACGAGCGGCGTGCCGATATCCATCGAGCATTCCTCCTGCTCGCGGTATGCCTGATCTGTCTCCGCTATATCCCGACGGGGTTTTGTTAGACGCTCTAAGTCGCCCTGCGCCACTCCGGCCATTCTCCGGTGCGCCTAACCCAGGCGGGCGACGCAAGACCGCCCGTTTACGCTGGGCCAGCGCGCCCTTCCGCGAGGGCCGAGCTCACGAGAGGCTCGTTATGTCGGTATCAGACTACTGGTCTTTCGCCAGGAACGCTGTAGCCATTTTGCATCTTAGTTGGCCGCGCGCAGAACCGAGTCAATCACGCGCACGACGCCCTCGACACCTTCGGTCTCGAACGCGCGTCGCAGCCGATCGCCTCCGAATGTGCCGACGAGCACCTCGTCCACCGAGCGCGGATTGGGCTTCACGCGCTCCGCCTCGATGGCAGCAATAGCCCTTGCCCGGGCAAGACGGACCCGCTCGGTGGGCCACCCAGCATTGGCATCTCGGAGGTCAGCTCCGCAGAGTACCTTGATGACTCCAGCGAGCGAGATCTCGTATGCATCGAACCCTGGAAGCTGCTGCACGTCGACTCCGGGGATCAGCTCGAAGTCGTTGGGGACCAGAACGGCTTCGTGAAAGCCGAGGAGGCGGCCATACACCAGTACAATGGGCACTCGCGCTCCATCCCTCGGCGCCTGCAACCGATCGAGCATTGTCAGCAGGTCCGGCGTCCGCTCGAAGTGTTCGAGGTACCGCAGAACGGTCTCTGTCGGAAGCAACGCCGCAAGAGGCTTTCGTTCCGCATATGCCATGAACTCGAGTTTGTCATCGAACGGAATCTGTTCTGCGAGCGGCTCCGTCGGATCGCACACCAGAATCGTGAAACCCGGACCAGTCTCGACGCTCTTGACCATGAGTTCCTTGATTCGATCATCTATCTGGCGCAACATGTGCTCGATGTTCGCGCGCACAACAGGACCCACATGGGTAGATAGGGGGATCCGCTCTTCGGACTTGCTACGAGGGGAATCTGATGGAATCCATCTGCCGTACCGAGGATCGCCGATGATGCCGAGCCCTTCGGCGATCGTCATCACCTCGTCGGCCGTGATGCCATACGTGGTCCCGACCTCCTCGGCGGTATAGACCCCCTCGTCCGCGGATCCGACGGGTTCTCGTGGAGCACCGGCTCTCTCCACCGAGGGGGCTGGGCCAGCGTTAGCGCGCATACACACAGAACGTGGCTCGGTGGTGCAAGTTTCCGCACTCTTGTTCTCCTTGGAATCATCCTTCTTAGACATCCAGATCTCCATGAACAATACGACGTTAGCAGCGTCGTAGCTGTTGGTTACGCACTCCCGCCGTTCACTGTGATAGCGGCGGTCTGTGTTATTGCATTCCAAAGCTAAGGTGCGTACTGGCGTTACTTAAGACGGGAGAACCAATACTCCGCAGCAGCACTCGGACCGGAATGGGCCCTACCGGATCCGACGGGGCACCCAGGCAACTTCATCCATGCCGACGAACACCGGACCCCGCGGCCACGGCGGCCTCAATGTCTAAATCAACGTTACAGAGGTAGAGATCAGGAACGTGGCCACGGCACTTGAACCAAACCGTTTGACACATCTCGATCCAGCTCCTGATCCATATGCGGCCATCTCGCCCCGGATCCATCGTCGAGCGGACCTCGAACGCGTCTGGACGCCGAGAAGGGGAAGACGGCGAACAGCTCCACCCGCTGAGCTTGGAGTCGAGCGGACGTCTATGGTCGGCATGGTCAGCTCAGCCATGGACCGCCTCATGAGCTTGCAGAGCCAACTGAACCTTCTCGAGGCGCTCACGGATCGACAGTAGGATATCGGCCTGGATCTCGCCAGGCGTAACCTGGTTCAAAGCTTGCGCCACCTCGGCTAGTGCCCGGATCACCTTAGCCAATGAGCTCTGCTCGACGACATTCAAAGCATCGTTGTTCGCGGGCGAGGCAGGGCGAAGCGCGGTGGTGGGCGGCAACTCCTGCACGTCCACCTGCATCACTGTCGCGCCTGTCAGCGCCTCAGGCTGGATGGCGCTGCAGCCCGTATCCGCCGCCGCTCCGACTGCCGACGCAGTTGGAGAAGGCCGCTCGCGGCGGCCGGCGGCCGCCAAGGCATCTTTGATCAGCCGAGCGGCCGGCTCGCCTTCCCGGCTCCGCGCGACGATGCGGTTGCGGATCGGCGAGTCGAGCTTGAGGAGCCGGCCAACATCGGTGCGCGAGATCTTCGCGTCGCGCGCGAGCACCGCGTGCTTGATGTCCGGGCCGACCGCCTCGGCGAGCTGGTCGAGCTGCTCGGCGAACTGGGCATCCCGTCGAATCGTCTTCTCGCCGACATGATGTGCGGCGGCGAGCTGCCCCGCCGTCGTCAACCTCTGGTCAGAGTGACCAGCAGGCAGGTCCGTCCGGGCCCCCTGGTGCTTGTAGCTACTATAGAGCTTCCCCCGCAGATACGCCAGAGCCTCGGGCGTGAGATTGCGACGGCCCAGCTGGTGTTCCAGAATCCACGTGCGCGCCGTGTCCCGGTCCGACAGATGGATAGTCCGCACGGTGTAGCGGATGCGATGGCGCCGGCAGATCTGGTACCGGTTGTGCCCGTCCATCAAGATCCGCTGCTGCCCGTCGTCCCAGACAAGGAGGGGATCATGGCACCCCTCGGCCAAGAGGTGCCGCTCGAGCTGAGCAAGTTCCTCCGGCGAGAGTGGAGGGATAAGCTTCGAGAACTCCTCGTCGACGGTGATCTCGATCTGCGGAACGCTAACCTCGGCCTCATCGGCGCTCTGCCCAGTCGCTGCACCCCAAGGGGGCGAGATAGCCTCGACGTCGGCGCGCACCGGATGTAGACAGCTGGGACACTCGATCATCTCGATCGCCTTCGCCAACGTGCCACAGCGGGTGCATGTGTGCTCACGAGCAGCCTCGGCCCGGAGGTCCGCTTCCGATGCCGTCGTATTCTCGAGGATCGCCTCGCCGCAGCCCCGTTTCGGGCAGAGCAACGCGACGGTGCGGAGACCGAGCACACCGCAATTTGCGCAGCGTTGGCTGCCGTCGTGCCCGTCGATCGCGTCTGCCGTTCGAGGCGCTCTGGCGTCGCATCCGTCGACCATCGGCGTCCTCATCAGGCAGTCCCCGAGAGCGAGCGGCCCGGCTCGTCAAAGCGATGCGGGGGCGACGGTTGACGGACGATGCCCTGACGCAGGGTCGCCCTTGGCGCTGCACAGATGTTCAAGCTCACCTCCATCGTCGGCTGCTCCTACCGGACCACTATCTGGTGCCGCGTGGTGTTCCACGCTGGCGGGGGAGCGTTGCCGTAAACGGAGCGGTACAAGTTGCGGTACTTCTAGCTGGAGGAAGCCACTCAATGACGACGGGTAGAGGGAACGGCGAGACGACGAGGACGACCCCGCAGGGCTCTGGCCGGCCCCGGCGCCCGACGCGCGAGCACGCGGAGCATTCCTACGAGCTATCGTCGGAAACGCTCAGGGAAGCGGTCCTGGAGCTGCTTCGACTCGCGGTGGAGTACGAGACGCCACACGCACCGATGGACCCGCACCTGGCCGTCAGCGACCGCGCGATCCGTGTGGCAGTCGGGAAGCTCAGCGGCACGCCCACCGTCTTGAAGAAGGTGGTCCAGACCGTCCTTCGCCACCGTGATGAGCGCCGAAAGCTGGTCAAACAGGTGCGAACCGCGCAGGCGTTGCGCGAGGTCGCCGACCTTGTCCGGAAGCGCAGGCAGAAATGGAACTCGGAGCAAGCTGACAGAAAAAGGAAAGGCTTGCCGAGCCACTCCCTGAATCACAATGAACCGTTCAGGCGGGAGCTGACCAACTTCGTGCGGAGCCGCTTTGCTTGGTGGGAGGTGCCGCTGCCCAGCACGCTGCTCACGCGCGTGGTCGATGCGGCCGTCCCGCGCTCCACGTTAGATTTGGCCGACAAGGACGAGGGCTTGTTGCGACGACTGGCCAACGTGGTGGGCCACGAGGTGACTGACGTGGGTCCTGAGACGCTCGAAAAAACCTCCGCAGCGCTCGGCGGCCGTAAGCAGCGTGCAGGCCACTTCAAGCGGCCGTTGGACGCCAGGTGCATGCTCGATGACGAGCCGGTCGGTGGCTCGGAGATGCTCGGCTACTTGCTGCGCTTGCTCGCATCAAGAGGCCTCCCGGAACGACTCGTGGACGCGGTCATGAAGGTATGGAACGAGGAACTGCTCGCGATCGTGCGCCGCTACGACGCAGGGGCGCCCCCTTCGCCCGAGAGCCCGACCGATCCGTCCTGACATCCACCGTAAAGGCCGGACGCGCATTTGCGGCAAGAGCGGTAAGCGCCCGAGGTAACACGCGGGCATGCACGACGACGGTAGCTCGAGCAGCCAAGCACCGCTCGGCATGTACCCGCCGCATGCGGCGCCGCGGAGCGGCCGATGAGCAAGCGCCCCTCCGCCCCCGTCCCCCAACGTCCACGCGGCTGGCTCTCCTTGAAGACCGCCGCCGGGTGCCTCGACATGCCGCCCGACGCGCTCCAACGCGCGCTCGAGTGCCGCGCCGTTCGTACGGCCGACGGCGACATCGAGGCGAACATCGGAGGCATCCGCGCCGGGACGCTCGGGCTTCTCATGCGCATCCCGTCCTCCGAGCGCTGGCTTGCCACGGAGGGCACATGACCCGCGACATCCGCGGCGATGCTCGTCCAGTCGACGCGCCGGACGCGCCGGCGCCGCCGCCTACCGGCAGGCGCGCGATGACAGGCCCGACCACTCGGGATGAGCTGCCGCTGCTCCTCACCGCCGACGAGGTCGCGACCCTCCTCCGCACCACCCGCAAGGCCGTCTACGCGATGGCCGAGCGCGCCGCCCTCCCCGGCGCCGTCCGCATCGGCCGGCGCCTCCTCGTCCACCGCGACGACCTGCTACGCTGGCTCGACGAGAGGCGAGCGCCATCGCCGGGGAGAACCCGACGATGACGGTGAAAGTTCGGCCGTACACGCGGTCGAAGAGGGAAGGCTGGGAGGTGGACATCTGCGTCACGATGCCGGGCGGCAGGGAGGTGCGCGAGCGCCGAAGGGCCCCGGTGTCGACGAAGCAGCAGGCCCAGCGCTGGGGCGAGGCGAGGGAGCGGGAGCTTCTGCTCGAAGCCCTCACGAAGCCCGAAACCGAGGCCACGACGAAGGAGGTGCCCACGCTCAGCGAGTTCGCCCCGCGGTTCATCGAGGGCTACGCGGAGGCGAACCGGCAGAAGCCGAGCGGGATCGATGCGAAGAAGCGGATCCTGAGGCTCTACCTGGAGCCTGCCCTCGGATCGAGGCGGCTCGACGCCATCAAGAGCGAGGACGTGCAGCGGCTCAAGGCGCGGCTCGGCAGGCTGTCGGCGAAGACGGTGAACAACATCCTGTGCGTCCTGGGCAAGATGCTCCGCGTCGCGGTCGAGTGGGAGGTCATCCCCGCCATGCCGTGCCGCGTCGCGCTGCTCAAGGCTCCGAAGCCCGACAAGGGCTTCCTCGAGTTCGACGAGCTCGACCGGCTCGTCGAGGGCGCCCGGAAGGTCGGCTGGGGCGCGCACCTGATGGTGCTCCTCGGCGCGGAGGCGGGGCTCCGCCGGGGCGAGATGATCTCGCTCCGCTGGGGCGACGTCGATCTGGTTCGCGCCCAGGTCCACATCCGCCGGGCGGACTGGAACGGCATCGAGTCCACCCCGAAAGGCGGGCGCGGCCGCATCGTCGACCTGACGCAGCGGCTCGCGGCGGCCCTCAAGGCGCACCGCCACCTCCGGAGCGACCGCGTGCTCTGCGAGGACGACGGCTCGCCCATCACGGGGCGGACGGTCGCGCGCTGGATGCGGCAGGCGACGCGCCGCGCCGGGCTCGCCGTGCTCGAGGGCCCGCACATCCTCCGCCACACGTTCTGCTCGCACCTCGCGATGCGGGGGGCGCCCGTGATGGCGATCAAGGAGCTCGCCGGGCACCGCGACGTCTCGACGACCATGGGCTACATGCACCTCTCGCCGAGCGCGAAGCGGAGCGCGATCGCGCTGCTCGACGGGCCGCCCGCCGGGGCGGTCCGTGGAGAAAACCTGGAACAGGCGGGGGTGCTGGTCGGAAAGGTCAGCAGTTCCGCGTAGTTACGTAGTGGGTCGACAGGGACTCGAACCCTGGACCTACGGATTAAAAGTCCGCAGCTCTACCGACTGAGCTATCGACCCGATTCAGCGGCCGGCGAAGCTAGCAGAAGGTCCAGGCAGGTTCCACCTTTCCTTTCCTGCCCCCGCCGCCCGCTTCGCGCCGCGCCGCGCCGCCGAGCGCGCTGCGTGTGCTCCCAGACCCAGGCGCAGCGCTCCTCTCCCTGCTGCTGCCTTCCCGCGCCCCCGTCGCCGACGCCCCCCTCCAGGCGCCGTGCTCCCGCTCCCGTCCCCGCTCACCCTCCCCTCGCCGGAACGCCCCCGTCCACCCCGTCCCGCCCGCCTCTCCTCCCCTCCCGTCTCTCTCCCCCCTCGCTTCTCCCTCACGGCCGCCTTCCTCGCGCCCTCGCCTCGCGCTATGAGGTCCCGCCATGTCGCCGCCGCGCCCTTCCGCCGCCTCCAAAGAATCGTTCGCTTCGCTGTTCGAGCAGTCCGAGGGGGCTGGCAAGCAGCGCCGCCGTCAGTACCAGACGGGCGAGACCGTCGAGGTGACCATCGTCGCGGTCGCGCGCGAGGCGGTCTTCGCGGATCTCGGTGGCAAGCAGGAGGGCATGTTCGAGCGCGTTGCCCTGAGCGATGGCGACGGCAACCTCCGGGTCTCGGTCGGCTCGCGCGTCTCTGCTGTCGTCTCGGGCGTCGACTTCGCCACCGGCCAGGTGCGCCTCACCCCGGTTGTCGTTCGTGCGAGCGATGACGGCGACAGCGCGTCGCCGCTCGCTGTCTCTTCGCCGGCTGCCGGTGGTGCGCCGCTGCTCGTCGAGGGGGCCCGCGTCAAGGGCAAGGTGACCGGCATCGAGCGGTACGGTGTCTTCGTCCAGATCGCCGGCACGTCGGGCCGCTCGGGCCGCGGCCTCGTCCCGACGGCCGAGACGGCGACGCCGCGCGCGGCCGATCTGAAGAAGCACTTCACCGTGGGCCAGGAGGTCGAGGCGAAGATCCTCAACGTGGACGAGTCCGGCAAGATCCGCCTGTCGATCTCCGCGCTCCGCGTCGACGAGGAGCGCGGCCAGTTCGAGTCGTACGCCAAGGCCGAGCGCTCCGGCGGTGGCAATGACAAGGGCGACAAGAGCGCCAAGCCCGCTCCGCGCAACTTCGGCACGCTGGGCGACCTGCTCGCGAAGAAGGTCAAGCGCTAGGCGAGCGCGACGCTAGGCGGGCGCGACGCCTCGCCGTCCCGTCCGCCGCCCCGCCCGCGCCGCGCGGCAGGAGATTGCATCGCCCCCGCCGCTCGGCGTACACCTCGCCCGCTCGGCTCGCGCTCCAGCTCCTCGTGGCCCGCTGGTCGCGTCCTCGCGCACGCCCGCCCGGGCGCCCGCGGCCTTGCTCTCCCCGTCTCCGCCTGCGCCCTCGCGTCGATGCCTTCCCTCGCTCGTACCTCCGCGCCCGCCCTCGCCCTCCTGGCCGCCGCCTGCTCTCCGGCCCAGGATCCACCCGGCCGGGCGACCGATGACCGCCGCCCCGACGCTCCTGCAGCCACCGCATCCGGCGCCCCCGCGTCGCCCGACAACGCAGCCGCTTCCTCTCCCGGCTCGCCCTCTCCCGGCTCGCCTTCTCTCGCCGCCGCCTCCGCCGCTCCCAAGGAGGCCACCCTCCCGGGCCAGGGCGCGAAGATCGCCAGCATCGCGATGCGCACCTGGATCTACGTCGCCCCCGACGAGCGCTCCACGAAGCTCGGCTACCTGCGCGCTGGCGCGGTCGTCGACCGGGCCGAGATCCCCGCGGGCACCAAGGGGTGCGCTGGCGGCTGGTACCGGATCGCGCCGCGCGGCTACGTCTGTGTCGGCAAGGGCGCCTCGCTCGCGCTCGAGCACCAGGTGGTCGCCGCCGCTGTGCGCGGCCCGCGCCGCGGAGCGCCCGTGCCGTACCACTACGTCATGTCGGGCTCGCCCCCGCCGCACCTCTATTTCCGGCTCCCCACGGTCGAGGATCAGCGCCGCGTCGAGGGCTCCACGCTCAACGGCCACCTCGCCCGCGCCGCCGTCGCGCCCTCTTCCTTGCCGCTCGACACGGTGCCCGCGTTCCTGCTCGCCGGCCGCGATCTCCCCAAGCCGTACGGCGCCGAGGAGAAGCTCCACTACTCCGTGCACACCGGCCGCGCCAAGGAGAGCTCCGCCTTCGGCCTCATCACCACCTTCGAGTGGACCAACCGCCGCTTCGGCCTCACCACCGAGCTCGACCTCATCCCGCTCGATCGCACCCGCCCCGCGCGCCTCAGCGCGCTTCGCGGCGTCGTCATCAAGGATCTCGACGCCGAGGGCGCCGAGGTCCCCGCAAGCGCCGCCGGCCCCACGTCCCCGCCCGGCACCGCCGCTCCGATCGCCGGCGCGGCCCCGGCCTCCCCGACGCCCGCGGTCGCCCCCACGTCCCCGGCCGCTTCCCCCGCCCACGCCGCCAGCGCCTCGTTCTCCATCGCCGAGCCCCCCGCCGACGAGCTTCCTCCGCCGCCGCCCGGCACCGACCCCCGCGTCGATCCCGGCCTGAAGGGCGCGCCTGCGTTCGTCCGCGCCCACGGCGCGAGCAAGCATCGTCCGTCGGCGTCGGGCCGCTCGCTCGTCGACGCGGGCCTCGCGCCGTTCCGCTCGGGCTGGGTGCTCACCGGCCGCACGCGCGGCGGCGCGAAGGGGCTGCTCGAGACGACCGAGGGCTCATGGCTCGCTGGCGACCACCTCGTCATCGCCGAGCTGCGCAAGGACCCTCAGGGGTTCGCGCGCGACGGCAAGAAGTGGATCGACATCTCGATCCGCCGCCAGATCCTCGTCGCCTACGAGGGCACGCGCCCCGTGTTCGCGGCGCTCATCTCCAGCGGGCGCAGCGGCATGGCGGATCCCGAGGAGACCGACGCCACCGTCCGCGGGTCGTTCTACATCCACGCGAAGCACGTCTCGACCACGATGGACGGCGACGACGAGGCGTCCGAGGCGTTCGACCTGCGAGACGTGCCGTACACGCAGTACTTCCACGAAGGGTACGCGCTTCACGGCGCCTACTGGCACGACGAGTTCGGCAAGGCGCGCAGCCACGGCTGCATCAACCTGGCGCCCGCCGACGCGGCCTGGCTCTTCGAGTGGACCGAGCCCGCCGTCCCGCCCGAGTGGCACGGCGCCCTCAACATCGAGGGCGGCGGCACGCTCGTCTACGTGCACGGCTGAGGCCCACGCGCACGGCTGAGGCCACGTGCACGGCTGACGTTGCCGCGAGCACGGCATCGCCGCCGTCGGGCCTCGGCCCGCTCCGCCAGCACGTCCGGCGGAGGGGCCGCGCCGCAGCTCTCCCGCGGCCTCGCTTCCCGCCTCGCCGTTACTGGCAGGAGGCAGGCATCTGCGCGCCGAGCAGGAGGCCGCGCAGCGTCGAGAGCGCCTGCCGGCCTTGCGGCGAGTTCGCCAGGCCGTCGCACGCCGAGGCCGCCGCGAGGTAGCCGCCCTGCTGCTCGGGGGGCGCCGACTTCGCGTTCTGGCGCAGCGCCGCGCAGCACTTGCGGATGCCGCTCGGGTCGCCCGTTCCGACCACCTTCTTCCCGGCATCTGCGTCCGCGACGTCGGCGTCGGCCGCGTCCGCCCCGGCGTCCTCTTCGGGCACGATCTGCGTCGTGGGCGTCGGCGTCGGGGCCGGCGTCGGCAGCGCCGGGGGCACCGGCGGCAGCTCCTCCTCCTCCTTCTTGCACCCGTTGCTGACCAGAGCCACCGCGAGGGGGAACGCCAGCGCCCCCAGAACCGTGAAGAGCCGTGTAGGTTTCATCTCACCTCAAGTATCCGATCCGCGTTTGCGTGGGAACTTCTGTTCGACGAGGAACGCCCCGATCGCAACCAACTTCCCCGAGCGCACGCGGTCATGATACCCGCCGGCTGCACGCCCTCGGCGATCCGAGCGGTCGAAGTATGGGCGTCGCGAGTCCGCTCGCAAGATCGCGAACGCCGCCGACGTCCGTCGCCTCAGGTGCGCCCCGATCTCGCCTACGGGTGCGTCCGTCGCTGCGTACGACGGCGCGCGCAGCGCGGCGTGGAGCGCGGTGACGCGCGCGGTGAGCCATGAAACGCGCGCGGACGCGCGCCCCTGGCCCAAGCGATCGCGCGTGCGCATGTCCAAATCACGAAAGGACACGCCGACCGGCCGCCCGTGGGTCACGACTCCAGCGTTCGGCCGATACGGCTGAAGCAGAAGCAACCATGAAGAGCACGCAGCACAAGGAGTGGACGAACGAACACCGATCCGCTGTCGCCAACCCCGGAGAAGACACCTCGGTCGCGTTCTCGGTGGACGCCCAGCCGACCACGGAGAGCGCCGCCGCCACGACCTCGCCTGCGGCGCACGTCGCGGACGACGATCGCGACGCGTCCTCGGGGGTCATCGACCTGAGCGCGCTGAGGGCCGGCGAGCGCAGCGCCCCCCAGGTCCTCGACGTCCTGCCGATCTTCCCGTTCGGCGAGCCGCCCGCGTCGGCTCGCGCGCCCGCC
>NZ_JEMA01000372.1:0-122 GCF_001589285.1 Sorangium cellulosum | reverse complement strand
GCGCGCCCGCCTCGGCTCGCGCGCCCGCGTCGGCGCAGGGCGCTGCAAGGCCCGCGTGGCGTGCCCGCCAGGCCACCGCCCTGCTCGCGGCCGCCGGCGCTGTCGTGGCCCTCACCGTGGGC
>NZ_JEMA01000371.1 GCF_001589285.1 Sorangium cellulosum | reverse complement strand
CCTGAGGCCGATCCTCCCGCGCCCTGGGCCGATCCTCCCGCGCCTGAGGCCGATCCTCCCGCGCCTGAGGCCGACCCTCCCGCGCCTGAGGCCGATCCTCCCGCGCCTGAGGCCGACCCTCCCGCGTCGCCGCCGCTCGTGCCGCGGCCACCCCCGGCGCCGCCGCCGCTCGTGTCGCGGCCACCTCCGGCGCCTTCCGCTATCCCCCCCGCGGCGCCATCCCCTGCGCCGCCGCCGACCGGATCTTCCGCGGGCCCTCCTCCGTAGCCGCTGCCAGCGCTGCCCCCGGCACCTTCAACCGGTGAGGAGGTCGGCGTGTTGAGGCAGCCGAAGAAATAATGACATTCGTCCGTGGTCGTCGGATCCCCATCATCGCAGTCGAGCGCGACGTCGCTCAGACAAGAGCCCTCGAAGCAACGCTCGATGCCGTTACAGATGTCGAAGTCACCGCAGGGCGCGCCGTCCGGCAGGCGCACGTCGTCCACGCAGCGCCCTGCGCCATCGCAGTACTCCCCCGGATCGCAGAGCGAGCCCGAGGCGCGGCAGAGCACCGTCGGCGGCTCGGCGGCGCACAGCGCCGAGCAGCAATCGCCGTTCAGCGCGTTCCCGTCATCGCACTCCTCGCCTCGTCCGAGCACGCCGTCTCCGCAGATCGCAGGCGACACGGTGAACACCGTCGGATCGGCGGAGCCGGCGAACAGCGGCTCGTCCGTGGATACGCTCGACTCGTTGACGCCATCCGAGTCAGCGTCAAAGGAGAGGGTGCCCTGGTTCAGCACGACGAGCCCCTCGGTGAGCGGCCTGATCCTCGCGTCGATCGTGATGAGCACCCACTCCCCCGGCTCGACCGACCCGTTCCAGCCGACGGTGTTGGTGGTGGGGTCGGACGAGAGCGCGCCCTTCTCCGCGAACGCGCCGTTCAGCGCGAGCTCCGGCGGGAGCACGTCGACAAACTCGAACCCCGCGTTGTCGGGTTGCTGCCGCCCACCTGCGTTGTGGATGAGCACGGAATATATCGCGTTGTCCCTGGCGTCGCGCTCGGTCACGATGGTCATGAACCCGGTCAGCCGGACCGGGTTCGAGACGACGGTCTCCTCCTTGTCCTCGTTGTCCGCCGGGTCGGAATCGTGCTCGCGCGCGGTGACCGTCGCCGTTGTCTCGACCTCGGCGGCGACCGCGGGCGGCGTGAGCGCGGGCGCAACCACGGTGACCGCGATCGACGCGCTCGCCCCGGCGGCGAGCGACGCACGCCGGCACGCGAGCCCGTCGTCACCCAGGTTGCACGTCCAGTCGGCCCCGGAGGCGCTGACGAAGCGCGCCCCTGCCGGCAGGACGGACGTGACCTCAACGTCGGTCGCGTCGCCGGGCCCCTCGTTGGCGACGGTGATCGTCGTGGTGAGCTGCGCGCCGGGCGACACCGGATCCGGCGCGTCCGCCAGCGTGACGGCCAGATCCGCCCCGCAGGCCCCGGACGCGACCGGCACCGCCGCGAGCACGACGTTGTCGATCGCGACGCCGCACGGGCCGGCGCGCCCGACGTCCGTGCAGATCTGGCTGTCGTCCTGCGTGTAGTCGAAGCGGAGCCGGACGGTCCGCCCGCGCATCCCCTCGCCGGGGAAGCGGATCGACACCCGCTTGCTCCCGCCGGAGCTGCCGGACCAGACCGACTGGTCCGAGAAGTAGTCGGGGTCGTCCCGGGCCGGGAGGTGCTTGGGAAAGTGGTGGAGCGCGCCCGTCACGATCTGCCCGGCGAACGCCTCCGCGAGCACCGCCCGCAGCGCGGCGCCGGCCGTGAGGTCCTCGACGCGCAAGGTCAGCCCGTCGAACGCCTGGACGAGCTTCTGCGGGTCGTCCTCCAGCTCGTAGGTGAGGTCGAAATCGAGCGTGACACTGGAATTTCCGGACCCCTCCGGGATCGTCACCGCGGGCGACACGAGGGTGACGTGCGCCGTGGTTGGCTCCTCGTCGTGGAAGGCCGCGTTGTTGCTGGCCGTCAGCGTCTGCGCAACGACCCAGGTTGAGGTGGAGGCCGGCCCGCCGGCGCGCTCCGATTGCCAGCCGGAGGGCAGCGCGGGCGCGCTCGCGGCGTCGAAATCCTCGCGCAGGAGGACGTCCGGGGTCCCCGGGCCGCCGGTCTCGAGCTGGATGGACAGCGCGATCGTGCCCTGATCGGAGCTCACCGTGAGCGTCAGGTCGATCGGGGCTCCGGGGGTGAAGTCCCGGTCCGTGCGGAGGAGGAAGGGCGCGTCGCCCGCGGCGACGCGGAGCGGCTCGATCTCGGGGTAGGTCGCGCTCGGCCGCACGACCGTCACGGAGGGCGTCTCGGTGGTGAGGGTGGCCGTGATCCCGGAGACGGTCGTCCTGCCGGAGACCGGGTTGGCGAGGTAGTTCTCCAGGTAGATGCCGACCTCGACGAGCTCCCCCGGGTCGATGCGCTCGTTCGCGAGGGCGCCGCACGCCGGATCCGCGATCCGGGTGCCGGCGGCGCGCAGCGGGGGGACGCGCACGAACTCGTCGACGGTGTCGAGATAGACGTTCGGCGCGATCAGGGAGGCCGACGCCGGCTGCCCCTCATCGAACCTGGGTGCGGCGCCCGCCCTGCTGAAGACGCTGTAGAGCTCGCCGCCGAGCGCGACGCCGCCGATGCGCTCTCCCAAGTTCGGCCGGGCGGCGTCGTTGCCGTGGCCCGCGTGGAAGGGGCGGTCCGAGATCGGCGCGGGCGGGCTCCACGTGGCGCCTTGGTCGATCGACGCCGTGTGCACAACCTCGGTCAGGTCGCCGGAGGTCGCGACATCCTGGTCGTAGAAGACGACGTGCGCGGTGCCGGTCGACCGATCGACGGCGACGAAGGGGAAGAGCTGGGCCCGATCGCGCCCTGGATCGCTGTTGAGGAGGACGGGGGGGCCGGAGGCGCACTGGCCCGTGAAGGCGCGCAGCGCGATGTCCCCCGTGCCCTGGTCGCCGGACCGCTGGTAGACGACGTAGACCTGCTGCGTGGCGGGGTCGACGTCGATCGACGGGAAGCTCCTGGCGTGGTCCACGCCGAGGGTCAGGTCTTCGGGGGGGTAGCCGGCATCGTCGAGGAGGATGGTCGGTCCCCAGGTGACGCCGCCGTCGGTCGACCGGCGGCAGCCGATGTTGCGCAGGGAGGTGCCTGGCTCGATGGCGCGCCAGACGGCGTAGACGGTCGCGTCGCCGTCGGTCGTCCCAGGGAGGACGCGCGCGCTCGGGCCGTCGAGATCGCCGCCGGCCGGCGCCTGCGCGAGCGCCGCGGCGGCCGACCAGGTCTGGCCGAGGTCGTCGGAGTGGCTGTAGAGGATGCGGGGAGCGCCCGCGCCGCGCTGGACCCAGGTTGCGGAGAGCCGCCCGGTCGCCGTGTTGACGTCGATGGAGGCCTGCTCCGCGCTCTCCCCCGCGACGAACGCGGGCGCCACCTCGACGGGCGCGGACCAGGAGGTCCCGGCGGCGCTGCCGGCGCTGGAGGCGTGGAGGCAGAGGCCCTGGAGGCCGTCGGCGGGGCGAACGTAGGTGGAGGAGCTGACGAACACGTCGCGTCGCGGATCGTGGACGACGCGGGGCGCGCCGAGCACCTGGCCGCCGGCGGCCGAGGGCAGCGCGGCCTCGCCGTTCGGGCCGAGCACCTCGGAGAAGGTCCGTCCTCCGTCGGCGGAGCGCGCGACGCCGGACAGGCTGATCGGGCTGGCGAGCGCGCCGCGCGGATCGGTGTACGCCGCGACGAGGATGCTGGCGTCGGCGTTGGCGGCGATGGCCGCGTCGTGCTGGGGTCCGAGCGCGTCGGGCGCGTGCACGGCGCGGTCCGCGCCCGCGGCGACCGCAAGGCGAGCGGCGCCGAGCACCTCCGGTTCGTCGCCGGCACACCCCGCGCCGGCGGTGAGCAGCCCCCCGCTGAGCAACCAAGCGACCCTGCGTCGCGCGCGCATAAGCACCTCCGAACAGAGATAGATGCCGCGAGCTCGCAGGACGTGCCGATTTCCCCCACATCCATGCGGCCCGTCCAGCGGATAGGCGCGATGTGCTGCGGTCGTTTTGCGGGCGATTCCGGCGCACGGCGCGCTTCGGCGGGAGATGCGCCCGGCGTGGAGGCTCCGCCTCGACGGGATTTCCCGTTCTTCCGGGCAGCGGACCGGGCGCCGTGTGCGTCGGGCGCGGATGGGCCGGAGGAGGCGCCGCCTCAGGTGCGGCGCCGTGGAGGAAGCGGCTCACGGGGACGGGCGGGGAGCACGAGATCGGCGAGGCGGCGCGCGGCCGTGAAGGCAGCCGCCTCGGCGGCGAGGGCCTCACCCGGGTTGGCGGCGGCGGGGCTCTCCCGCGCAGGGGCCTCACCCAGGTTGGCGCCGGCGGGGCTCTCCCGCGCAGGGGCCTCACCCAGGTTGGCGCCGGCGGGGGCTTCACCCAGGTTGCGGTCCTCGACGGGGGCCCCACCTGCGGGCTCCTCACCCAGGTTGGGGTCTTCGCCCGCGGGCTCGGGCTCCTCACCCAGGTTGGGGTCTTCGCCCAGGTTGGAGCGTCCGAGGTTGGCGCCTCCGCCCAGGTTGGCGCGTCCGCTCAGGGTGAGCATCGCGATGCCGTGGAGGCCCGCGAAGAGGACGTGCGTGTCCTCCGCCGGCCGCGAGCTGCCGTGACGGCGCAACAACTCCACGAAGCTGCTCCACAGAGGGCGCGCGAGCCGCAGGCGCCCCTGCTCCCGCAGGCCAGCCCTGTCGAAGCGGCGCTCGGCCATGAGCCAGTACAGGTCCGGATGGCGCAGCGCGAACTCGACGTAGCCGACAGCGAGCGCCCGCGCGTCGGCGCCAGCGCGCGCCCGCGCCTCCAGGAGCTCCGCGAGCCGCCGCCATCCGGCGCCATCGACGCGGATGAGGAATCCGTCGAGCGAGCCGAAGTGGTGGTACAGCACCATCGTCGTCTGGCCCAGAAACGACGCGATCTTGCGCGCGGTCATGTCGTCCCGCGTCAGCCGGCCCTCCCAGAGCGCCTGGAACACGCGCTCGACCGGCTCATCGGCGTCCCTCACACCCATGCCCACAACCCTGCCACGTCCAGCGCTCCTCTGTTGACCCACGCAGGATAACACTGTTATCTTCTTCCGGTATGAGCTTGCTTCGCGATGATCCGGCGGGGCCCGAGGCCCACCGCGCAGCACGTCGCCGGGCGGTGGGCCTGGCGCTCGCGGCGGTCGCGCTCGCGGGAGCGTGCACGTCGCGGCGGCCTACGGCGGACGACGCCCCCACGGGCCCCTACGAGGTGGTGGACGGGTGGCCGCGCGCCCCCGACGGCATGGTGTTCGGCCCGACGCTCGACGTCGCGGTCGACGCGCGCGGGCGGGTGCTGGTCAGCCATGCGGCCGGGCGCACGTCAGGGAACGACGCGCTGATCCCGGAGCCGACCATCCTGGTCTTCGAGCCCGAGACAGGGGACCTGCTCGACGCGTGGGGGGAGGGGCTGTTCATGTATCCACACGGGATCGAGGTCGATCGGGACAACTTCGTGTGGGTGACGGACTCCGAGCAGAACCGTGTCTTCAAGCTGACCGCGCAGGGGGAGCTGGTCATGAGCCTCGGCGAGACGCCATGATGCGCGCGGGCGCGTGGATCCTCGTGCCGCTCGTGGGGCTCGGGTGCGCGACGAGCCCGGAGCAGCTCGACCGGCCCACGAACGTGGCGTTCGGCCTGAACGGGGATGTCTACGTGGCGGATGGCTACAACCATGCGCGCATCGCGCGCTTCTCCGAGAGCGGCGAGTTCCTGTCGGAGTGGGGTGAGAAGGGGTTCGGGCGCGGACAGTTCGATACGCCCCACGGCATCGTCACGGACGACGAGGGGAGGGTCTACGTCGCGGACCGGGAGAACGCGCGCGTTCAGATCTTCAGCGCGGACGGCCGTTACCTTGCGCAATGGAAGAGCGCCGCGCTGGGGCGGCCGTGGGCGATCGCCTTCGGGCCTGACCGGCATATCTACGTGGTTGACGGCGGCGACCAGGATCCGGAGCGGCCTCGAGGGCATGTGCTGCGGCTCAACCTGGGTGGAGAGATCGTGGACCGGTGGGGCACGTCGGGAGACGGCCCCGGGGAGATCGACTGGGGGCACGGTATCGCGGTGGGGCAGGACGGCAGCGTCTATGTCACGAGCCTGAGGGGCCGCGGCGTGCAGAAGTTCCGGAGGACGAGGTGAGCCGGAGAGGGCACGCGCTCGCTGTCACCGTGGTTGCCGTAAGTGGAGCCCTCGCTCCGGCCCAGAGCTGGGCCCAGGCGACGGGCGACATGCCGATGCGACCTGCAGACCGCGGTTACGTTGCGCTGTACGGCATTTTTACAGCTTCGCCGCAGAACAGGGAGATGGCGACGGTCCATGTCGCGCCGCAGGTAGCAGCGGGCGTTCGCCTGAACCGTTGGCTGATCGCAACCACGGACGTGACCTCGGCCTGGACTACGTTCCAGGTGGAAGGCGAGGCGCGGCGCTCGTCCTTTCGCTTCGGAAATCCATTTGTGACGGTACAGGCGACGCTGCTCGAGGAGGGAAAGCGCTCGATTCACGGCGGGCTCGGGGTCGCTCCGCCGGTGACGACGTTCCCGGGCACGATCCCGGAGAACACGGAGGTCGAGTACAATTACACCGTCGCGACGGCCGCGCGCGGCTTCGCGGATTACTGGATGTGGGCGCCGAACGCGATCCCGATCGCGCTGTTGCTTCGCAGCAGGACGGAGCTGCCGGGGTCCGTGTTCGTCGGCGCCGATCTGAATCCCGCGACGCTCGTTTCCGTGAATTCCAATCCGTCGCGGCTGGCGGTCGTGGCCGCCGCACATGCAGGCGTCAGGGTGGGTCCGCTAACGCCCGGGCTGCGGGTGCAGATGTTCGCACAATCAGAGACGGTCGCTGGGCGAGACTTCTCGCAATGGGCGGCGTTTTTCTTTGTGAACGCGGAGTTCGACGCCGTGTTCGTTCGGTCCCAGGTTGCCGTCAACCTCGACGCGCCGTTCGGCCTCGCGGGGCAACGCGGGGCAACCGTATGGGGGGCATCGCTAGGAGGCGGGGTCCGCCTGTAGCAGCAGCAGCAGCAAGCCAACCCAGGTTGCGCCACGACCACGGCAGCGGCAGCTACCGAGGCACGTTCCGGCAACCGCACGTTCCGGTAACCGCCAACGGCCGGATATGGCGGCAATCCGACCCACGTTGGGCGGCAACCGACCCACGTTGCGGGCTCGACATCCAACAACGAACGGGCGATAGCGGCCGCCCGATGACACCCCCGACCTGAGCGACCCGCCTTGGCTGGCGAAAGTGGCGGAGAGGGTGGCGTCCGCCACCCGGGCGGACGCTGTGCGGACGTCAGCATCCCTGGAAATCAGCCGCTTTTTTAGTCTGGCACGGAGCTTGACATTCCCCCTCCGACCATGAGCCAGCCCCGCGCAATCGTCCCCGGCGCGACCTATCTCCTCACGCGCCGTGTCCTACGAAGACACTTCCTCTTGCGTCCCGATTCAGCCATCACTCAGCTCATAATTTACACCCTGACCGTAACGGCTCGCCGCTATGGTGTTCTCGTACACGCGCTTTGCGTGATGTCCACACACCTTCATCTTGTTGTTACCGACACCCGTGGCGAGCTCCCACGCTTTCTTCAGCAGTTCCATCGCCTTGCCGCGCTCGGAACCAAGGTCCTGCGCGCGTGGGAGGGCCCGGTATGGGACCATGGGGCGACGAGCGTGGTACACCTGGCAACACGGGATGCGCTTGTGGATAAGATAGCTTATACCCTCGCGAATCCAGTAACCGCTGGTCTCGTGCAGCACGCATACGAATGGCCAGGGGCGAAGGTGCTCGTAGGTGAGATCGGGAGCGGTACACTTCACGCGAAACGCCCCGAGACTTATTTTAACCCGAAGAACCCACAGTGGCCCGAAGAGGCCGCACTTCCGATCACGCTTCCGCCATCCGTACAAGCTAGCGATGCTGACCAGTTTCGCCGCGAGATCACACACAGGCTAGAGCAGCATGAGAAGCAGGCTCGTGCAACCGTAGAACAGAAGGAGCTTGACTTCCTCGGCGCCGCGCGCGCGTGCGAGGTTTCACCCTACGAGCGCGCTACGAGCCTGGAGCCGCTTCGAGAGCTCAATCCGACGTTTGCGGTGGGCCGAGGGCGTAAGCATGAACGAAAGGCCGCCATTGCTGCGATGCGGGCGTTTCGCGTCGCCTATCGCCGTTCGCTGGAGCATTGGCGAGCAGGCGTACGCACTACAGTTTTCCCTGTGGGAACATGGTGGATGCGTGTGTTTCACGGAGTTGCTGTCAACGACGGGGAGCTCGCCGCAGCGTAGGCGCCTCGCGAGCGCCCGTTGCCCTGAGATCGCTGTCGACGCTGTTGGGTGTCGGCGCAACCACGGTCGGGCACCTCTGCGGCCCGCGCACGGGCCGGGTTGCAACCACGGTCGCTTCGCCGCAACCTCGGTCAGTTCGGCACGGGCCGGGTTGCAACCACGGCAGGCTCTCGGGGGACCAGGTGGCCACTTGAGGGCCGGTCGCAACCGCGGTCGGATCGGCAACCACGATTCGACGCCGATTCGGATTCGACGCAACCACGGTCGGGTGGCCGGCCGGCGGTTGGGTCGGCGGCCAGCGGCCAGGCCGCAACCACGGTCGGGTCGGGTGGCCGCGGGTGGCCGGGTCAACCTCGGTCAGTTCGGTTGGGTCAACCACGGTCGGTTCGGTTTCGGTTCGGTTGTCGGTTCGGTTCGAGGGCGCGCCTACGTCCCCGCCCAGCACGTTCGGCTCACGCCTCACGGCTCACCCGCCCCATGCTAGACCGCGCTGCGCCGATGCCCCCCGAGCGCCCCCTCCTCGCCGCCTCGATCTCCCCGCTGACCGCCACCATGGGCGAGCTCGCCCGCAACCTCGACGAGCTCGCCTCGAGCGACACCGACGCGAGCGGCGCACCTGCGTCCGCACCGGCCGACCACGAGCCGCTCCCGTCGTTCGACCTCCCCACGGACCGCCGCGTCGTCACGCCCCGCGACATCGCCGCGGAGCTCGCGGCCGCGCCGCCTGGCGCGCTCCACGTGACGGGCGCCGCCGGCTCGGCCGGCGCCCTCGTCGTCCGGCGCCTCATGGCCGCCGCCCCCGGCCGCCCCGTCGTCGCCGTCACCGCCGACGTCGACAGCGCCCGCGCCCTCGCAGCCGACGCCTCGTTCCTGCTCGCCGACCGGGACGCCGACGACGCCGAGGCCGCCGGCGCCACCGCCTCCGGCCGCGTCCTGCTCTACGTGCCGAACGAGGCCAGCCCGTACGCCGACGTCAACCCGGACCGCCGCGGCGCCCAGACCCGCCTCGCCACGCTCTTCCACCTCGGCATGGACCTGCCGTGGTCGGTCCTCGTCTGCCCCATCGCCGCGCTCGCCCGCAAGGTCGTGCCCAGGGACGAGGTCACCGAGCACGCCGAGCTCGTCATCGCCGAGCAGGAGATGGACCGCGACGCGCTCTCCGCCCGTCTCGGCGCCTCCGGCTACGTCCGCAGCCCCCTCGTCGAGGATCCCGGGTCGTTCGCCGTTCGCGGCGCCCTCCTCGACGTCTGGGCGCCCTCCGCCGAGCTGCCGGTGCGCATCGACTTCTACGGGGACATCATCGCGTCGATCAAGACCTTCAACCCCGACGACCAGCGCACGGTCGCCGACGTCAAGGAGGTCTGGCTCCCACCGGCGCGCGAGGCGATCCTCACCCCTGACAACGTCGAGCGCGCCCGCCAGCGCGTCCGCGCCGTCTGCGACGCCATCGACTTCCCCTCGTCCAAGGCGCGCGCCCTGGTCGACGACGTCGCCAGCGGCCGCGCCTTCTTCGGGGCCGAGGGCTACCTGCCGGCCTACGTCGACCTCGCCTCCTTCGCGGCGTACCTGCCCGACGACGCGCTCGTCCTCCTCGAGGACCCGGCCTCCCTCACCGCCGCCCTGCGCGACGAGCTCGGCCGCGCCGCCGCCGACCGGAACCACAAGGACCGCGAGCCGCACTTCCCGCTCGACGCCTTCTACGACGAGGAAGCGCGCGTCGCCTCGTGGCTCGGGGCCCGCACCGTGGTTGCGCTGCATCGCACCGGGGTTGAGGGCGCCGTGGAAAACCAGGACTCGCTGGAGCGCTTCGAGGTCGCCCCGGAGGGCGCTCCCTCCCTGGCCACACGCGACCAGTCGGACCTCGAGCGCGCCATCAAGGCCGCCCGTTCCTCGCGGGGCAAGCACGGCGCCCTCGACCCGCTGGTGCGCCGCGTCGTCGCTTGGCAAGAAGCGGGCCTGCGCGTGCTCATCGCCGCGCGCGCACAGACCCAGGTTGAGCGCCTCGTCACCCTGCTCCGCCACCGCGACGTGCGGGTGAAGGCCCACCTCGGCCCGTTCGACCCTGCCTTCCTCGACGGCACGAGCCCGGCCGCCCCGCGCGACACCGCGCTCGTCGTCACCGGCTCGCTGGCGCGCGGCGTCATCGCCCCGGCCGAGGGGCTCGCGCTCGTCACCGAGGAGGAGATCTTCGGCGCCCGCGCCCACCGCCGCGCCGCCCGCGCCGCAGCCTCCTCCGCGAAGCCCTCGCAAGCGTTCCTCGAGGACCTCCGCAACCTCGGTGTCGGCGACTACGTCGTCCACGTCGACCACGGCATCGGCCGCTACCTCGGCCTCGTCCACAAGCAGGTCGGGTCAACCACGGTCGATCTCATCGCCGTCGAGTACGCCGGCGGCGACAAGCTCTACCTCCCCGTCTACCGCCTCAACCAGATTCAAAAATTCAGCGGCGGCGAGGGCGCCCCCAGGCTCGACCGGCTCGGCGGGCAGACGTTCGCCAAGACGAAGGCGCGGGTCGAGAAGAGCGTCCGCAAGATGGCCGACGAGCTCCTGCGCCTCTACGCCGAGCGCCGCGCCGCCACCGCCGAGCCCGTCGATCCGCCGGACGACGACTACCGCGCCTTCGAGGCCACCTTCCCCTTCGACGAGACGCCCGACCAGGCCCGGGCCATCGCCGAGGTCGCGGCCGACCTCGAGTCCGGTCGCCCCATGGACCGCCTCGTCTGCGGCGACGTCGGGTTCGGAAAGACCGAGGTTGCCATCCGTGCCGCCTTCCGCGCCGCCAACGCCGGCCGGCAGGTCGCCGTCCTCTGCCCAACCACGGTGCTCGCGCAGCAGCACTACCTCAGCTTCAAGACCCGCATGGCCTCCTACCCCATCGAGGTCCGCGCCCTGTCCCGCTTCCAGACCAAGCAGGAGCAGGACGAGGTCTCCCGCGGCCTCCGGGACGGCAGCGTCGACGTCGTCATCGGCACCCACCGCCTCCTCTCCAAGGACATCCACTTCAAGCGCCTCGGCCTCCTCGTCGTCGACGAGGAGCAGCGCTTCGGCGTCACCCACAAGGAGCGCATCAAGGCCCTCAAGACCAACGTCGACGTCCTCACGCTCTCGGCCACCCCCATCCCCCGCACCCTCCAGATGGCGGTCTCCGGCCTGCGCGACATGTCGATCATCAGCACCCCCCCGATCGACCGCCGCGCCATCCGCACCGTCGTGACGCGCCACGACGAGGCCGTCCTCCGCGAGGCCGTCCTCCGCGAGGTCGGCCGCGGCGGCCAGGTCTTCTACGTCTACAACCGCGTCGAGGGCCTCTACGAGCGCGCCGCCCGCCTCGCCGAGCTCGTCCCGAGCGCCCGCATCTGCGTCGCCCACGGCCAGATGAGCGAGCAGAACCTCGAGCAGGCCATGCTCGACTTCGTCGAGGGGCGCTACGACGTCCTCTGCGCCACCGCCATCATCGAGAGCGGCCTCGACATCCCCCGCGCCAACACGATCCTCATCGACCGCGCCGACATGTTCGGCCTCTCGCAGCTCTACCAGCTCCGCGGCCGCGTCGGCCGCTCCAAGGAGCGCGCCTACTGCTACCTCATCGTCCCGCCCCCGAACGCCATGACCGACGAGGCCCGCGCCCGCATCGAGGCCCTCGAGCGGCACACAGAGCTCGGCTCCGGCTTCCAGATCGCCTCGCTCGACCTGGAGCTGCGCGGCTCCGGCGACCTCCTCGGCGCCGAGCAGAGCGGCACCGTCGCCCAGGTCGGCTTCGAGCTCTTCTGCCAGATGCTCGACGAGGCCGTCCACGAGCTCCGCGGCGAGCCCGTGGTCCACGACGTCGATCCCGAGCTCTCGTTCGACACCGACGCGCTTCTGCCAGAGGAGTATATTTCCGACGTCGGCGTACGCCTCTCCCTCTACAAGCGGCTCGCCAGCGCCGGCGGGGCCGAGGACGTCCAGGACCTCGCCGTCGAGATGGAGGACCGCTTCGGCCCGCCGCCGATCGAGGCGCGCCGGTTCGTGCACCTGATGCGGCTCAAGACCGAGCTGCGCCGGCTGAAGGCGCTCGCGTGCGAGGCGAGCGCCAAGGGGGTCACGCTGCACCTGCGCGAGGACACCCCGCTCGATCACGCCAAGGTGCTCCGGCTGGTGCAGCCGAAGGGCTCGCCGTACCGGCTCTCGCCCGACATGCGGCTCTCCCGCCGCGCCAGGGACGGCGAGGTCTTCACGAGCGGGCTGGAGGCGACCGACAAGCTCCTCAGCGAGCTCGCCGGCTGCCTCAAGGACGGCGCCTGAGCCGCGCGCCGGAGCGCGGCCCCCTCAGGAACCGGCCGTGATCACGACCGATGGCGCCGACCGCTGCGACGGCCCGTGGTGGACGGCCTCGATGTTGTTCCCGTCGGGATCGAGCACGAAGGCCCCGTAATACCCTGGGTGGTACTGCCGCTCCCCGGGAGCGCCGTTGTCGCGGCCCCCGGCGGCGAGCGCCGCCTCGTGGAAGCGGTGCACCTGCTCCCGGTCCGCCGTCTGGAAGGCGAGGTGCACGCGCGACACCGGCCCGCCGTCGCTCGGCGAGACGAACAGCTCGTCCGCGGAGAAATAGCCCGGCCCGTCCTGCACCGGGTCGCGCCCGAGCACCTGCAGCACCGCGCTGTAGAAGCGCTTGCTCCGCTCCAGGTCGGCGACGCGGAGATGAACATGGTCGATCAACCTGCCCAGGTGAAATTGCATGGCGAGAATGCCTACTACGGCGCCCTGCAGCGTGGAAGTCCGCGGGGCCGAGGCGACGCGACGCCCGGACGGTGATACCCTCTCGTGACGGGAGGGGATGGATGACCGATCGCCCGGCTCGCGAGCGGCTCGAGGCGCTCCAGCGGACCGTCATGACGTGCTGGTACAGCCCGTTCCAGCTCGCCCGCTCCGCGCTCGACATGACCGTCTCCCGCCTGATGGGCGCGCGCGGCGACTTCCGGCTCCTCGAGGCGATCGCGGGGCCCCAGGCGCCGTTCGACTTCGCCGTCCGCGGCGGCGCCGCGCGCGACGAGCTCTGGCTCGACTACGTGGCGGACACCGGCGACGGCTTCAACCCGACGTACGCGATCGCGAGCGTGCTCGCCCGGCCGGCGCTCTCGCTCGGCGGGCGGGAGACGCGGCGCGGAGAGGTGCTGATCATGGGCGGCGACCAGGTGTACCCCTCGGCCACGCGGCAGGCGTACTGGACGCGCCTCGTCGAGCCCTACGCGGCCGCGCTCCCGAAGGCCGAGCTGAAGGAGGCGCCGTACCTGTTCGCGATCCCGGGCAACCACGACTGGTACGACGGGCTGACGAGCTTCATGCGCCTGTTCGGCCAGAAGCGCACGCTCGGCGCGTGGAAGACGCTCCAGTCGCGGAGCTACTTCGCGCTCAAGCTCCCCCACGGCTTCTGGCTGCTCGGCGTGGACATCCACCTCGAGGCCGACATCGACCAGCCGCAGATCGAGTATTTCTGCCGGCTGGCGAGGCAGGAGATGCGCGACGGCGATCGCGTGGTGATCTGCACCGCCGAGCCGGACTGGGTGAAGGGCGCCCTCTACAACCCTGATCTCCAGAGCAACCTCGCGTTCTTCGAGAAGCAGCTCGCGGACGCGCGGCCCGGGGTCGAGGTCGTCGCGCGCGTCGCCGGCGATCTGCACCACTACCGCCGCCACGAGTCCGCGGACGGCCGGCAGAACATCACCGCGGGCGGCGGGGGCGCGTTCCTGCACCCGACCCACGGCGAGCTGGTCGAGGAGGTCCGCTCCGGCGCGGGCGCGGACCAGCGTCGCTATGCCCTGAAGGCGTCGTTCCCGTCAGCGTCGGATTCGCGCCGGCTCGCCTGGCGCAACCTCCTGTTCGCCCGGTACAACCTCGGCTTCTGGCCAGTGGCCGCCTTCGTTTACATGCTCTCTTCCCTGACGTTGCCGAAGCCCGGATCGGGCGCGGTGGCGTGGGTGCTCGTCGTCCTGCTCCTGTTCATCTTCTTCACCGACACGAGCCGGGCCTGGTATCGCCGCCTCGCCGGCTCGCTCCACGCCTTCGCGCACCTCGGGGCCGCGCTGGGGCTCACCTACCTCGGCGGCGCGCTGCTCGACGTCGACGTCCGGCACCACGCGTCGCTGTGGAGCCTCCTCGGCGTGACGCTCTTCGTCGGCGTGACCGGCGCCGTGGTCGGGTCGACGCTCATGGGCGTCTATCTCCTGATCTCGCTCAACATCGCGCGGCGGCACGGCAACGAGGCGTTCTCGGCGCTCCGGATCGAGGACTACAAGAACTTCCTGCGCATCCACGTCCACCCCGGGGGACTCACCGTTTATCCCGTCGGGCTGAGAAAGGTGCCGCGCGCGTGGAAGGTGGACGAAGATCGCAAGCCGGGCGCACCGTGGTTCGTCCCCGCCTGCGGCGCGCTCGAGCCGGAGCTCATCGAGGAGCCGATCACGATCCCGATCGCGCCGCAGCACCGCCGGCGCGGCCAGCCCACGACCGACGCGGCGGTCGCCGGCGCGTGCGAGCGCTCGGCCAGCGCGCCACGCGAGCCGCAGGAGATGAGCGAGCCGCGCGAGCCGCGCGAGCCGCGGAGCCGCCCCTCGGCGGCAGGCGCGACCGCGGACGCCGGCGCCCCCGATCCGTAGCGGCCGGGATCGCCGGGCGAGCTCCCCTGCATGAGGCAGATCGCCTCATGCAGGGACATTCTGCCTTCCTCGCGCCGGGCGCATGCGAGGACGCGCGGACGCCGGCGCGACTGGCCTGCTCGCGAGGCGCTCGTGGGCCCTCTGTTGCGCGCGTGTCACGTCGCCCCGGGAGCCGCGCTGTCAGGGCGAGGCGGCGAAGCTGGGCATCGTCGGCGCTGGCGGGCGCGGGCAGATGGCGCGCTGCTCGCCGGGGGGCGCCAGCGGATCCTGACCTTCGCGCGGGCACGAGCCCGGACCGTTGGCGATGGCGTCCTGCTCGCGGTCCTCCGGGGTCCACTCGCGGTTGATGCTGGGCGCGTTCGCGAGCCCCTCGGCGCACCCCGTGGCGGCAGCGACGAGGAGCAGCGCGAGGGCGGCGCGGATCGGGGAGCGAAGACATCGTTTCATGGGCACATCCCATCTCCACCGTGGCGCCGGCGCTCGCGCCGGTGCACGGAAGCTGTCGGGGTTTCCCGACGACTGTTCACGGTCCGTGCCAGGTCGAGGTCGTCGGTCCGTTCGGCTGCCGGTCCGCCCGTGGCGGCCGCCGGGCTCGGCCCTGCGAGGCGATCGAGCCGAGCGCGGCGACGGCGGCCGCGGGCGTGGCCTGATGCGTCGCGCATGGCTTGCGTCCCTGCGCAAAGGCCCAAGGTGGTGGGCGGGGGGGTCTGTGCCCAGCGCGACCCCGGAAGGAGTGTCGATATGGCGAGAGACGTCATCGAGGTCCTGAACGACCTCATCCAGCTCGATCGCGACGCGGTCGCCTCGTACGACCAGGCCATCGAGGCGTGCGAGCACGCTCGGATCAGGGAGATGCTCGGGAGGTTCCGGGACGATCACGCGCGCCACGTGGTGGATCTGAGCGCGCACGTGTCGTCGCTCGGCGGCGCCCCGGCGCAGACCCGCGACCTCAAGGGCAAGATCATCGAGGGATTCACGGCGATCACGAGCATGGGAGACCAGAGCGCGCTCCTCGCGATGCGCGGCAACGAGGAGCTCTCGAACCGGCAGTACGAGGCGGCGCTGAACGAGGGTCTCACGACCGAGGCGCGGGCCATCGTCGAGCGCAACTACGACGATGAGAAGCGGCACCTCGCGTGGATCAAGGACGCGCTGACGAGGAAAGTCTGGGATCAGGCCGCGTAGGCGGGCGCGCTCGGCCCGCGGCGGTGGCGAACACGAACTCGAGCAAGTTGCATGGTGGGGGTAATATGAAATCGAATCGGTACATCCATGTCGCGCTCACCGTGGGCGCGCTCGCGGCCGCGCCGGCGCTGGCGGCCGCTCAGACGGGCAGCACGGGCCAGCCGCACCAGCGTGAGTCGGGCACCCCGGGGGCGCCGCAGGGCGGCGCGCAGCACGGCGGCGCACAGCAGGGAGGCAGCGCGCAGCAGGGAGGCAGCGCGCAGCACGGCGACCAGGCCGGCGCGAGCGGCGGCCAGCGCGCGCAGCAACAGGGGCAAGGCCAGAAGAAGCAGGCCATGAAGCCCATGAAGCTCCAGGAGCAGATCTCGTTTCAGGTCGAGGACGGGTGCACGTACACGGCCTCCGTGAACGGCCGGATCGAGCCGACCGCGGCGGGCAAGTCGCAGCAGCCCTCGGGCATCCAGCCCGGCGGCGGCAGCCAGGGACGGGGCGGCACGGGCGCGCAGGGCCAGACGGGCGGCGCGGCGCAGGCGCCCGGCAGCGGCGCCCACGCCCACGCCGGCGGCGCGCAGGGCCGCGGCCAGGACACCGGCGGCGTCCAGGCTCCGGCCGGGGGATCTCAGGCCGACAGTCAGGCGCAAGCCGGAAGGGCTCAGGCCGGCAGCCAGGCGCAAGCCGGCAGGGCGCAGGGAGGCAGCCAGGATCAGGCCGGCAGGACGCAGGGCGGCGGCGCTCAGGGCGAGCGCCAGGCCCAGGCCGGCGCGGCGCAGGGCGGCAGCCAGGCCGGGTCAGGGGCCGGCGATCAGGAGAAGGTGAAGCCCAACCTCACGGTGTCCGCCTCGATGAGCTGCCCGAACGCGCCGGAGCTGCGGGTCACGGACACGCTGAAGACGGACACCGCGGTATCCCGCTCGGAGCTCGAGGAGATGATCTCGCGCCGCGCGAGCATCGCGACCGAGAAGAGCGGGCGCTTCTGCATGTACGTGCCGCAGTTCGAGCTGACGCGCGAGAAGCTGAGCGGAAAGGGCATCGCCCAGCTCTGTCGCGTGCCGGCGTCGGATCAGAAGCAGGGGATGCGGTAGGCAGCGGGGGTGAGAGAGGGCGGTCCCGAGCGCGCTCGCGCCCTCAGGACCGCCCGGCGACCGCGGCGCCGCGCGCGAGTGCGCGGCTCAGGTTCACGGCTCCCCGTGATCCGCATGGTCGAGAGCGCACTGCGTCGACGTCAGCCTTGCGATCACGTAGGGCCGATCCGTCTGCGAGTAATAGCCGGTCATGGACGAGGTGACGCTCCAGGTGTGGCCCAGCAGATTCCCACTCAGATCCGTGTAGAGACGCATGTACGCCGTCCCCGGCCCCGTGGTGAACGTGCCGACGGAGCAGCTGCTGCCCCCCGTCCACCGGCTATCGGGATAGGTCGTGTTGCATCCATGCTTCGAGGAGGTGGAGTCGATGATGGGCAACGCCCACTGCCTCGTGCTCAGGAATTTCGGATTGAGCTGCGTCGTGAGCTCCACCGCCGCACCGTTGACGATCACGGTGTGCCCCGAGTATGTCATCGTCTTGTTGAGGACGAGCACGTCACCCGCAGCGACGGAGGTGATGTTCGAGATCAGCGCGATATCCAGACCAGCCTTCGACTGCTGCGCGACGAGCTTGGCATAGTACTGTTCCGAGGTCGGGCCCTGTGAACCCCAGAGGTAAAAGAGATCGTCCTCGTCGAACTCCTCTTCCAGCATCGGGTCCCCGTGGTCCCAGAACTCGTTCGCCTGGATCCACGAGAACAACGCACCGCCGGTCCCCACCACGGGGGGGTTAGCGACGGCGCTGAGCGCGCCCGCATGGATGGCGGAAGGGACATCGAAAGCGGGGTCTTCCTCACCGCACACCTCGTCGGCCTCTGCGCGGGCGGAGCCGAACGCGACGAGAGAAGCAGCAGCAGACACCATCAGAAAGCGAGACACATTGCTGAGCATGAATTACCTCGGTTAACGGTTACCACGTTGCAGTTCCGCAGGCCGAGCAGATTCGGTTGAGGAGGTCGATCGGGTACAGCCAGAGAATCGCACCTGGTCGGGTCGAGCCTAGCATCCGTTGTTTACTTCCTATACACGGCTTCCGTCAACACACTTCGAACACGGCTCGAGCCAACGATTCATTTTCATGGGGCCATGTGGGACACAAGAGCTCTTCGGACGGCACGGCCGGACAGTGTCCACCGTTTGATGGAGAGATCGACGCATCGACTCGGCCGTCAAGCGGCTGACGCCGCGCGCCAACGTCGACGGGACGGATGTGCTCATCGATCGAGCGATCCCGGAGACTGGCGCTGCTGGAATCCAGCAGCGCTCCACGCGCTGGGGGCTCGAGCTGCATTGCGGGGTGGTCCGAGAGGAGGCCCGGCGCAAGGCCGAGCGGGCGGCCCGGAGCCTGGAGGGGCGAGCCGCCGTCAAGAAGAAGAGCAGCTCACCCGAGGTGCGCGCCGAGGGACGGCGGAGGCGCGCCGGCGCGCCGTGACGCGCGCGCCGGCGCCCGGGCTGTCGAGCCCCAGAGCACGGCGATGGCTGTGCCCGTGCAACCCGACCGATTCCTCATGGCGAGCGTCAAGAACGGAGCGCCGTTGATCACCTCTGGACACCAGCCCTGCTGGATTCCATCAATCGTTGTTGGATTTTGTCGCCCGTGCTGCATTTCTTGGTGCGACGGGGAGCCAGGCCAGGGCGCGCGTGGCGAGGGAGCGCCGGGGGAGCGCGCGCTCGCGAGCGGCACGCCGGGAGAGAGGCACGCGCCCCGGGTCAGGCCGTGGCCCGCGGGGACGCGGAGCGCCGCGAGGCGGCACAAGGCTGCCGCCCCGCTCCAGCTCCCTCCCCGCCGGACGGCCTCAGTACGGCAGCTCATCCAGCGCAGGCACCTCCGGGGGCCGCCCGCGCGCGCCGTTCTTCCCGAGCCGCGCGGTGGTCGGCACCCCCGCCCCGGGCTGCGTCGCCTCGCCGTCGTCCTCCAGCCCCGGCGGCGGCTGCCCGAGGGCGCGGCGCCCGGTGAAGCGGAGGTCCCGCGCGATCACCTCCGTGCGGTAGCGACGGATTCCATCCTTCTCGTAGCTCGACGTGCGCAGCCCGCCCTCGATCAGCACGCCGTCGCCCTTGGTCAGCACCTTCGCGAGCGCCTCGGCGCGCGGCCCCCAGAACACGATGTTGTGCCACTCGGTGCGCTCCTTGGGCTCCTTGTTCTTGTCGACGAACGACTCATTCGTCGCCATGCGGAGCTGGAGCACCGGCGTACCGTTGCCGGTGTAGCGCAGCTCCGGATCGGACCCGAGATTGCCCATGAGAATCACCTTGTTCAGTCCTTCGTTCATGATGTGCTCCCTTGGATTGCGTGTCGTCTTCTGACGTCGTTTGATGTCGTCTCTGTCGCCTGTACCGTCTGCAGTCGTCCGTGTTCTTCTCTTTATCTTCCTGCCGTGGTGCGTCGCTCCTCGTGAGGCGCCATGTCGTCGTGAAACGCGAGGAGCGGGTCCGGCGGCGCCCCGTCGCCGGACTCGCCCTCTGCGGGCATCGCTCAGGCGTCCATCGCCGCGCTGCCTCCGGGCCGCGCCGGCGCCGCCGCGTCGACGGCGGCGCGGAGCGACGTCGCGAGCGTCGGCTTGCCGATCAGCGCCTCCCGGGCGCGCTCCCTCCCCTGCCCTATGTGCTCGCCGCCGAACGACAGGTGCGCGCCGCTCTTCTCCACCACGCCGAGCTGGCAGGCGAAGTCGATGAGATCCGCGGCGCTGTCGATGCCGGAACCCCAGCGGATGTCGAACTCGGCCTCACGGAACGGGGGCGCCAGCTTGTTCTTCACGACCTTGACGCGCGTCCTCGACCCGATGGCCTCGTCGCTCACCTTCACCGGCCCCACGCGGCGCACGTCGAGGCGCACGCTCGCGTAGAACTTGAGCGCGTTGCCGCCGGTGGTCACCTCGGGGTTGCCGAAGACGACGCCGATCTTCTGCCGGAGCTGGTTGATGAAGATGAGCGTCGTGTCCGTGCGGTGGCATATCCCCGTGAGCTTCCGGAGCGCCTGGCTCATCAGCCGCGCCTGGAGGCCCATGTGGGAATCGCCCATGTCCCCCTCGATCTCGGCCTTCGGCGTGAGCGCAGCCACCGAGTCGACGACGATCACGTCGACGGCGCTCGAGCGCGCGAGCATCTCGACGATCTCGAGCGCCTGCTCGCCGTTGTCGGGCTGCGAGACGAGCAGCCTGTCGATGTCGACGCCGACCGAGCGCGCGTATGTGACGTCGAACGCGTGCTCGGCGTCGATGAACGCGGCGACGCCGCCGGACCGCTGCGCCTCCCGCATCGCGTGGAGCGTCAGGGTCGTCTTCCCCGACGACTCCGGGCCGTAGATCTCCACGATGCGCCCGCGCGGATAGCCGCCGATCCCGAGCGCCGCGTCGAGCGACAGCGAGCCGCTCCGGATCAGGCCGATGTCCCTCGTCTCACTCTCGTCGTTCAAGGCCATGATCGCCCCTTTCCCGAACTGCTTCTCGATGGTGCCAACAACGGTCTTCACGGTGCGGAGCTTCTCGGCGATCTCGATCATCATGTTGGATTCTCCCTTGTCGAACGTGCTTGTTGCCTGCGCGCCCCCGAGCGCGCGAACAGCCGATGCAGCGCGGCCGTCGGGGCGGCCGCGATCGCGCCCGCGTCGCTGCGGGCGCAATGGTCCCAGGTGGCGCGGCG
>NZ_JEMA01000370.1 GCF_001589285.1 Sorangium cellulosum | reverse complement strand
GTCCGCGCTGCTGCCGCCGGCGCTACCGTCGCCGGCGCCGCCGCCGCCCGGCGCTTCCGTCGGCGCGTCCGTGCCGACGAACGCGCACGCTTCGAGCGCGTGCGCCCGCTCGGTGATCACGCCGCAGGGGCTGAGCGAGCCATCCTCACCGTCCGCGAGCTCGGCGGAGCACTCCGCCATGGAAGCGACCTTGTCGCTCGCGCACGCGCGCGTCGCGCCGACCGCGTCGACGCAGGCCTGGACCTGGGCTTCCGCCGGCTCCGCCAGCGCGGCGCCGGTGCCCGTGCTGGTGGTGACGCCCTTGATGCCGTGCAGGCACTGGTCCCAGTAGAACTCGACGCAGGTCTTCACCCGCTCGTCGGCGCTGGCCGTTCCGACCCACTCCGGGCACACGGCGGCGGCCTCGCACCGGGCCGTCTCGATCCGCCGGCAGGCGTCGACGCCCACGGCGTCGTTGCCGCAGCTCTGCGCTGCGAGGATCACGGCCCCGAAGCCGAGCAACCCGGCCGCGGCCCAGGGCGCGGAGCTCCGCCGCGCGGCGGAGAGGACGGCGAGCGCAGTTGAACGCACCCGGCGGAGCTACCACGCGGCCACCGGGGGCGTCGAGTTTTCGGCCGCCCACTCGCCCGCAGGAGGGCGACGGACGCGCCCGCGCAGAGCACACAGCGCCCCGTCGCCGGATCGCGCCCAGGTCGCCGGATCGCGCCCAGGTCGGGCCGGGCACGACCGGGCCGACGCAGCCGCCGGGGCGGCGTCGGCCGCGCGATCAAGGCAGGCGGAATGGGGGCGGTCGAACGCATCCTCGGCGACCTCGCGCGCGTCGTCCGGATCTGCGTGCCGGAAGGCGGGCTGCGGCCCGGTAGCTCCTCGTGCGGGGGGAGTGAGCTCCCGGGGCCCCGGGGTGTCGACCCGCGGCCGTGCCTCGTGCCCGCGCCCGCGCCCCGCGACAGCGCGCTCGCCCTCGATTTCTTTGACGTTTCCCGCGAAGGGGCGATCCTCCCGCGCATGGCCTCTGCCATGATCCTGGCCGCGGGGCTCGGGACCCGGCTCCGCCCGCTCACGGACGAGCTGCCGAAGCCGCTCCTGTGGCTCGGCGATCGCCCGCTGATCGCGCACATCGCCGAGCAGCTCGCCGCGGGCGGCGTGCGGCGCGCCGCGCTGAACAAGTCTCACCTCGCGGAGCGCTTCTCGCGCGACCTGATCGCGGCGTTCCCGGTGCCTGTCGACGTCCTTCACGAGCCGGAGCCCTTCGGCACCGCCGGGGGACTCGCGAACGCGGCGGGCGCGCTCGGCGACGGCGACGTGGTCCTCTGGAACGGCGACATCCTGATCGACCTCGACGTGGCGGCGCTCTGCGCGGCGCACGGCCAGCGCGGCGCGGCCGCGACGCTCGCTGTCGCGCCGAGGCCGGCCGGAGAGGGGACCGTGGGCGTCGGCGCGCAGGGCGAGGTGGTCCGGCTGCGCGGCGAGCGCTTCGGCGAGGAGGTCGCGGGCGGCGATTTCGTGGGCGTGCACGTGGTCGGCGAGGCGCTCAGGCGGCGGCTGCCGCCGCGCGGCTGCATGGTGGGGGACGTGTACCTGCCGTGGCTGCGCGAGGGGCGCGCGCTCGCGACGTTCGCGGCGCCGGCCGTGTGGCACGACATCGGCACTGTCGCCGCGTACCTCGCGGCGAGCGCGCGCTGGCTCGCGCAGCGTGGCCTGCAGAGCCACGTCGGCCCGGGCGCGTCCGTGGCCGAGGGCGTGGACGTGACCGGCAGCGTCGTGGGCGCGGGAGCGCGGGTCGAGGGGGCCGGGGCGCTGCGCGGGTGCGTTGTGTGGCCGGGAGCGCGGGTGAGCGTCGGCGCGGACGCCGAGGCGCCCCTCGAGCGCGCCGTGGTGACGACGCAGGGGCGCGTCGTGCGTGCGGCCGGATGAGCGCTGATCCGCCAGGGCCGGACGGTGAGGCGCGGCGCGCTGCGCGACAGGCGCCGGACGGCCGCCCCCACTGAAGCGGCGCCGTGCAGCGGATGAACATCTGGAACACCGGGACACTGGGCATGGGCCGGCCTTCGCTCCATGTAGCCGCGAAACGACCCAAGAAAGGCACGGTGCACCGGTATGCGCTCGACGTCCTACATGCCCCTGCGACATCTGCTCCTGCAGTTGCCCTTGCTCCTGTCCGCCCTCGCCGGAGGCGCCTGCGTGGACGAACGATCGCGGTCGGACCTCCCGCCGCCGTCGCCGCCCTCGATGCCGGCGCCGACGCTTCNGCCGCCCTCGATGCCGGCGCCGACGCTTCCTGGCGGGCAGAGCGGCGGCGCCGGCGCGCAGGGTAGCGGCGGAGGGAGCGGACCTGGCGGCCAGGCCTCCGGCGGTCAGGGAGGCGCCGATGGGCAAGGCGCCGGCGGCGACCTCGGGGCCGG
>NZ_JEMA01000369.1 GCF_001589285.1 Sorangium cellulosum | reverse complement strand
TGCGCCTGCGCCAGCGGTTCGGGGTGGGCTTGATGGCCACGCTCGGCGCGGCTGCGCTCCTCGTATCGCGCCTGGCGATCGATGCCAGCCAGCAAGCTGCGCGCGCCGATCAAGAAGCGGCTCGTGCGCAGGTCGAGGCCCGAGAAGCGCGCAACGCGACCCGCATGGCCACGGCCCGTGAGCTGCAGGCCGATCCAACGACCGTGCTCGCCATCCTGAGAGAGATCGAGCCGCCCGACGTGCCGCGGGGGTGGGCCGTCCTCGCGCGCTGGGCGTTGCATCGCTGGATCGCTCGCGCGGTGCTCATCCATCCGGATGCGGCCCTGTCCGCGAGCTATNTCATCCATCCGGATGCGGCCCTGTCCGCGAGCTATAGCCCCGACGGCGAGCGCATCGTCACCACATCCTGGGACAAGACAGCGCGCGTGTGGAACGCCGATGGTACCGGCGAGCCCGTGGTCCTGCACGGTCACCAGGATTATGTCTCCTCGGCGGTGTTCAGCCCCGACGGCAAGCGCATCGTCACCGCGTCCTACGACAGGACCGCGCGCGTCTGGAACGCCGATGGAACCGGCGAGCCCCTGGTCCTCCGCGGTCATGACGATCGGGTCACTTCCGCGGCGTTCAGCCCCGACGGCAACCGCATCGTCACCGCTTCCTGGGACAGGACCGCGCGCGTGTGGAACGCCGATGGTACCGGCGAGCCCGTGGTCCTCCGCGGTCATGACGATCGGGTCACTTCCGCGGCGTTCAGCCCCGACGGCAACCGCATCGTCACCGCTTCCTGGGACAGGACCGCGCGCGTGTGGAACGCCGATGGTACCGGCGAGCCCGTGGTCCTCCGCGGTCATGACGATCGGGTCACTTCCGCGGCGTTCAGCCCCGACGGCAACCGCATCGTCACCGCTTCCTGGGACAGGACCGCGCGCGTGTGGAACGCCGATGGTACCGGCGAGCCCCTGGTCCTCCGCGGTCATGACGATCGGGTCACTTCCGCGGCGTTCAGCCCCGACGGCAACCGCATCGTCACCGCTTCCTGGGACAGGACCGCGCGCGTGTGGAACGCCGATGGTACCGGCGAGCCCGTGGTCCTCCGCGGTCATGACGATCGGGTCACTTCCGCGGCGTTCAGCCCCGACGGCAACCGCATCGTCACCGCATCGTGGGACAAGACCGCGCAGGTACGGAACGCCGATGGTACCGGCAAGCCCATCGTCCTGCGCGGCCACGAGAACTCTGTCTACTGGGCGGCGTTCAGCCCCGACGGCGACCGCATCGTCACCGCATCATGGGACAAGACCGCCCGCGTGTGGAACACCGACGGCAAGCGTGAGCCCGTGGTCCTTCGCGGTCATGAGGATGTGCTCTACTCGGCGGCATTCAGCCCCGACGGCAAACGCGTCGTCACCGCGTCCTGGGACAAGACCGCGCGTGTATGGAACGCCGATGGCACAGGCAAGCCCCTGGTCATTCCTTTTCACAACAGGGGAGTGTCTTCGGCGGCGTTCAGCCCCGACGGCAAGCGCATCATCACCGCGTCCTACGACAGAACCGCGCGCGTGTGGAACGCCGAGGAGGCAAGCGAGCCCATGGCCCTCCGTGGTCACAAGGACGTCATCATTTCGGCGGCGTTCAGCCCCGACGGCAAGCGCATCGTCACAGCGTCCTGGGACAGGACCGCGCGCGTGTGGAATGCCGATGGAACCGGCGAGCCCATCGTCCTCCGCGGTCATGAAGATCGGGTCACTTCAGCGGCGTTCAGCCCCGACGGCAAGCGCATCGTCACAGCGTCCTGGGACAGGACCGCGCGCATCTGGAACGCCGACGGCGCTGGCCAGCCCGTGGTCCTGCGCGGCCACGAGGAGCAGGTCTACGCGGCGGCGTTCAGCCCCGATGGCAAGCGCATCGTCACAGCGTCCTGGGACAAGACCGCGCGCGTGTGGAACGCCGACGGCTCCGGTGAACCCGTCATTCTGCGCGGCCATGAGGATCAGGTCTACTCGGCGGCATTCAGCCCCGACGGCGAGCGCATCGTCACCGCGTCCTGGGACAAGACCGCGCGCGTGTGGAACGCCGACAACTCGGGTGAGCCCGTCGTTCTGCGCGGCCACGAGGAGCAGGTCTACTCGGCGGAGTTCAGCCCTGACGGCAAGCGCATCGTCACCGCATCTTTTGACGGGACCGCGCGGGTCTGGAACGCCGACGGCACGGGCACGCCCATCGTCCTTCGCGGTCACGAGAACTGGGTCGTGGCAGCGAGGTTCAGCCCTGACGGCAAGCGGATTGTCACCGCGTCGCACGACATGACCACGCGGGTGTGGGACGCCGACGGCGCGGGCGAGCCCATGGTCCTTCGGGCCTCCGACTCCGTGGTCAATGGCGCGTCGTTCAGCCCCGATGGCAAGCGCATCGTCACCGCGTCGGACGACAAGATCGCGCGGGTGTGGGCCGACATCGAGCCGCTCCGCGGCATCGACGATCCCAAGCTGTGGGCTGCGACCACCTACTGCATGCCCGTCGAGCAGAGGATCGACCTGTTCCGCGTGCCCGAAGCCATGGCCCGCGCTGACCGGGAAGCCTGCCTGCGCCGCGTGGACGAGGCCCGCGCAGCTTCCCGGGAGCAGCGGTGAGCCAAACGCGTGTCAAGAGCGCGCCCCGATCACCAGCGCGGACATCCGTTCGACAGGGTCGGCGGCATCCACCCGGATTGGCCGACCAGGTTGCCGCCGCTGTACTCGAGCACATTGTAGTTCAGCTCCGTGTCCAACCCGGTGTAGGTCCACCGGAACACAGCGAGCGGCTCTGCGGAGCTGGAGGTGATACAACCCTGGACCTCGCCGTTCACCACCTTCACCTGCGCGCCGAGCCCGGCGCAGACCTCGGCGCCCACGGACCACGCAGGCTCGCCAGCTCGCGTGCCCGCGCCCACCGAAGCCGGGCGCCTCGTGCGCCCGCGGCATCTCGAGCGATCGCGCTCAACAACGTGGTGAGCGACAAATTGCGCGTCGATAGCCACGCTTCACCGAAGCCCTCGTCTGCTTCGGATCATGCGATCTGAGCCGCTCCAGCGCGGCCTCATGCACATCGTTTCAGGTCCGTGATGCTCCCCGGCATGACCAGGGTGAGGCGGGCCGCCACAAGGTGGGGCGGGAACGGCTCGCGCGCAGGATCGTAGAAGAAGCCCATGACGCCAGACCTGGATCACGCAGAGCCTCGCGTGCGCCAGGCGATCGCCGAGCTCTCGCCCCCCAGGGTCGTCGAGAGGGGTGTGGCGCCGTCGACGCCGTCAGCGCCGGCCGCGGCCGCGCCGCCCCGCGCGCTCCGCCTCTTCCTCGCCGAGCGCCTCGGACTCGGCGTCGTCCGCGTCGAGCGGCGCGATCCGCTGCCTGCGCGCCGCTTCCTCTGCCGGCGCCGGCCCCGGCCCCGGCGGAACGCTGCCGCGGATCTCCTGCGCGATCCGCGAGAGCACCGTCGCCACGCCCTCCTCGACGGCGTGCCCGAGGTCCTCGGCGCTCCGCTCGAGGCGCTGCTTGCGCTCGAGGCGCTCGGCCGTGCGCCGCTCCTTGAGCCGCCGGAGCTCCTCCCGACGCGCCCGCTCGGCGCTGCGCTCGATCTCCCGCCGGAGCCGCCGCGGCGACACGTCGCTGGAGAGCGCGGCGCGCGCATGGAAGGCGAGCCCCAGCCCCCATCCGAGCAGCGGCCAGAAGAACCACCACGGCCCGGGCGTCAGCGCGTTGATCGCGAAGAGAAACGCGTTCACCACGACGAACGAGAACAGGTGCGACCGGAAGCCCTTGCGCCGGCGCGCCATGATCGCGGCGCGCGCGTCCTCCTCGCCCCGGACCAGCTCGATGTCGCGCGACGCGGCCTCGATCGCGGCCCGAGAGATGCCGATCTCCTCGGCCGCCGCGACGAGCTCGTCATGACCGACCTCACGCGCCTGCGCGCCCCGGAGGGCGCGCTCCAGGATGGCCCGCACCTCGGCCTCGGTGTACTGGCGCCCGCTCTGATTGTCCGGCTTCGCCATCGCTCTCCTGCTCCTCGCGTGCGCGGAGCATACGCCCGACCGCACGCGGGCGCCGCTTCCGTGCGCCCGGCACCGCGAGCCAAGGCGAATGCGCCGTCGACAGGCGCCGCGCGCCCGCGCGGGCCGCGCGCAGAGGATTGAAGCGTCGCAGCGGAGGCGCACGACAGGCCGACGCGCGCGCGCACGCGCTCCGGCTCCGGCTCGGTCTCCCCTCCCCGCCGGGGCGCTCGGCCACGCCGCGACCTGCGCCCGTGTCCCATCGAGGCCGCCCGGTTCGGTTCCAGACCGGCACGCCCGCCCTCGCAAGGCTGCTCGACGGGTCGCGGCCCGCCGCCGCTGCGCTCGAGTCGCCCGATTCCTCGCGAGGAGGCGCGCCGGCACCGGACGAGGCGCGGAGATCACTCTACAAGAGAAGCCACGAGGCAGCGGGGCTGGCTGCCCGGGCGCCGGGCCGGCCACCTCGTCGAGCTCTCCCGCAGGTGCGGGGCGGGCTCGACCGACGGGATCGCCGCGTGGACGGCGTCGCGCCGTGATGCGGGCGTTCCGGCGGAAGCTGCCGCGCGAGCCGGCAGCGACCGGAGGGGCCATGACGAAACAGGAGACCCTCGCTCCAAGGACGGTGTTCCAGGGGCGCTACGAGATCCTCTCTTCGCCCGAGGAGACCGCCCTGGCCGCGGTCTACCACGGGCGGCAGCTCGAGGGCGGGCAGCCGGTGGTCCTCGAGGTCGTGCGCCTCTTGCCGGAAGGGCTCTCCGGCGACGTCGCGCGACGCCGCCGCGC
>NZ_JEMA01000368.1 GCF_001589285.1 Sorangium cellulosum | reverse complement strand
CGGAGGCCGGCGGGGCGGCGCTGCGCCGCGCGGGGTGAGGGCGGCGCGCCGTTCACCAGGGCTCGATATCGGGACCGGGCCGCCCGCGGCGCGGGCCGCGCGCGGAGGATCGCTCTCCTGTGAAGGCGCATGAGCGCGAGGGAGGGAGTCCGCGGCGAGGCGCGGAGTCGACGCGGCGTGGAGACGCCGAGCTGTCGAGTCGGCGAGACGACGGTCCGGGAGGGAGACAGCGAGACGAGCGATCTCCCCGCCTCTCCGCTTCGCTGACAAATTCCGCTGTTCGCGCGGTTTCATCCTGATCCGCGCCCGGCGCGGGCCGAGGTGGCTTGGGATCTGCAATGCGTGGGCGCGCGCCGCGCGCCGGGAGCGCCGCGCGCAGGCTTCCTGCGAGATCGCTCCTCCGGAGTCGCGCGCGGCGCCACGCGCAACCGGAGGAAAGAGGGGACTTTCATGAAGAGACCGCCGGATGGGATGTCGAGCATCTTTCTCCTCATGATCGTCGGCGTCGCCGCGTGCAGCGGACACGACGCCCGCGAGGATCAGCCGGAGAGCGCCGGCGACGGTGCGTCCGGCACGGCGCCCTTCGCGAGGAGGGCGACGTTCCTTCCCGCTTACCGCGTGATCGGCCCCGGCGCCGACGCGGAGCGGGCGGCCGCGCTGGCCGGCGCGCTCGGGCTCGCGGAGGAGGGCTTCCGCGGCGGCGCCTCCCTCGCGGCCGACGGCGCGATTCGCTACCTGGACCGCGCGCGATTCCAGCGCTTGCCGACGAGGAAGGGCGCCGCGCCGGTGCCATGGTTCCGCGACGAGCGCGGCTTCGCCACCTCGCGGGGCGACGACGCCATGGACTTCGAGGCGCTCGCGGCGATCCGCGTCCTCCCCGAGCCCGACGCGGCGGCGCGGGCGTGGGCCGCGCTGGATCTCGCGCGCCTGCCGATCGGGAACGACGTCGCCGTGGGGCACTCGCTCTTCGAGGCGGTCGACGCGGCGGGGCGCCGCGTGGCGCGGGCCGAGCTCGACACGCAGGTGAGCTTCCGCGACGCGCTCGAGGGGCTCCGGCTGATCGGCCCCGGGGCCAAGGTCCGGGTGACGTTCGACGCCGAGGGCGCCGTGACCCACCTGATCTACGCGCGGCGCGAGCTCGAGCGCGGCGAGGACGTCGCGATCGTCCCGCCCTCCGAGGCGCCCGCGCTCTGCGCCGGCGCGCTGGGCGGCCGCGCGACGCTCACGGCCGAGCCGGAGCTCGTCTATTACGCGCCGCCGCTCTCCCGCGAGGTGCAGCGGATCCTGCCCCATTACGTGTGCAGCGCGCGGCGCGGCATCGGCGATCAGGCGGTGGACGTCCGCAAGGTGATCGTGCCGGCCGTCATGAACGCTCCGAGGGCCGCGATCTCGGCGCGCGTGGACGGCACGATCGGCGCCGCAGAGGCGACTGTCACCGGGGGTACTGCTCCCTACACGTACAGGTGGGTATCCTCGGCGCGCTTCGTGGACGCCGCGGGCCCTGGCGACACGAAGGTACGGATCGCGCCGGGCGACGCCGGCGTTCGAGGGCAGACGGAGACGCTCTCTCTCTATGTCACGGACGCCGACGGCCTTGTCGCGACAGCGGCGCGGCAGGTCTCGTTCGCCCGCGCGGCGCCGTGGTCCGGGGCGCCGCCCGTGTCCCCCGTGTCGCCCGCGCCGCCCGGCGTGTCGCCGGGGAACGAGGGCCGCGCCGCTGTCGGCGCGGAGTGGGTCGGGCTCTGCGGGGGCCTCGATCACTCGGCGGCGAACGTCGACGGGCTGCTGAAGAGCTTCCAGGCGGGCGGCGTCGAGGAGCGTTTCAACTGGGGTGACCAGCGCGCGTGGGAGATCGATTTCAAGGATCCGGCGCTGGGCGGCCAGGACGCGTCGTTCGCGGACTCGGTCGATCTCACGTTCTATACCGGGCACGCGAACGGCGTCGGGCTCATGTTCTGCAGCTCCATGAGCGATCGATTCCTCCACTTCAGCGAGGCGCACTGGGGCAACTCGAACCTCGAGTGGATGGTGGTCGCCGCCTGCGGCCCGCTCCAGGACGACGCGGGCGCGTGGCGCTTCCGGTGGTCGGGCGCGTTCGACGGCCTGCACCTCCTGCTCGGCTATGCGACCGAGTCGTTCGACGACACCGCCGAAGGAGCCATGTTCGCGGACTACCTGCTCGACGACGCGAGCCCGACGCCGCTGCGCCAGGCGTGGGTGACGACCGCGATAGAGGTCCAGCCGGACGACGACGTGATCTACGCCGTGATGGGCGCCTACGGCCAGGGATGGACGCTCCCCAACTACGACGATCACTTCTGGGGCAAGGGCCCGGTCGGCCCGGACCTCCGGGGCGCCGAGCGGATCGGGTTCTGGCGGCTCGCCGGGCCTACGTAGCCCAGCTCAGTAACCGAGCCACTTCGGATCGAGCTCGATCGAGTACTGATCCACGAACCTGAACACGACCCCTCCCGCGTCCGTCCTCGCGCTGACGGCGTACACGGACTCGTTCGCCTGAGGTCGGTGGTCGGTCGGGCTGAACGAGATGGGCCCGGCCGTCATCCCGTCGAGCACCACGTTCTGGAAGCTCTCGAGCGCGGCCTTCAGGTCCTCGCCCGTCGGGCTCTCGTGGCCGGCCTCGATGGCCCTCTCGACGGCCTTGCGCCACATGAGCGCCGCCGCGTGGCCCTGGACGTAGAACTGGTCCTTGTACCTGTCGAGCGGGCGGCGGTCCTTCTCCCGGTACACCCGGTGGATGCGCAGCATCTCCGCCATGCCGCTCGACTGCTGCGTGTCGCCGAAGACGGGCACGGGGAACAGGCCGTAGAAGATGCCGGCGCACGCGTCCCCGCAGATCTCCAGGGTCCTCTCGCCGATCCCCCAGTTGTTCGCGATCACGCGGAGCCGCCAGCGGTCCTTCTCCGGGAAGGCGCGATCGACGAGCCGCTGCGCGGCGGCGGCGCCCTTGCCGACGAACGACGAGGAGACGACGCTGTTGCCGGCCCAGAACCAGCTCGTGGGGACGTAGGACGGGTTCGCCCGCTTCTTGTCGATCTCCCGCTCCACGTAGCGAGTCACCGCGTCGACGATGAGCCCCTCGTCCTCGAGGGACGACGTCTGCGGGACGATCAGGTCCTCGCCGAGCAGCATGCCAGGGAGCTGCTCGACGTACGATTTGCCCGCCGCCAGCGGATCGACGCAGTAGAGACACCGGTCGATTGTCTCGTGCACCATCGCGATGCGCCCGGGCGCGATCTTCCAGGCCGCCTTGATCCCGATGCGGATCGCTGTCGAGTAGTCCGTGGCCGGGAAGAAGATGTACGGGTAGCCCGGGCTCGTCTTGTGCTCGGTCGCGACGACGCTCTGGCCGAGCGCGTTGAACTCGTCGTACTGAACGTCCGCCGAGATCGGCACCGGCGTGGCGAGCGAGCCGGCGTACGAGCCGGGGATGATGAGCTTCTTCTCTTGCGTGAGCTTCGGCGCCACGCGGGTTGTCGGCCCGGTGCCGAAGACGAACAGCGTGGAGACCTCGCCCCACGCGGGCTCGCGCCGCCACGCCGCGATGATCTCCTCCGTGATGGCCGGGTCATACTGCGCATCGCGCATGTCGACGTCGATGGAACAGCCACGGAGGCCCCCCTCGCTGTCGTTGAGGTGACGCAGGTAGTCGTAGACTCCGTGGCTGTAGGGCGGCGCGATGTCGGTGGCAGTCCCCGTGTCGTCGGTCGTGATCCGGACGCGGAGCACCCCTGTGCAGCGAGCGCCCACGGCCGCGGCAGACCCGGCGAGGGAGGCCGCCGCGGCGCCGGCCGCGGGCGCCTGCCCGTCCGGCCGGCGCACCGAGATCACCACCGCCGCGATCAGCGCGGCCACGCCGAGCCCGCCGATCAGGTAGCTGCGGTGTTGAGGCGTGACGGCCGTGCGGAGCGTCGACCTCCGGTCGATCGAGTCGGACGCGGTGCGCGGCGTCGAGTTCCCGATCTCCCCATCGGTGCTCAGGGTCTGGAGGCGCCGCCCGTCCGGGCCCTCGATCTGGCTCAGCCGGGAGTGGCGCTCCTGGTGCGCGTCCGCCGGGCTCGCGCTCCGGTCGAGGTGCGCCTTGACCTGCCGCTGCATGCTGGCGCGGCGCTCCGCGAACAGGCCCCGCATCCTGGCGCCGACCTCGTCGGCGCGGACGTCCTCGTCCGCCCCGCGCAGGTAGTCCTCGAGCGCCCCGCGCATCTCCTGGGCGGTCGCGAACCGCCTCGACGGGTCGCGATCGAGCGCCCTCGCCACGATGGCGTCGAGGGCCGGCGGGATGTCCGGGTGGACGAGCGAGGGCCGCCGGATCTCGTCCAGGGCCGCGAGCTTCCAGAGCGCGCTCACGGCGTCGCCCCCGAACAGCCGCTCGCGCGTGNGCGTCGCCCCCGAACAGCCGCTCGCGCGTGAGGAGCTCCCAGAGCACGATGCCGGCCACGAAGATGTCGGCGCGCCTGTCGATCGACGCGCTGTCGGCGGCCTGCTCGGGCGCCATGTAGGACGTCTTGCCCTTCAGCTTCCCGGTCTCGGTGAGGTTCGCGTTGATCGACGCCTTGGCGATGCCGAAGTCGAGCAGCTTCACCGCGCCGTCGTAGGTGACGAAGATGTTGTGCGGCGAGACGTCGCGGTGGACGATGCCGAGCGGCGTGCCGTCGTAATCGCACAGCTCATGGGCGTAGTGGAGGCCCGAGAGCATGTCGGCCACGATCCTGATCCAGACGCCGCGCGTGAAGGCCTCCGTGCCCGCCGCTCCCTGGGCCACCGCCCGCATGATCGCGTTGAGCGGCTGACCCTCGAGATACTCCATCACGGTGAAGTAGCCGGCGTCGTCCTCGCCGACCTCGTAGGTCTGGACGATGTTGGGATGGTTGAGGCGCGCGGACAGCTTCGCCTCGTCGAGGAACATGGTGACGACCCGCTCGCCGTCCGCGGCCATGTCGCGGTGGCGCTTGACAACGACGAGCTTGTTGAAGGCGCCGGGGCCCCGCGCGACCGCCAGGAACACGTCCCCCATGCCGCCCCGGCCGAGCTTCGCGATCAGGCGGTATTTGCCCATGATCGCCGTCTGGGTAGGCTCCGCGTCCGAGGTGTCTTGACCCGTGCCCACCATGTTCCCGGCTGTCCTCAGGGGCGCGCGTCGCTCCGATTGGATTGGCTATAGGAACAAAGGCGCTTATCGTTGTCAACGCCCGCGACCCCCGGCGCGGGCTCGGTCGCTCTCGGTCGCTCTCGGTCGCTCTCGGTCGCTCTCGGTCGCTCTCGGTTGCTTCTGACGCACGTGCCTCGCGCTCGGGTGGGTGAGGTCGCGGCATGAATGCGTTCATGTGGTGATACCACCGAGTCGAGATCATCGATTCGGAGGCGTTTCGCGTGACCGTCACAGGACCGTCATGTTTGCAGCGGCACGGTCCGCGTCGGCGCCGCGGTGGGCCGGTGAGGTGGGGCACCACGACGTCGCTCTTCGTGCCTCGCGGCGAGCACGAAGGCGCGCGCGGTGAGCTGGTTGGACGGAATTGGTTCTCCCCCCTGGACCGGCTCCAGCGCTGGGGTGCCGGGGCGGCCGCGCTACCGGGGGTCGGGTTCGCGCCGTTCCCCCTCGAGGTGCTCGTAGGGCGCGCGCGTCATCAGGCGTACATCCTCGACGGGGCCGCCGACGGTGAAGTGATAGAGGCTCTGGAAGGCATCGCCGGTGATGCCGCACAGCTCGTGAAACACGTCGTCGAAGTAACAGCCGATGCCTGTCGCGCGGACGCGGCCGCCGCTGTCCCGCGCGGCCTCGGCCTCGAGGTACAGCGCGTGGCCGAGGACGCCGGCCTCCCAGAAGAGCCGGCGATACCAGGGGGCGCCGCGCTCCCGGAGCGTGGCGCCGAAGTCGGCGACCATCCCGAGGCTGAACGCGCCGTCGGCGGCGATCTCCTGGTGGCAGCTCACGATCTGCGCTGGGCCGCGGAGATCGGCCTCGGAGAGGCGATAGAGGCGCAGGTGGTCCGGACACCCCTCGGGCCTCTCCCAGTCGAAGGGATGCGCGAGCGCGGCGCGTAGCCGCTCGTGCGCGGCCTCCGACCGCTCGAGCACATAGAGGCCCTGCGCGAGGCCGCGGACGCGGTGCACGAAGACGACAGCATGCACAAGCGGCGCCCACGGGAGCGCGTCCCACGGGGGCACGCCGGGGCGGGGGAGGAGGCGGTCGAGCATGGCGTAGAACGTCTCCGCGCCGATCGAGGTATGGCCGTCGAACGCGGTGGCGCTCCGCCGCGTGCGGATGACCTCCGACGCGAGGGCGCCCGCGCCTGGCGTGCCGTCCGCGCCGTCCACGCCGCCCGCAAGCGGCGGCAGCGCGGCCTCGGGGGCGGCCGCGGGCTCCTCGGTGTGAGGCTTCCACGTGGCCAGGGCGGCGTCCTCGATGACGTCCCAGTCGACGTGGCTCGGGCTCAGCGCGTTCGCGCGGCCGGCCCACGCGCCGCCGGCGACGACGCGGATCACCTCGGCCGCGCTCGCGCCGACAGCGCGCGCGGCGGCGAGCGCTGTCGGCGCGAGCGGCGCCGCCGGCACGAGGAGCAGCGCGGCGTCGGGGTGCTCGCGATCGGCGGCCGCGATCCCGGCGAAGTCCGCGTCGCGATCGAGGCCGAGCAGCGCGGACAGCTCGGCGTCGCCGAGGTCGTCGAGCAGCACGGCGGACCAGCCGAGCGCCGCCGCGGCGTAGCGGATCGCGGCGAGGGCGTGCCCGGCGTCGTGCTGGCAATAGCGGAACGCACGCTCGCCGTACTTCCACGCCTCGCGCCAGTGGACGGAGCTCAGCCCCACGACGAAGCTCCCCGCGGGGAAGAGGCCCGCGAGGGCGCGGGCGGCGGCAGGGTCGAGCGTGGCGCGGCGCTCGAGCGCGTGGTCGCGGCTCACGTAGTGATAGAGACCGGCGGGCACGCCGGGCGCGCCGGCCAGGAGGAGGTATCCCTCGGTCGGGTGGAGATTCCCGCTCGAGGGGTTGCACCGGAGCGCCCAGCGCGAGCCCCGGGTCTCCTTCCAGGCGGAGAGGCCCAGCGAGAGCTCGAAGAGGGCCGCGATCGACTCGAGATCGACCGCGGCGGTCGGCACGGCGCCAGGGCGGTAGAGGTCCCGGTACGCGGCGGTGAGCCCGCTGGCGCGGAGCGGCAAGAGGAGCCGCGGGGCGCCCTCGAAGGTGCGGAAGGGATCGGGCTGCGTGCTCCAGTCGAGGTACCCCAGCGCGCGGGCATACCGATCGAGGCGGTGCTTCGTGCGCGTGTGATACGAGAGCGCGCGTTCAACGGGGGTTGTCGACATGGGCGGGTCGGGGCGCGCAGCGTAGCAGCGCCCCGGGGCGTCGCTACCGGAGGGGGCGGGCTGGTCCGTTGTCGATTCTCATCGCGCGCTCCGTGGTTCAACATCGCCCCCGCGCGCGTCCCCCGCGGCCAACGGCGCGCTCCCCGCGGCGCGTCCCCCACCGAGCGTTCCCCCGAAGCCCGAGCCCATGATTCGCCTCCTCGCGGACAGCCCCCTCCTGCTGCTCTTCCTCGTCTCCGCCGTCGGCTTCCTCGTGGGGCGCCTCCGGATCGGCGGCTTCCACCTCGGCGTCGCGGCGGTGCTCTTCGTGGGCCTCGGCGCCGGCGCCGTCGACCCGGCGCTGCAGCTCCCCGAGTTCGTGCCCGCCTTCGGCCTCGCGCTCTTCGTCTACACGGTGGGGCTCAGCAGCGGCCCGGGGTTCTTCGCGTCGCTGCGCCGCCGCGGCCTGCGGGACGCCGGCCTCGCCGCCGGCGCGCTGCTCGTGGCCGCCGCGCTCGCGGCGCTCGCCGGGCGCCTCGCCGGCCTGCGCGGCGCCGTCGTCGCCGGGATCTTCGCGGGCGCCACCACGAGCACCCCGGCGCTGGCCAGCGCCCTCGAGGTGATCAAGTCCGCGCCCGAGGCCGCGCGCGAGGCGCTCTCCAGCGGCGCCGTTGTCGGCTACTCGGTGACCTACCCGCTCGGGGTGCTCGGCGCGCTCGGGGCGATCGGCCTCTTCCAGCGGCTCTTCCGGCTGGATCCGGACGCGGAGGCGCAGAGCCGGCGCGGCGCCGGGGCGGCAGCGCCGCGCCTCACCAACGTCACCGTGCGCGTCACCCGCGACGAGGCGCTCGGCGCGCCGGCCGGCGAGATCCGGCAGCGGCACGGGCTGCACGTGCTCTTCGGCCGCATGCGCCGCGGCCAGCAGCTCGCGATCGCGACCGACGCGACAGTGTTCGAGCGCGGCGATCTCGTGGGCGTGATCGGGGGCGAGGACGACGTGAGCGCCGCCGCGCTCCTGCTCGGCGAGGCCACGACCGAGCACCTGGAGTTCGACAGGTCCCTCATCGATTTCCGCCGGATGTTCGTCTCCCGCCCCGGCGTCACCGAGCGGCCGCTGCGCGCGCTCCGGCTCCCGGAGCGCTTCGGGGCGATCGTCACGCGCGTTCGCCGCGGGGACGTGGAGCTCCTGCCCGACGACAAGACCGAGCTCGAGCTCGGCGACCTCGTGCGCGTCGTCGCGCCGCGCGAGCGCATGGAGGCGGTCGCGCGCTACCTCGGCGACTCGTTCAAGGCGATCTCGGAGATCGACGTGATCACGTTCAGCCTCGGGATCGCCGTCGGGCTGCTGATCGGCGCGGCGCCGATCCCGCTGCCGGGCGGGGCCCCGATCAAGCTCGGGTTCGCGGGCGGGCCGCTGCTCGCGGGGCTCGTCCTCGGTCGCCTGGGGCGAACGGGGCCGCTCGTGTGGACGCTGCCGTTCAGCGCCAACCTCACGCTGCGGCAGCTCGGCGTCGTGATGTTCCTCGCCGGCGTCGGCACCCGATCCGGCACCTCGTTCGCGCGCACGCTCCAGCAAGGCGGCGCCGCGGCGCTGATCGGGAGCGGCGCGGCGATCACCGCTGTCGTCGCCGCCGGGACGCTGATCGTCGGCCACCGGCTGCTCCGGATCCCGATGGGCGCCCTCACCGGGATGCTCGCCGGCATCCAGACGCAGCCGGCGGTGCTCGCGTTCAGCCTGGAGCAGGCGCGCAGCGACGCGCCGAACACGGGGTACGCGTCCGTCTACCCGGTGGCGACGCTCGTGAAGATCATCGCGGCGCAGCTCCTCGTGCGGCTGCTCTGATGGCTCGCCCGCAAGGCGGGTGAAATCCGCGCCGCGCGCGATCGGCCTCCCACGGGCGCCGCGCGGCGGCGGGCGGACATCGCAGGACACGAGGCGGGTACCGCGGTCGGCCAGCGCGCGGACGGCTCATTGATCTGCTCACGGTGGAATAATTCAGTGCTGGTGCTCGCGAAAACTTTTTGAAACATTGTGTGAGCCCGGGACTGGAAAGCAGTCACCCGGTTTCCTAGCGGTCGGGCGGAGGTGGCGGGACTCACGTCCTGCCGAAGAACGACTACTGCCATGCCCATGCCAAACATCCCGGACCCACCAGAGCCAGCACCGACAGCGCCGGCTCCATCGACGTGGAAGTCCGATCTCGTCTCAGGGTTCCTCGTCTTCTTGATCGCTCTCCCGCTCTCCCTCGGCATCGCCATGGCGAGCGGATTCCCCCCCATCGCAGGTGTGCTCACCGCCGTTGTCGGCGGCGTCATCGCCACCTGGCTCGGCAGCGCGCCCCTCACCATCAAGGGCCCGGCCGCGGGGCTCATCGTCATCGCGCTCGGCGCGGTGCAGGAGCTCGGCGGCGGGGACAGCGCGACAGGCTACCGCCGCGCGCTCGCCTGCATCGTCGTCGCCGCCGCGGTGCAGATCGCCTTCGCGCTCGCGCGCGCCGGCGCCCTCGGCGACTTCTTCCCCTCCTCGGTGGTGCACGGCATGCTCGCGGCCATCGGGATCATCATCTGCTCGAAGCAGGTCCACACGCTCCTCGGCGTCGCCCCGACGTCCAGGGAGCCGCTCCACCTGCTCCTGGAGATCCCGGCGAGCGTCCTGCGGCTGAACCCCGAGATCGCCCTGATAGGCGTCCTGTCGCTCGTCCTCCTGTTCGGCTATCCGGCGGTGGCCAGGCGGACGCGGTGGACGCAGAAGATCCCCGCGCCGCTCCTCGTGCTCGCGGCCTCGATACCGCTCGCGTTCGCCTTCGACCTCGAGCACGAGCACACGTACACGCTGTCGGTGACGGACTCGGTCTACACGATCGGGCCGAAGTTCCTCGTCACCCTGCCGGGGAACCTGGCGCAGGCCATCACCTTTCCGGACTTCAGCCAGGTCGCCACGCTCGCGTCCATGAAGTATGTGCTGATGTTCTCCCTCGTGGGAAGCATCGAGTCGCTGCTGTCCACGAAGGCGGTCAGCTCCCTCGATCCCGAGAAGCGCCGCCCCGACCTCGACAGGGACCTGCTCGCCACCGGCGCCGGCAACCTCGTCGCGGGCCTGCTCGGCGGGCTGCCCATGATCTCGGAGATCGTCCGCAGCTCCGCCAACATCGGCTACGGCGCGAGGAACCGGCTCTCGAACTTCTTCCACGGCGCCTTCCTCCTGCTGTTCGTCGCGTTCGCGCCGGGGCTCATCCACCGCATCCCGCTCGCCGCGCTCGCCGCGATGCTCACCTTCACGGGCACCCGCCTCGCGTCTCCCACGGAGTTCGTGAAGACGTTCCGCGTCGGCAAGGAGCAGCTCGTTGTCTTCGTCGCCACCGCCGCGATCACCATCGCGACCGATCTGCTCGTGGGGGTCGTGGTCGGGATCGCCGTGGAGATGTGCATTCACGTGCTCCACGGGGCGCCGCTCCGCAGCCTCTTCCGGCCCGAGATCGAGGAGAGCGTCGAGGGCGGACGGCTCGTGCTGCGCGTCAAGCAGGCCGCCGTCTTCAGCAATTACCTCTCGATCAAGCGGAGGCTCGCGCGGCACCGGGACGTCCCTGTCATCGAGATCAACTTCGCCGCTACCCGCCTGGTCGATCACACGGTCATGGCCAACCTGCACGACCTCAAGGCCCTGATCGAGCGCGAGGGGCGGGCGCTCTCGCTGTCGGGCCTCGACGACCACGGCCCGATGTCGTCGCACCCGCTCTCCGCGCGGAAGAAGGTGGCCTTCGCGACGGCGGTGAGCCGGTGAGCCCGGTGAGCCGCTGAGCCCGCACGGCGTGCGCGACGTGCGCGAAAGCTGCGCGTGCACGCCGCGCTTTTTGGAGCGATACTCGGGAGACGTACGATTGACATGAATGAACCAAGTGCGAAGTCCGGCGCAGACGAAGCTCCAGTAGAGCGCCTGCGCGCCGTCCTCCAGCACGCCGGTCACCTCCTGCCATCGCAGGGGCCCATCGGCGTGTTCGTCCACCACAACACGCTGCACGCGTTCCAGCACCTGCCGTTCCACGACGCGCTCGCCGCGGCGAGCGCGCTGTTCGAGGCAGAGCCGTACCTCTCCGAGGCGGAGTACCGCGCGCACATCGCGTCGGGCCGGATCGGCGACCAGGACGTCGAGGCGGCGCTCGCCGAGCGCTTCGCCGAGCGGCCTGACGAGCGCCGCGGGCCGCTGTCACGCAACGAGATCGAGCGCTTCGCGCTGCGCTTCCCCATCGAGGCCGCCACCGAGGCGGGGCTCCGGTGGCGCATCGCCGAGGCGGGAGAGACGCGCAGGCTGAGGCCCGACCTCCCGTCCGAGCCGCGCCGCCGGATCCTCGTCGGCACGGCGCGATGGCTCGTCGAGCGCCCGGAGGCCGCCGCGAGCCTCGTCGCCGAGGTCGGCTACGATCTGGAGGTCCGCGCCGCGCTCGCCCTCTGGGACGCGTGCCGCCGCGCGCCGCTGCCGCCGGCGCCGTCCGTCGAGGTGCCGCTCGCCGACCGCGTGGGCGTCGATCGATCCCACCGCGATCTGCTGCTCGCGCTCACGGGGGAGGATCCGGCCGGGCTCATCGACCCGCTCTTCATCCGGCTCCTCGGCGCCTACCTCGACGAGGGCGTCGCGCACTGGGCGATGCCGGACCGCGCGCAGGGGCTCTTCCGCGCGTTCCGCAGCCTCGTGCTGGAGGGCGCGATGCCGGCCGGCGCGCACCTCGCCGGGCTCGACGCGGAGCTCGGCCGGATGGGGGCGGACGCGTCGCCCGCGGCCGTCGTCACCGGCGCCCTGCGCGAGCTCGGCGTCGCGGAGGACCGCTGGGAAGGCTACGTGACGCGCGTCCTTCTCGAGCTGCCGGGCTGGGCCGGCATGGTCCACCGGCTCGAGCACACCCCGGGCGACAGGCCGCACGGCGCGCCGCCCGCGTCGCTGCTCGAGTACCTCGCGGTGCGCCTGACCCTCACCCGGTACGCCCTGCGCGACGTGGCGCGCCGGCGGCTCGGGTTCGAGGGGCCCCTCGCGGGGCTCGTCGAGCACGCGAGGCGCGCCGGGCCGCCGCCGCGCTCGCCCGACAGCGATCGCCCGTTCCTTCTGTTCCAGCTCGCGCAGCTCGCGGGGCTGTCGGTCGCCGAGATGGAGGCGCTCCCGCAGGCCGAGCGCGTCTGGGCGCTGGAGGTGCTCGAGGCGTTCGACGAGACGACGCGGCGGCGCCTGCTGCACGAAGCGTACGAGCATCACCACCGGGTCGAGGTGCTGCACGGCATCGCGGCGAACCTGCGCCGCCCGGCGCACGAGCGCGCGGTCCCGGCCCCCCGGTTCCAGGTCGCGCTGTGCATCGACGACCGCTGCGAGGGCCTCCGGAGGCACTTCGAGGAGCTCTCCCCGCGGCACGAGACCCTCGGCATCGCCGGGTTCTTCGGCGTGCCGATCCGGTTCCGCGGGCTCGACGACGCCGGCCACGTGAGCCTCTGCCCCGTCGGCGTCGAGCCCGCGCACGAGATCGTCGAGCGGCCCCGCGAGGAGGGCGCCTTCCATCTCCGGAAGGCGCGCCGCAGGCGCTGGGCGCGCTTCGTCCACACGCTCGGGCACGGGACCCGGACCCTCTCGCGCGGCCTCCTGCTCACGCCGACCCTCGGGCTGCTCTCCACGATCCCGCTCGTCGGGCGCGTCCTGTTCCCGACGGCGTTCGCGCGGCTGCGCCGCGCCCTCGAGCGCCGCTTCCTGCCGGCGGTGCCGACCCACCTGCACAGCCCGCACGAGGAGGGGGCTCCGGCGGGCAGCGGAGGGGCGCCCTTCACGGCCGCCGAGAAGGCCGCGAGGGTGGCCGCGACGCTCGAGATCATGGGGCTCACCCGCCGCTTCGCGCCGATCGTGGCGGTGCTCGGCCACGGCGCGTCCAGCGTGAACAACCCGCACCAGTCCGCGTACGACTGCGGCGCGTGCGGCGGCCGGCACGGCGGCCCGAACGCGCGGCTGTTCGCCGCCATGGCGAACGACAGGGAGGTGCGCGCGCTGCTCCGCGGCCGCGGCATCGACATCCCGGACGGGACCTTCTTCCTCGGCGGGATGAACAACACGACGACGGAGGAGATCGTCTTCTACGACGAGCACCTCGCGCCGGCGTCGCACCGCGGCGAGATCGAGGCGCTCGAGCAGGCCCTCGGCGAGGCGCGCAAGCGGCACGCGCACGAGCGCTGCCGCCGCTTCGCGTCGGCGCCGGAGCGCCTGAGCCCCGAGCAGGCGCTCGCGCACGTCGAGGCGCGCGCCGTGGACCTCAGCGAGGCCCGGCCCGAGCTCGGGCACGCGACCAACGCCGTCTGTGTGATCGGCCGCCGCGAGCTCACCCGCGGGATGTTCCTCGACCGCCGGGCGTTCCTCGTCTCGTACGACCCGACGCAGGACCCGACAGGGGCGATCCTCGAGCGCGTCCTGCTCTCCGCGGGGCCGGTCGGGGCGGGGATCAACCTCGAGTACTACTTCTCCCGCGTCGACAACCTCCGCTACGGCGCCGGGACCAAGCTGCCGCACAACCTCACCTCGCTGCTCGGGGTCATGGACGGCTCGCTGAGCGATCTGCGCACCGGCCTGCCGAAGCAGATGATCGAGATCCACGAGCCGGTGCGCATGCTCACGGTCGTGGAGGCGAGCGCGGCGACGGCCGCGGCGATCTGCGCGCGGCAGCCGGCGCTGCGCGAGCTCGTCGTCAACGGCTGGATCCAGCTCGTCTGCATCGACCCGGCGACGGGCCGGTTCGAGCACTTCACCCGCGGCGCCTTCGCGCCGTTCACGCCGCCGGAGCACCCGCTGCCCGCGGTCGAGCGGTCGGTCGACTGGTACGCGGGCAAGCGCGGCTTCATCCCGCCCGCCATCGTCCGCGCCGCGCTCCCACGGTCCCTGACGGAGGTCTCTTCCCATGCTGCCTGACGTCCTCCTCGGCAAGCTCGCCGCGGTCGCCGTGCTCTCGCCGGCGGTCGCGTTCGCGGCGCTCGGCGCCTACCTGCTCCTCCTGCGCACGCCGAGCGAGCGCGTCGTGTCGGGCGCCGTGCTGTTGGCGCTCTCGCTCTCGCTCGTCGCCTCGCTCGTCGCCTGGGGCTCGTCCGTCGTGGCGCCCTACACCTTCCTCTCGGTGAAGCTCGGGCACTGGTTCGAGATCCCGGGCTACGCGTTCGACATCGTCCTGCTCGTCGACCGGCTGTCGACGACGATGATGGTGCTCGTCTCGCTGATCGCGCTCGTCACCGGCAGGTTCTCTGTCGCGTACCTGCACCGCGAGCCGGGGTTCGCGCGGTTCTTCCTGCTCCTCGCGCTGTTCTCGGCGGGCATGCTGGCGCTCGTGTCCGCGGGGAGCATGGACCTGCTCTTCGTCGGCTGGGAGCTCGTCGGCGCGACGAGCGTGCTGCTCGTGGCGTTCTTCCACGAGCGCGCGGCGCCGGCGCGGGCGGCGCTGCGCGTCTACATCACCTACCGGCTCTGCGACGTGGGGCTGCTCGTCGGCGCGGTGCTCATGCACTCGCTCGCCGGCTCGGCCAGCTTCGGCGAGGTGTTCGGCGGCGCCCCGTGGCCCGGGTCCGCCGCCGCGATCAGCGCCTCCGGGGCCACGGCGCTCGCGCTGTGCCTGTTCTTCGCCGCGATGGGCAAGAGCGCGCAGTTCCCCGTCGGGACCTGGCTGCCGCGGGCGATGGAGGGGCCGACGCCGTCGAGCGCGCTCTTCTACGGCGCGATCTCGATCCACGCGGGCGTGTACCTGATGCTGCGCGCGGCCCCCGTGCTCGAGCGCTCGCCCGCGGCGAGCGCGGTGGTGGCCTGCGTCGGGGCGCTCACGGCCGTCTACGGGACGCTGGTGGGCCGGGTGCAGGCGGACGTGAAGAGCTCGCTCGCGTACGCGACGATGTCGCAGGTCGGGATCATGTTCGTGGAGATCGGGCTCGGGTACTACTGGCTCGCGCTGGTGCACCTCTTCGCGCACGCGTGCCTCCGGTGCCTGCAGATGCTGCGCGCGCCCGCGGCGCTCCGCGACGCGCAGGAGATCCGGGCCGCGCACGCGAGCGAGCCGCTGCCGCACCTCGCGATCGCCGCCCGCGTGCTGCCGGCGTGGCTCGTGCGGCGCGCGTACTGGGCCTCCCTCGAGCGCTTCCAGGTGGAGGTGCTGCAGCAGCGGTTCATCGCGGCGCCGCTCATGCGCCTCGGGCAGGTGATCGACGGCTTCGAGCGCCGCTGGGTCGCGGCGCTGAGCGGCCTCGCCGAGCGCGACGAAGGCCGCGCCGTCGGGGCGGGCGCCCCCGACGAGCGCGCGGGCGCGGCGGCGCCGGCGCCCCAGACGAAGGGAGCGCGGTCGTGAGCATGTTCCTGATCCTCTCGGCCACGATCCTCGCGCCCGCGCTCGCCGCGCTCTCGGTCTGCCGCGCGCGCAGCGACGCCGCCGCGCGGCGCATGGCCCTCGCCGGCGCGGCGCTCACCCTGGCGCTCTCGCTCGCCGCGCTCGCGCTGTTCCACGCGGCCGGCGGCGCCGCGGTCGAAGCGGTCGGCCCCGCCGTGCCGGTCCTCGGCGTGCGCCTCCGCCTCGTCCTCAACGGCTTCAGCGTCTCCCTGCTCCCGCTGCTCGGCGCCACGCTGCTCGCCCTGATCGCCGCGGGCCCGCGCGCCGCGCTCGATCGGCGGAGCCTCGCGGCGGTGCTCGTCACCGCGAGCGCCATCCTCGGCGTCTACTGCGCCGCGGACCTGGTGGTGCTCGCCGTGGCGTGGGTCGCCGCGTTCCTGCCGGGCGCGCGCCTCATCGCGCGGAGGGCCGCGGCCGATCAGCTGCTCCGGCGCACCTACCGCATCTTCCTCATCGGCGGCACGGCGCCGCTCGTCCTGGCGCTCGGCGTCATCGCCGCGCTCGCCGCGCGGCGCGGCGTGGCGCCGCCGTTCGACATCCAGGAGGTCGCCCGCGCGGGCGTCCCGGAGGCGTGGCAGTCGCCGCTCTTCGCGCTCATCGGCATCTCGGTGCTGATGCGCATGGCCGCGGTGCCGTTCCACGGCTGGCTGCCGGTGCTGCTCGAGCGCGGGCCGCTCGGGGTGACCGTGCTGCTCGCGGAGATGCAGGTCGGCGTCTGCGTGATCGTGCGCGTGGTGGCGCCGCTCCTGCCGGAGAGCTGCGCCGAGGACATGCCGATCCTCGCGGCGCTGGGGCTCTTCAGCGCCCTGCACGGCGCCATCCTTGCGCTCACGCAGACCGATCTCCGCCGGATGATCGGGTACCTCGTGGCGAGCCAGAAGGGGCTCGTGCTCCTCGGGATCGCGTCGATGAACCCGCAGAGCCTGAGCGGCGCGCTGCTCCAGAGCTTCGCCCTGTCGATCGCCGTCACCGGGGTGACGATGGTCGTCTGGGCGATCGAGGCGCGCACGGGCACCGCGGACGTGAGGGAGCTCGGCGGCCTCGTGGCGAGGACGCCGCGCATGGCTGCGTTCTTCCTCCTGCTCGCGTGCGCGACGATCGGGTTCCCGGGGGCGCTGACGTTCATCGGCGAGGATCTGCTCCTGCACGGGATCCTGCACGTCCACCCCGTGCTCTCGGTGCTGATGCTGGGCGCGACGGCGCTCAACGGGATCACGATGTTCCGCGCGTTCAAGCGCACGTTCCTGGGCCCGCTCCGCCGCGGGGCGAAGGGCGCCGCCGGCGTGGAGCCGCTCCTGTTCCGCGAGCGCGCGGTGCTGCTCTCGCTGCTGGTGCTGACCGTGACCCTCGGCGTCGCGCCGTCAGGGCTGCTCGCGCTGCACGCGCCGGTGGTCGAGCGGGTGCTCGCCGGCGTGAGCCACGGCGCGGGGGGCGCGGCCGGCTGCGATGGCGCCTGCGCTCAGGAGGGCGACGTCGCCCGGCTGGAGCGGATCTCGAGCGTGGCGACGTCGCCCTGACCTGCCCCGACAGACCCCTGCGCCGCGGGCCCGCGGCCGAGGACCTCGAAGACCTGCACGGGCCCCCTGGCCCCCACGAACGCGCGCTGCCCGCGCGGCGCGCACTGGAAGCCGGTGGCCTTCGTGTGGACCTCGCCGCTCACGAGGATCTCGTTCCGCCCGGCCGCGGCCTGGAGCTGGGCGGCGACGCTCACGACCTCGCCGAGCACCGTGCAGTCGAGCCGGCGGCAGGACCTCGATCCGAGCTCGGCGATGATGAGCTCGCCGGTCGCCACGCCGACGGAGATGCCGGGGACGAAGGCCGATGTCTCCCCGGCGCGGCGCGCCAGCGTCTCGAGCTGCGCGCGCACGACCAGGCAGGCGTCGAGCGCGCTCGCGACGTGCGTGGGGCCGCGGAAGAGGGCCATGACGCAGTCGCCGAGGAACCTGTCGATCATCCCGCCCCGCATCGAGAGCTCGAGCGCGATGACGTCGAGGTTCGCGTTCAGCATCCGCACAGTCTCCTCCGAGCGCTTGCCCCGGGCCGCGTCGTGGAAGCCGGCCAGATCGAGGAAGGCGACAGTGCCCTCCGCGACCTCGCACGCCCCGAAGCCGTCGGGGCAGCGGAGCCGCTCGACGGCGAGCGGGCTGGCGAACGTGCGCAGGAGGTCGTTCTCCCGGCTCGATCGGCTGTTGTCGCGCAGCTCGCGCACCTGCTTCAGCGTCTTCTCGATCGTGAGCTCGAGGTCCTTGAAGTCGATCGGCTTCACCAGGAAATCGAACGCGCCCCGGTTCATCGCGGTGCGGATGTTCTGCATGTCGCCGTAGGCGGACACGACGACCGCCCGCGCGTGCGGGGTCACGTCGCCGATGTGGGGCAGCAGCGTGAGGCCATCCATGCGGGGCATGTTGATGTCGGTGAGGACAACATCGGTGTCGGGGTGATTGCGGAGCTCGGCGAGGGCGCTCTCGCCGTCCTCGGCGAAGACGAAGTTGTAGATGCCCTCGCGGATCTGGCGGCGAAAGCACTGCTTGATCAGGGCGGAGACGTCGGGCTCGTCGTCGGCGATCAGGATCTTGGCCGGGCGCCGCTCGTTGCCCGCGGCCAGCGCGGCGAACGCGGCGGCCATCTCGCGCGCCGACCGGAAGCGCTGGGTCGGGTCCTTGGCCAGCGCGCGCTCGAAGAACCTGTCGAGCTCGGGCGACAGCCCGGGGACGAGGCTCGACGCGGGAGGGAAGGGCTCCGTGCAGATGCCCACGACCAGGCCGCCGAGCGTCTTCGCGGTGAACGGCAGCTCGCCGGTGAGCGCGCAGTACGCGAGGACGCCCAGCGACCAGAGATCGCTCCGGTGATCCACGACCGCGCCGCGCATCTGCTCCGGGCTCATGTACGTCGGCGTGCCGATGAGGCCGCCGCCGCCGGTGAGGCGCAGATCGTCGCTCTTCGACAGCATGGTGACCACGCCGAAGTCGAGGAGCTTCACGACCTCCTCGGCCTCGGTCCGGGCGAGGAACACGTTCCCGGGCTTCAGGTCGCGGTGCACGATGCCCGCGGCGTGCGCGGCCGCGAGGCCGCGGGCCGCCTGCGTCACGATCGACGCGACAGCCGGGAGCGGGAGCCGCCTCACGCGATCGATGCGGCGCTGGAGATCCTCGCCCTCGAGCAGCTCCATCGCGATGTAGGGCCGCTCCTCGTCGAGGCCGTGGTCGATGCCGTAATCGTAGATGTGTACGACGTGCTGATTGCGGAGCTGCGCGATCGACTTGGCCTCGCGATCGAAGCGCGCGCACGACTCCGGCGACTCCACGTGTTCGGCGCTCATCAGCTTGAGCGCGATACGCCGCTGAAGGCGCAGGTCCTGCGACTCCCAGATCTGCCCCATACCGCCGCCGCCGATATGCCGTATCAGCATGTACTTCCCGGCGATGATAGGTTCTGCCATGGCGGCCCCATGCTACAACGGTGGAATACGGGAGTCAATGGAGCAGCGTGCGCTCATCCCCGCGTTCTGCCCTACATCCATCCTCCACGCTCAGGGCTCGAGGATGATCGATATAGGGGCCGCGCGGCGGCCCGACCAGGGCCCTACGCGGCGCCGAGCTCCGGGCCGGGCGCGCGCTTCGGGAGCGTCACGATGAACTCGGTGGACTCCCCTTCTTCCGTCTCGAAGGTCAGCGTGCCCCCGTTGCCCTCGACGACGATGTTATGACAGATCGAGAGCCCGAGCCCCGTACCCTCGCCCGGCGGCTTCGTCGTGAAGAAGGGGTTCATGATCTTGTCCCGGATCCCCGCCGGGATACCGACGCCGTTGTCATGGACACGGAGCTCGACACGATCGCCGAGATCGCGTGTCGTGACCCGGATCTGGGGTGAAGACCCCTGTCCGCGCGCCGCGTCTCTCCGGCGCACGGCGTAGCAGGCGTTGTCGACCAGGTTGATGACCACGCGGCTGATCTCCTGCGGGACGAGGCTCACCTGGCCGATGGACGGGGAGAGGTCCAGGTCGATCGATATCTCGGCGGACTGGGTGCGGACGCGGGCGCCGTGATAACCGATGTTGACGTAGGTCGCCACGAGCGTGTTGAAGTCGACCTCCTGGCGCTCTCCGCGCTCGCCTCGCGAGTGGTCGAGCATCGATCGGATGATGCCCTCCATGCGCCGCCCGTGCTCGCCGATCTTCTTCACGTTGCTCGTCAGGTCGCCGAGCGCCTCCGTGAGGTACTCTTCGCGGTCGTCGTCGAGCTCCTGGGCGAGGGTCGATATGTCACCGCCGATGTCGTCGATGAGGCGGGCCGAGAGCTCGGCGAAGTTGTTGACGAAGTTGAGCGGATTCCGGAGCTCGTGGGCGATGCCGGCCGTGAGCGAGCCGAGCGAGGCGAGCCGGTCTTGCACGATCATGCGGTCCTGGGCCTCGCGCAGGCGCTTCAAGGTGGCCGCGAGCTCCTCGTTCTTCGCCTGCAGCTCTCGAGTGCGCGCCTGGACCCGCTGCTCCAGGGTGTTGTAGAGCGCGGCGTTCTCGAGCGAGATGACCGCCTGCGTCGAGAGCATCTGCAGGATGCGCATGCGGGCCGGGGTGAAGGCGCCCTTGACCAGGCTGTTCTCGAGGTAGACGATGCCGCGCCGGCCGCCCGGGCGGCCGAGCGGGAAGCAGAGCACCGAGCCGACCGCGTGGGCGGCGATGTGGGGGTCGCGCCCGAAGCGGGGGTTCGCGGCGGCGTCGTCGAGCACGACGCTCTCCTGCGTGCGCGCGACGTAATAGACGATCGAGGTGGGCAGACCCCGGCGCCCCCGGGGCGCGAGATCGGCGATCGGGATCGACTGGAGGACCTTGGCGTCCTCGTCGACGGCCTTCTCCCCCTCCACCACCCACAGGCCGCCCTGCTCGAGGAGCAGGTACCCGGCCTCGGCGCCGCTCGTCTCCAGGAGGATCTGCATCAGCCGGGAGAGGAGGCGGTCGAGCTCGATCTCGCGCGAGAGGTCCTGCGAGGCGTTGAGGACGCTGATCAGGTCGAGGACGCTGAAGTCGAGCTCTCGGCCGGCCGTCTCGGAGAACTTCGACGCCGCGAGGATGCCGGAGGCGACGTGCGGCACGAGCCCGGGGTGCTGCTTCTCCAGCGCCTTGGCCTTGGCGACCGCGCCCCAGCGCAGGTAGGCCTCGTGCGCGTCGCGCAGGTGCTGCCGCGCGAGCTTCTGGTCGCCGCGCGCGAGGTAGAAGCGCCCGGCGAGCTCGTGGGCGAGGGCGGCCTCGTGCTGGTAGCCGCTCTTCTCCGCGAGCTCGGCGCCGCGCTCGAAGGCGTCGCGGGCCGCGTCGTCCTGGCCGAGCACGCGCGCGCGCTCGGCGCGGATGAGGAGCAGCTTGTGCTCGTAGGTGGCCGGGCAGTGCTCGCGCCAGTTCTCGAGCTTGGCGATGTTCCGCTCCACGATCGCCAAGGTCCGCTCGCGCGCGGCTTCGTCGGCGTGGTCGTGGACAGCGAGGTGGGCGAGCGACTCGATGAGGGCCCAGGGGGCGGCTGATGCGCAGGTCTCCGCGACGACGAGGTAGGGTGCCGTGGCCTCCGCGAGCGACGCCGCCTGCTCGTGCTCGCCGAACAGGTAGCAGAGGAGCGTCTTGCAGAAGTGGTAGCTGAACAGCGCGCCGACGTCGCCGGCCGCCCGCTGCGCGGGGAGCCGCTCGGCCTCGACGTACGCAGGACCGGCGAGCACCACCTGATCGGAGGCCTTGCCGCGCAGGTTGAGCACCGTCTGCAGGTAGATCTGGTGCCAGCCGAGGACCATCGTCTGGCGGAGCTTCTCGATGACATGCGCGTACTGCTCCATGTCGGAGGCGAGCATCGCCAGATCGTCCCCGGCGAGGATCCGGGTCACGCAGAACGTCTCGGCGCACGCGGCGGCGTGGAACGGGTGGCCTGCCTCCACCGCGGATCGGTAGGCATCCAGGAACATCGGGGAGAGCTCCTGGAGCGGCACCTTCACGTGCATGACGTGGAAGCCGCCGTACAGGTAGGTCTGCGCGCGGACCTCCTTGTTGCCCATCCGGTCGGCGAGGCGCAGCGCGAGGTGCGCGACGCGGTACGCCGCCTCGACGTTGGCGCCGCGGAGGAGCAGGAGCGCGTAGAACGTGAACCCGAAGGAGGACTGCGGCACGAGCCCGGAGCGCAGCGACATCTGGACCAGGCGGCCAATCGCGACGGGAAACAGGCTCATCCCGGCGATCCCGGCGATGTTGATCACCTGGTTCAGGATCACCATGCGCGCGCGATCGATCGGATCGCTGCACTCCGGCAGGCCGGCGAGCTCGTCGACCGGCCGGCCGTCCAGCGCCGCCGCGGCCTCGCGGAGCTCCCGCGCGATGTCCTCCGGCGCCGGGCTCTCCGGCAGCTCGACGTCGAGCCGCCGCAGCGCCTCGACGTAGGTCCGGATCGCGTCGGCGAGCCGGTGCTGCGAATAGTGGGCCTGCCCCTCGATCCGGAGAAGCTCGATCTCGTCGAGCACGCCGTGCAGCCGCGGCCGGACGGCCTCGCACAGCCCGTGCAACGCCTCGAAGTCGCCGTGCGAGAAGGCCGCCTCCGCCGCGACCAGGTGGAGGTCGCGCGCGAGCTCGTAGGCGTCGCTCCAGTCGCGCTCGCCGAGCAGCGCGATGCCCGCCCGGCCGTAGACCAGCGCCTGCTGCCCCGCGCCCGCCTCGAGCGCCCTCCGCGCCGCCTGCAGGTTGAGCCGCTCGAGCTCGGCGATCTCCGCCGGCTCGTCGATCGCCGCCCGCCCCTGGTTGAGCAGCCCCACGACGTCGAACAGGCGGCGCTCCTGCTCCTCCGCGGTCGCGCTGCGCAGGAGCCGCCGGCCGACGTCTCGGTGGAGGCGCGGCCCCACCTCGTCGTCCAGCATGGAGATCACGGCCTGCTGGATGCGGTCGTGCGCGAACCGGCAGCGGAGGCCTGGCCCCCCGGCCGCCATCTGCACCGCGGAGCTCACCGGATCGATCGGGATCAGGAGCCCCTCGGCCGCCGCGCTCCACAGGTCGCGGCCGACCTCCTCCAGGGAGCGATCGGCCACGATCGCGAGGGTGCCGAGGTCGAACACGGCGCCGAGGCAGCCGGCCACCTTGAGCAGCTCCTGCGTCGCCGGCGGGAGCTGGCGTACCCGGCCCACCAGCAGCTCGACCACGTTGTCCGTGATCCCGCGCTGGCGGATGCGATCGAGATCCCACCGGAAGCCATCGACGCTGCGTTCGATCAGCCCGTCGGCATACAGGGACGTCAGGAACGCGCGCACGAAGAACGGATTGCCCGCGGTGCGCGAGAGCAGCAGCTCGGCGAGCGGGGGCGCGTCCTCCGGCGCGGCGTCGAGGGCGTCGGCGACCATGGCCGTGACGTCCCCCGGCCCCAGGGGCGCGAGCGAGAGCCGCTCCACGCGCGTCCCCTGCGCCTCGATCGCCCGGACCGTCACCGCGACGGGGTGCGCGTCCGTGACCTCGTTGTCCCGGTAGGAGCCGATCACGAAGAGCGGCAGATCCTGCGCCGTCGCGAGCAGCTCTTCGAGCAGCTTCAGCGCGTCGAGGTTGGCCCACTGGAGGTCGTCGAAGAAGATGCAGAGCGGGTGGTCCGGCGTGGCGACGGCCGCGATGAAATCGCCCACCGCCTGGCTGAACCGCTGCCTCGCCTCGGTGGGGGGCAGCGCTGCCACGTCGGGCTGCCGCCCGAGCACGAACTCGAGGCTCGGGCACACGTCGATGAGGACCCGCGCCCGCTCGCCGAGCGCCTGCAGCGCCCGCGCGCGGAAGGCCGCGAGGCGCTCCTCGCTCTCGGTGAGGATCTGCTCGACCAGCGCGTGGAGGGCCTGCGCCAGCGCCGCGTACGGCGCATCGTTGTGGTACTGGTCGAATTTTCCAGCGATGAAGCTGCCCCGGCGCGCCGTGAGCGGGCGGTACACCTCGTGGATGAGCGCGGATTTCCCGACGCCCGCGTAGCCGGACACGACCATGAGCACCGCGCCCCGGCTCGCGCGCTCGAAGGCGTCCATCAGCCGCTCGAGATCTGCGTCGCGCCCGTACAGCTTCTGCGGGAGGTGGAAGCGCTCGGACCGGTCGTGGCGCGCGAGCGGGAACGGGGCCACCGCGCCGCGCTGGCGGAGCTGCTCCAGGCAGCCGGTGAGATCGGCGCGGATGCCGCGCGCGGACTGGTAGCGATCGTCGGCGCTCTTCGCCATGAGCCTGAGCACGATGTCCGCGACGACCTCGGGGATCGCCGGGTTCAGCGCGCGCGGCGACGTCGGCTGCCGTGCGATGTGCGCGTGGACAAGCTCGAGCACGTCGTCCGCGGCGAAGGGGAGGCGGCCGGTGAGGAGCTCATAGAGGCTCACCCCGAAGGAGTAGTAGTCGGTCCGGTAGTCGACCGGCCGGTTCATCCGGCCGGTCTGCTCCGGGGACATGTACGCCAGCGTGCCCTTGAGCCCGCCGGGGCTCGTGAACGCGGTCGCCTCCTGCGGGAGCGCCGAGGCGAGGCCGAAATCGATGACCTTCACCCGGCCATCGGCTGGGCTCATCACGATGTTGGACGGGTTGAGATCGCGGTGGATGATGCGCCGCCCGTGGATCGCCTCGAGGACGCTCGTCACGTCGACGGCGAGCGTGAGGACCCGCTCGATCGAGAGGTGCCCCGCGATGTTCAGGGCCCTGAGCGAGGAGCCGCCGAAATCCTCGAGCAAGAGAGCATGGCGGCCGCCGTCCTCCGCGATGCCGTGGCTGCGGATGATGCCGTGCACGTCCTTGAGGTCGTCGAGGATCGCGTGCTCGTGGCGGAGCGAGGCGATCTGCGCCTGCGATGGGTGCTGCTCCTTCAGCACCTTGAGCACCAGCGGGAGCCCGTCCGACAGTCGCCTCGCACGATAGGCCGTCGAGCGGGCGCCGTCCCGGAGCCGCTCTAGAATCTCGCAGCCGCAGATCTCCATCGTCGCTCTCCTCTCTCGTCTCGCTCAGAGCCGCGCGCGCGTACCGAGCCCGCGGGCGCTACGGCCCGGCCCCCGCGCCGCGTGGAGCCGGTCTTTCGGATCGGCGGCGGGGCTGTCCGGGAGGTCGGGTAGATCGGGATCGTCGTCCGGGTCGGGGCCGGGATCCAGGACGAACGCGCAACGGGCCCACGCGCCGCCGGCGATCGCGGCCTGCGCCTCGGGCGCCCCCGGATGCCTCAGCGCGGCCTGCTCCTCGTCGGTGAGCAGCTCATCCTGCCGCTCGGCCACGAACGCGGCCTGCTTGAAGGGGTCGATGCTCAGCTCCGTGAGCAGATCGAACAGATGGTTCATGAGTTCTCCTGTGATTCAGTCGTCGCTGGATTGGCCTCTCGCGGGTCGGCCTGCGGGAGCCGACTCGCGCGGAGTTCGCGCCACGTGGGATCGAACGCGAGGAGCGCGATCGACTCGACGGTCATCCTCTCGTGCAGATTCGTCACCGAATCGAGGCTCTTCGTGCCATCGAGCACGGCGAGGCCGTCAAGCATCAAGTCGATGTCGCGCCTCGCGGAGATGAGTATCTTCCGGGTCTGCTCGATGACCGTATTCGCGTGAGGATCGTTCATGTGCTTCAGCCCGACAGCGATGAAGTAGCGCGAGACGAGATCCCCCGGGTTCTTCTCAATCCCGCTGATCCCTGTGGCGACCGACAGGGGGAAATTCCCGGCGCAGCTCATGAGCTTTGCGACAGGGGCGTCAACCAAGAGCCGTCTGTTGACGTCGAGCATGAGCCCGTTAAGCAGGCAGGCGCGCGCCTCGTCGAGCTTGCGGAGCATCTCGTCCTCGGGCAGCTCGCGCGCGATGAGTGCCAGGAGGCACGCCTTGAACGCGAAGGCCCAGGCGTACCGCGGGTTGAGCCTGCAGGCCGTCTCGAAGCTCTCCAGCCCCAGCGCCGCGGCGTCGACCCGCCGAGCAGCCGGCACCGCGGATGCTGGCCTGGGGCCCGGCAGCCCGCGCGGCGCGGCGCCGGCCCCCGCGGGGCTCGGCGCGCGGCCGTCGTCCAGCGCGAGCATCGGCAGCAGCCTGGGCATCACCTCGAGCCAGTACTTGTACGTGTACGCTGCGCCCTGGTGGGCGAAGGTCCAGGCGCTCCCTGGCGACAGCCTGGCAGCCTCGTCGAAGTACGCGAGCGCGCTGTCGATGAGCGCGTGCTGCTCGCGCCACTCGGCGAGCGTGTCGGCCGTGCCCAGCCTGTAGATCGCATGACTCCGGTGCGCGTCCGCCCAGTGCGCGTAGGCCCATCCGTAGTCGTGCCTCAGATCCAGCGCCTTGCCGAAATCCTCGCAGCTCTGGTCCCAGTCGTCGATGGCCGCCCGGGCGGCGCCCCGGTGAGCGTAAGCCCACGCGTACCCGCCGTGAATCGCGAGCGCCTGTGTGAAGCACTCGATCGCCTTGGTGTATTCGCCGTTCAGGCGGCGCACCTCGCCGTCCTGGGCGAGCTTCTGCAGCCGCGCGTTTGCCCCTTGGGTCGGCCGCGTACGGTGATTGTCTGTCATCGGATCTCCTCGTCAGTGCACAAGCGTTGGATTCACCCCCGGCGCGGCCTCGCCGTCATCCCAGCCGATGCGCTGCGCCTGCGACGGATGCTGCTCCTTCAGGGCCTTGAGCTCCAAGGCGAGCGCGTCCGAGCGTCGCCTCGCACGGCAGGCCGTCGAGCGGGTGCCTTCCCGGAGCCGCTCGATCATCTCCCAGCCGCAGAGCTCCATCGTCTTTCTCCACCACGACGCGCCAGGCACCCCTGTTCCCGCTCAGATCTGCGCGCGACCGCCGCAGGGGAGGCGAGATCCGGTCCACGGGTCTTGCGCCATTCGGCCGGGGGTCGGGAGCCTCGTCGGGGTCGGGGCCCGGGTTCGAAGGCGACGAGCCCGATGGCCTCGACGGACAGGCGTTCGCGCGACAGCGTCTCGATCGCCGTGCCTTCGCTGCCGGGCTTGTCGAGCAGGTCCAGCCCGAGGAGCATCCCAGCCGCTTGAGCCCCACGGCGACGAGATAGCGGCCGGCCCACTGGGTGCCGATTCCCACGACGACGAGAGATCCATCGGTTGACATGCGCTCTGCCCCGTGCCGGCGCCCACGCTTCGGCCGCGGGGGCGATGCACCGCCGTTCCCCCGGACCCCATGGCTCCGTGTTTCCCTTAACGTGGCGTCGTCCCAGGATCAATCGAACGTGCGTTGGTCCCGCGGGCGCCGTGAGCGCGCTCGCCCGGGCCGGCGCGCGCATGGCGCCCGCGCGGTCGCCAACGAGAAGCTCCGGCAGTGGATCGCGGAGGTTGTCGCGCTGTGCAAGCCGGACAACGTGCACGTGTGCGACGGCTCGAAAGAGGAGTTCGACGCGCTCCGCGACCCGATCGTCAAGGCGGCCGCGCCGCGTGATGCCGGTCTGCCTCGAACGCGTGCGGACTCTGCTCCCGGATGTCGTCGGGGTCGGGATCGTCGTCCTCCTCCGGGTCAGGACCGGGATCGAAGATGGCTGCGCATCGGGTCCACGCGCTGCCCGCGATCATGGCCTGCACCTCGGGCGAGCCCGGCTGCTCCAGGGCGGTCCGCTCCTCGTCGGTGAGCTGCTCAGCCTGCAGGCCAACCACCTGCGCGGCCTGCTTGAAGGGGTCGACGCTCAGCTCCGTGAGCAGGTTGAATAGACTATCCATGCATACTCCTGTGGTTCATTTGTTCCTGGATCAGGGATCTCGACGTCCGAGCGGCGAGAGCGGCTTCGTGCGGAGATCGCTCCACGTGGGGTCGAAGGCGACGAGCGCGATGGCCTCGACGGACAGGTGGTTTCGCATGCTCGCGATCGACCTGCCGCCCTCCCGGCCTTCGAGCACGTCCAGGCCGCGAAGCATTGTGTCGATCTCGCTCCTCGTGGACTCGAGCAGCTTCCGGGTGTGCTCGATGACCACCGGCGCGAGGGGGTCATTCAAGTGCTTGAGCCCGACTGCGATGAAGTAGCGCGAGAAGAGATCCGCTGGATTCTTCTTCACGGCGCGCAGCGCCGAGCTGATGGACTCGCGGAAAGTCCCGGCGCAGCTCAGGAGCTTTGCGGCGGCGACGTGGATCGGCAGCCGTTCGTCGACGTCGAGCGCGAGCGCGTCGAGCATGCAGTCGCGCGCCGCGAGGAGCCCGGGCGTCATGTCGGGCTGCTCGCGCGCGATGAGGGCGAGGACGCAAGTCTTGAACGCGCAGACCCACGCGTACCTTGGATTGAGCTCGCGGGCCTTGTCGAGGTCCTGAAGCGCCCGCGTAGCGGCGTCGTTGCCCTTGGAGCTCCGAGCCTCCGGCGCCGGCGTGGGGCCGTTGTCCAGCTCCAAGGCCGGCACCAGCCTGGGCATCACCTCGAGCCAGTACTTGTACGTGTACGTCGCGCCCCGGTGGGCGAAAGTCCAGGCGCTCCCAGGCGACAGCTCGGCCGCTCGCTCGAGGAGCTCGATCCCGCGGTCGATGATCGCGTGCTGCTCGCGCCAGTCCGGGGGCGTGTCGGCCCTGCCCAGCCTGTGGCTCGCATGTATCCGATGGGCTTCCCCCCAGCGCGCGTACGCCCATCCGTAGTCAGGCTTCAGCTCCACCGCCTTCTGAAAATCCGCGCAGCAGGGCTCCCAATCGTCGAGCGCCGCACGGGCGGCGCCCCGGTGGGCGTAGGCCCATGCGTACTCGCCGTCGATCTCGAGCGCCTCGGTGAACCGCCGGATCGCGTCGGTGTACTGGCCGTTCTTGCGGCGCACCTCACCGTCCTGGGCGAGGCTCTTGCTTTGCTTACGCTTCTCTTTCCTGACTTCGCCTTCTTCTGCCATGAGACCGCCTCGTCAGTGCACAACCGGTGAATCCACCCCGCCTCCGGCGCCGCCGTCCCAGCCGATGCGCTCCAGCACCTCCGGGTCGACGGCCGCCCGCGCGGCCGGCGGCACGTACAGCGTCGAGACGTCGTCCACCGGAGCCGCCGAGAGCGCCGAGAGCGCCACCCGGTCCAGGCGAGGTGAGGCCAGCGGGTGCGCGGCCGCCTCGTAGATCACCACCTCGTGGGCGGCGGGGTAGCTCTGGCGCAGGCGCTCGCCGAGGGCCTCGAGCCCGCGGCGGATGCGCGCGGCGTCCGACGGATCGAAAACGCCGGCGCAGCCGACCCCGCCGATCTGGCACAGCACGAGCGGCGTGCGGGCGTCGACCGCCCGCCCCCGGATGAGGAAATCGGTCGCCTCGAAGATCTGGAGCCCGTCCCGGCCAGGATCCACCCCGAGATCGGCGAAGAGGCAGTCGATGGACGAGACGCCGGGCAGCATCCGGGCCGAGAACCCCTCGTCGCGCGCCTGCCGGACCGCCGCGTGCGCCGGGCTCGCGAGCACGCCCGGGTGCCCGTAGAACACAGCGCAGACCTTGAGCCCTTTGCGCACCTCGGCGAGGATGCGCTCGACCATCTCCGCGTAGATCGACCGCCGCGGCGTCTTGCCCTTCCCGTAGGGCAGCGACTCGGCCGCCGGGTTCAGGCTGCGCACCCAGCGCGCGGCCCACGCGTCCGCCACCGCGAAGAGCACGCGATCTGCCTGCTGGATCGCGCGCTGGGCCGCGAGGGTCGTCTGGCCGGCCCACTGGATGCCGATTCCCACGACGACGAGAGATCCATCGGTTGACATGCGCTCTGCCCCGTGCCGGCGTCCACGCGTCGGCCGCAGGGGCGATCCATCGCCGTTCCCCGGCCCCCATGGCTTCATGTCCCTCTTAACGTGACGTCGGCCCCGGATCAATCGAACGTGCGTTGACCCGCCAGCGCCGCCGGCGCGCTCGGCCCGGCCTGCGCGCGCCGCTGTCCTCGCGCGCGCTCACGCCGGACTTGCCTGCCCCGCGATCCGCATCGTCCACGCGGGACGGCCGCGACGTCGGCCCCGCATCGCGCGGACGCGGGCGCATCACCGGCCCGTCACGCGGGCGCCCCGTCGGCGCACGGATTGCTCCGGGGCGCACCTGGTGCGCGCGACCACGGCGCGGCGGCCGGGCTCAGGGAGAATCGATGCAGCCAACCGGGCGCATTTCGGCCAGAATTACCGCGAGGGCGGGCAGGGCCTGCGCCTTGCTAGCGCGCTTGATCCAGAAAGCGAGGAGGGTACGCCAGTGTCCGTAGCAGCCAGCCATAGCAGCCAGAACTCGGTCCATTCGGAGCCGCCCCCGCCGGTCTCGATCCCCGGTCTGCGAACGGCGATCGCCAACGAGAAGCTCCGGCAGTGGATCGCGGAGGTCGTCGCGCTGTGCCAGCCGGACAACGTGCACGTGTGCGACGGCTCGAAGGAGGAGTACGACGCGCTCTGCGAGCAGATGGTCAAGGCGGGCACGCTGATCCGCCTGAACCCCGAGAAGCGCCCGGACAGCTACCTCGCCCGCTCCGACCCGAGCGACGTCGCCCGCGTCGAGGATCGCACGTTCATCTGCAGCCGGCGCAAGCAGGACGCCGGCCCCACGAACAACTGGGCCGAGCCGCAGGAGATGAAGGCGACGCTGCGCCGGCTCTTCGCCGGGTCGATGCGGGGCCGGACGCTCTACGTCATCCCGTTCAGCATGGGCCCGGTCGGCTCTCCCTATTCGCACATCGGCGTGGAGCTCAGCGACTCGCCGTACGTCGCGGCGAGCATGCGCATCATGACGCGCATGGGGCGCAAGGTGCTCGAGGCGCTCGGAGACGGCGATTTCGTCCCGTGCCTGCACTCGGTGGGAATGCCCCTCGCCCAGGGCCAGAGCGACGTGCCGTGGCCGTGTAACGCGGAGCACAAGTACATCGTCCACTTCCCGGGAGAGCGGCTGATCTGGTCGTTCGGGAGCGGCTATGGCGGCAACGCGCTGCTCGGCAAGAAGTGCTTCGCGCTGCGCATCGCCTCGGTGCTCGGGCGCGAGCAGGGGTGGCTGGCCGAGCACATGCTGATCCTGGGCGTCGAGTCGCCGAAGGGCGAGAAGACGTATGTCGCCGCGGCGTTCCCGAGCGCGTGCGGCAAGACGAACTTCGCCATGCTCATCCCGCCGAAGGCGTTCGCGGGGTGGAAGGTCACGACGGTGGGCGACGACATCGCCTGGATGAAGCCGGGGCGGGACGGCCAGCTCTACGCGATCAACCCGGAGGCGGGCTATTTCGGCGTGGCGCCGGGGACGTCGGAGAAGTCGAACGCGAACGCGATGGCGACCATCCGAAAGAACACGATCTTCACGAACGTGGGGCTCACGCCGGACGGCGACGTCTGGTGGGAGGGGATGACCGACGAGCCGCCGCCGGAGCTCATCGACTGGCAGGGCAAGCCCTGGACGCCGGACTGCGGGCGCAAGGCGGCGCACCCGAACGCGCGCTTCACGACGTCCGCGTCGCAGTGTCCGTCGATCGACCCGCGCTGGGACGACCCGAACGGCGTGCCCGTCAGCGCGATCATCTTCGGCGGGCGGCGGGCGACGACGGTGCCGCTCGTGTACCAGGCGTTCAACTGGAGCTTCGGCGTCTACATGGCGGCGACGATCGGCTCGGAGATGACGGCCGCGGCCGCCGGCACCATCGGCCAGGTCCGCCGCGACCCGATGGCGATGCTGCCCTTCTGCGGCTACCACATGGGCGATTACTTCAACCACTGGCTGCAGATGGGGCGCCAGATCGTCAATCCGCCCCGCATCTTCTCGGTGAACTGGTTCCGCAAGGACGACCAGGGCAACTTCCTCTGGCCCGGGTTCGGCGAGAACATGCGTGTGCTCAAGTGGATCGTCGATCGCGTGCACGGCCGCGGCTTCGCCGAGGAGAGCCCGCTCGGCTGGATGCCGCGCTACGAGGACCTCGAGTGGCGCGGGATGGAGCGCTTCTCGAAGGAGCAGTTCTATCAGCTCATGGCCGTCGATCGCGAGGCGTGGAAGGTCGAGTTCGGGTCGCACGGCGAGCTCTTCGAGCGGCTCTACGACCGGCTGCCCAAGGAGTTCTTGCTGATGCGCGAGCTGCTCCTGTCGCAGCTCTGGCGCTCTCCGGAGCGGTGGGAGCTCGCGCCCGAGCGCTACCTCGACGAGCACGACGAGCACGACGACGCCGGGGAGCCCGCAGCGTAGCGGCGCTCCCGCGCGCGAGCCCCCGCGCCCGCGAGGCGGCGCGGGGGGCTCCTCCACGACTTCCCTCCACGCGAGCCTCCTTCCAGCGCGCATCTCCTGCGCCAGGGTGGTTCAGTTCCTTTCATCGGAGCGCTCTCTGAATCATTTCAAGAGCGCTGTTCAACTCGCCGCACGACTCGGCCGCTGGGCGGCTCCGCCGCGGTTGCTGCACGATTCCAAGGCTGCTGCGGTCCATTTTTTTGCGGGCCTGGACAGAAGCCGTGCATCGCTGTCGCTTCGAGTCATCATGGGCTGAGTTGGTCCCCGGACAGAGCAGCTCTCCGTGGTCGGAGCGCGCGGCGCCGCAGCCCTCTTCACCTCTGTTTGCGTTAATTTACGTTGGTTTGCGTTAATTTACGTTTGTTTGCGTCGGTCCGCGCCGGTCGCCAGAGGAACCCGGGACAACAGAGCGAGAGGCGAGACGATGATTGCTTACACTGGAAATAAGTACTGGATAGCACCTCTGTTGCTCGCAACGATGTCTGTTGCGTGTGTCGCGCAGGAGGACGATATCGCGGCATGGGAAGCCGATGGCAGCTTCGATCAAGACCAGCAGGGCGTCACGGGCGTGGACGCGGGGGAGACGCTCCTCGTCGGCACCGCGACCGTCGCCGGCACCACCGTGTCGCTGAACGCCGGCACGGTGGACGCCCACCCGATCGCCGCCGTCGCGTCCGGGGCGGTCGCCAAGCTCAAGGTCTACGTCGACGCGACCAACACGGCGACGACACTCCGCCTCGGGCTGTACGCGCGGTCGGGCTCCGCGCCGGGGGCGCTCGTCGCCTCGTGCAACGTCACCGGCGTCACGAACGGCGGCTGGAACGAGTGCGCCGTCTCGGGCGGCCCGAGCGTCACCAGCGGCACCACGTACTACGTGACGGTGCTCGCGCCGTCAGGCGGCAACCCCGTGAAGACGCGCAGGGCCGGCGGCGCCGCCACGTCCTACTGGAAGGCGGGGCAGGGCACCCTGCCGAACCCCTATGGCACGCCGGGGGGCAGCTTCTCCGCGGGCCTGCTCTCGTTCACGGCCGTGGCGGCGAGCACCACCACCCCGATCGACACGATCAGCTGCCCGCCAGGGTACACCGAGGTCTTCCGGGACGACTTCGACGGCACCAGCGTGGACACGACGAAGTGGACGATCGCGAACCAGAACACCAATGCTGACGCCGAGTACATCCGGCTCACGCACATGCTGGCCGCCAACGTCTCGGCCTCGGGCGGCACCCTGAAGATCGCGTCGAAGCGCCACTGCAGCGACCCGTATCCGACCCTCTCTCCCGAGAACCCGGGGCAGTGCGCCGGGGGGACCAACTACTACTCCGGCGGCCTGATCATGGGGAAGCGAGGCTACGCGGCCGGCAAGGGGATGATGATCTTCCGCGCCAGGATGCCCTCTCCGGTCCAGGGCTACTTCCCGGCGCTCTGGGCCAGGAACACCCATAGCTGGCAGACCAACACGTACGGGGAGCTCGACCTGGTGGAAAAATGGTGGGACCCGCTCACCAAGGGGGTCCACTCGGACGACGACCTGATGGCGCAGACCACGTGGATCTACGACGGGACGAACAGCCTGCACACGAACGGGAACGTCTTCGGTCCGTACGCCGGGTCCAGCACCGGATTCCACGTGTGGGAGGTCGAGTGGGACGCCACCGTGACGCCGGCGACGATCAAGTACTACTACCGCGACGCGCCCAGCTCCACCCGTCACAACATCCGCACCGTCACGTACAGCTCGGGGTGGAACGGGGCGATGACGGACGCGCTGATGAAGGCGGCCATCGACGACGCCGGCTGCAGCGCGGGCAACTGCGGCTTCCGGCCGTACGTCGACTTCGCCGTCCAGCCCGACACGCGCTATCACGTGAGCCCGGACGCGGCGACGACGTATGACCCGACCGATCTCGAGGTCGACGCCGTGATCACCTGCGACGGGTAGGCCCTCTGTCGCGCGCGGCGGCGCCGCCGTCACGCCGGCTCGTCGCGCTCGACGTCGATGTGCACGAGCACCTCGGCGTCGGGCTCGACGGCGAGGATCGCGTCGCGCGCGCGGTCGCTCCTCGCGTGCGCGCGGGCGAGGGGGATGTCGCCCGGCAGCTCGATGTGCACGTCCACGAACAGCGTGTGTCCGGCGACCCGCGTGCGCAGCGCGTGGTGGCCGAGGATCTCGCCTGCCGCGCGCAGGGCGTCGAGCGCGGCCTCGATGGCGCGGACGCGCTCCTCGGGGGCGCTCGTGTCGATGAGGTCGCGCACGCCGAGGCGGAGGAGGGCCCCCGCCGAGGTGAGGATGTAGAGGGCGACAGCGATCGACAGGACGCCGTCGACGCGGGTGAAGCCGGTCGCGTGCGTGACCGCGACGCCGAGGAAGATCGCGAGGTTCGCCGCGATGTCGGTGCGGTAGTGGACGGCGTCGGCCTGGATGGCGCTCGAGCCGGTGCGCGCGGCGACGCGGCCGAGGTACGCCACGAGCGCCGCGGTGACAAGCGCGGCGGCGGCCATGGCGCCGAGCGTGACCGCGGCGAGGCGGAGCGGCTCGGGCGAGAGCAGCCGCCGGACCCCCTCGACGAGCAGGTAGACGCCCGAGCCGCCGATGAGCAGGCCCTGGCCGGCGGTCGCGAGCGTCTCGATCTTCGCGTGGCCGAACGGGTGCGAGCGATCGGGCGCGGCGTGGGCGAGCTGGATGGCGAGGGCGTTCGCCGACGAGGCGAAGAGGTCGGTGAGCGAGTCGACGGCGCTCGCGGTGACGGCCATGGAGTGGCCGAGCTGGCCGGCGACGAGCTTGCCGAGGGC
>NZ_JEMA01000367.1:30670-31091 GCF_001589285.1 Sorangium cellulosum | reverse complement strand
GGCGGCCCCGGCCGGCGCCGAGCCGGCGACGATCGGGGAGCGCGCGCGGGCCGACCAGCTCCGCCGGGAGGCGGGGGAGCTCATGGCGAGCGGCCGGCCCGAGTCGGCCTGTCCGAAGCTCGAGGAGAGCGACAGGCTGAGCCCGTCGGTCGGGACGAAGCTCGAGCTCGCGAGGTGCCATGAGGCCACGGGGCGCCTGGCGAGCGCGTGGGCGCTCTACACCGAGGTCGCGGCGGCGCCGGAGGGCGCGGGCGGCGACGCGCGGCAGGCGGCGGAGGCCCGCGGGCGCGCGGCGGCGGTGGAGCAGCGGCTGCCGAAGCTCGCGATCGTCGCGTCGCCCGAGGTGCAGGCGCTGCCGGGGCTCGTTGTGAGGCTCGACGGCGTGGACGCGCGCGGCCTGCTCGGCGCGGCCCGCCCGGTC
>NZ_JEMA01000367.1:0-30640 GCF_001589285.1 Sorangium cellulosum | reverse complement strand
GGCCCGCCCGGTCGAGCCGGGCAGGCACCGGGTGACAGCGATCGCGCCGGGCACGCAGGCCTTCGCGCGCGAGGTCGAGGCGAGCCAGCCAGGGCAGCTCATCGAGGTCCAGATCCCGGCGCTCGAGCCCGAGCTCGCGGGGCCGGACGCGCCGCCTGCAGCCCGCCTCGTCGAGCGGCGCGCGCCGGCGCCGTATGGCGCGCGGCCCGATACGATCCACCGGAACCTGATGTGGGTGACTGGCGGGCTCGCGCTCGCGGGCATCGCGCTCGGAACCACGTTTGGCGTTCTCGCGATCTCCACGTGGGACAAGGTCGAGGACGCCGCCGGGACGGCCTGCAGGGATCCGGCGCGTTACCGGGACTGCGCGCAGCCGGTGCCCGATCTGTCCAGCAGGGCGATGTCGTACGCGACCGTCTCCGATTTCTCGTTCATCGCCGCGGGCGCGGCGCTCGCCGGCACGGCCGTCCTCTGGTGGACGCTGCCCTCGGATGGCCCGCGCGCGAGCGCCCGCGTGCACATCGCGCCTGGCGTCCTCGGCGGCGCCGTCGTCGGGGTGTTCTGATGCGGAGCACGCACGAGAGGCGCGCCGGGCGCTGGCTGGCGAGCGCCCTCTTCGCGGCGAGCGCCGCGGGGTGCGCGGAGGTCGCGGGCATCCAGCGCATCGGCGAGCAGGGCGTCGGGGGGGGCACGTTCAGCGAGCCCGGGTACACGTGCCAGTGGGCGATGCCCTTCGGCGACGCCGACACCACGCTCGGCGGGATCGCGGCCGACAGGGACGGCACCCTGTGGGTGGCGGGCGGCTTCCGGGGGACCCTCGCTGTCGCGGGCGGCGCGGCGCTCCGCGCGGGTGGCGAGGGCAAGGACGTCTTCGTGGCGCACCTCGCGCAGGACGGGAATCACCTCTGGAGCGGGCGCTTCGGGAACGCGGAGAACGACGTCGCGACAAGCGTCCATCAGGCGACCGCGATCGCCCTCGGCGAGGGCGGCGTCTATGTGGCGGGCGACTTCACCGGCAGCCTCGCGTTCGGCGCGGACTGCGCGCTGCCCGAGGGCGCTGGCGACGGCGACGTGTTCGTGGCGCGGCTCGACAAGGGCGATCCTGGCGGGCCCGCGGCCTGCGCGACGCACGGATCGAGCCGCCTCGACGAGGCCAGGGCGGTCGCCGTGGACGGCGATCGCGTCGTCGTCCTGACGTCGCTCAACGGCGGGGCGGACATGGGCTTCGCGAGCCACGACGGACAGACGCTCTCGAGCGCGTGCAACGGGGTCTTCTCGGGCCGCGAGGGGGCGAGCTACCGGCCCCGCGCGCTCCGCGTGGACGCCGGCGAGGCGTTCGTTGTCGCCGATTTCGAGGGCCGCGTGAACCTCGGCTTCCCCGGCGCCGAGCGCGGGCTGCCGTCCGGCGACGAGGCCGCCGAGGGCGTCGACGCTGTGCTCGCGTCGTTCCCCACGGCGTGGATCTGCGACCCGCCGAGCGCCGGCACCGCGGGCCTCTGGTACCGGCATTACTCGTCGCTCCCCGGCGATCAGCGCGCCAGCGACGTCGCGGTGCACAAGGAGGGCGTCGTCCTGGCCGGCTCGTTCACGGGGGGGATCGACCTCGCCGGCGAGCCCGACGGCGGGCTCGTCTCCACCGACGAGGACGGCTTCGTCGCGCACCTCGACCGGCGCGGCGTCTCCCGGTGGGCCAGGCACCTCGGGGGCAGCCTGGCCCAGTCGGCGCAGGCGATCGGGCTCGACACGTCCGAGAAGATCGTCGTGGCCGGGCATTTCCAGCAGCAGATGAAGATCGACGACGCGGAGGTCACCGGCGAGGGCGTCGAGGGCGACATCTTCCTCGCGCGGCTCAGCGCCACGACCGGCGAGGTCGAGTGGAGCGGCGCGCTCGCCGGCGCCGGGCTCCAGCAGATCCAGGCGCTCGCCGTCTCCGGCACGGACATCTTCCTGGCGGGCACCTTCAGCGACGACTTCAGCCTCCTGAACTGCAAGCCCGAGGTCGCGGACGGTCAGCTCTTCATCGCGAAGCTCTCGGTCTCCTCGCGCTGAGCGCCGGCCGTTGTGCGCGGCGCGCGGCGCTCGTCGCGCTCGCGCGCGAGCAGCGCCTGCGCGCAGGGCGCGATGACCTGCGCGAGCGCGCGCTCCCGGATCGCGCGCAGGTGCTGCGCCGAGAGCACGCCGAAGCCGAGCAGCGGCCCGCCGCCGTCGGCCTCGCGCGGGGCGGGGGCCTCCGCGCGCGCGGCGGCGAGCTCGTCGAGGACGGCGCTCGCCAGGGAGGGGTCGCGCTCGAGGGCCCAGGCGGTGAACCGGAAGGCGAGCTCCGCGTGCCGCGCCTCGTCCTCGGCGATCGTCTCGAGCGCGCGCCGGATCGCGGGATCCGTCGCGTGGAGGGCGGCCTCTGCCGCCTCGATCGCGGCGACGGTCTCGCCGACGCACCCCTCGCGGAAGGTGGTGACCAGGATCTCGCGGGCGCCGTCGCCGCCGAGGGCGCCGTCGATGGCGAGGGGCCCCGGGCCGACGCCGCGGCCGGCGAAGGTGCTCGCGAGCTCGAAGCACATGCGCGCGTGCTCGGCCTCGTCGCCCATGGCCGCCTGCGCCGCGCGGACGAGCTCGGGCGGCGCGCCGAGCGAGAGGAGCTGCAGCGAGAAGCGCGCGAACGCCGCGATCGACGCGTGCTCGAGCAGGGCGGCGCGGGTCCAGTGCGCGGCGAGCGCCGCCTGCTGATCGGGCGAGAGGGCCTCGCGGCGGGGCGGCGCTCCCGGGGCTGCGGCCCGCCAGTCGTCGCGCGCGGCGGGCTCGGCGGTGCGCGCGACCCCCTCGACGAGGAACGGCCGGCCGATCGCGCAGATCTCCGGCGAGCAGGCGTGGCGTCCGGCCTCGAGCGAGCACTGTTCCTCCCCGGCGCAGTCGTCGTCGCCGGCGCACTCGTCGGCGGGCGTCTGGCAGGCGAAGCCGAGCCCGCCGCAGCCGGGGTTCAGGACGTAGGTGGAGCAGAGCAGGCCGCCGCAGTCGTCGTCGCTCGTGCACTGCGCGAGCACGCACTGCCCGACCGGATCGCCACAAAGGCAGATCTGCCCATCGCTGCAGTCGGCGTCGGTCGTGCACCCGTAATGGCAGAAGCACCCTGGCAGCACGTCGCCTCCGGTGGCGGTGCTGCAGTAGCCGTGCGGCTGGTCGGTGCAGTCGGCGTCGGTCTTGCAGCTCCCCTCGGCGCCGCTCGGGTCCGAGCACGCTTTCTCGCGCGGGAGCGCGCTGGGGCAGGCGACGACCTCGGGGCGGTGCATCCAGCCGCCGGCGCAGCGCACGTACCCGGTGTCCACGCCCGCGACGACGATGGGCTCGGGATCCTCGCACGCGAACGAGGGATCTCCCGGCGTCACGCTCCCCGTGCTCCCGGCCGGGCCATCGGCCGAGCTCCCGCCCGAGCCCGCGACCGGGCTCCCGCCCGAGCCCGCGGCCGGGCTCCCGCCCGAGCCTTCCGCCGCGCTCCCGCCCGGGCCTCCTCCGGTCGTGACGCCACCGCAGCTCAGGGCGGGCGCGATCGCCAGCACCGAGAGCAACCTCGCACCCCACGAGTCGATCGAGACAAGCAAGCGCATGGAATTTCCCTCTTTCGAGGAGTTTACCCGGGGGAGGTGCCGCCGTCTTCACGAGCTCGCGGCGGCCTGCGCGGCGGGGTGATGCCAGTTCTCGACATCCGGGGAGACCCTCTCACCGCCGATCCCGAAGCCCCCCGCGCGGGCTCCTCCGCGCCGAGAACCCCCCGCGCGCGCGGGCGCCGCCGCCGAGATGCAACGACGCGCGCGGAGCGGTGGAACAACCAAGAAAAATGCCGTAAAAGGGCGGCAGTAGGCTAGCCCTTCGATTTTCTGTTTACGTCCATAGCGGATAGAGTATCGAGGCGCCTCGCTGCTCGTATCTCCCTGCTCCTACGGGGGCAGGCACGAAGCAGCGGCAACACTGGAGCGCACTGAATGAGGTTCCGTCCCTCGCTCTCTGCGAGCGAGCCCGAATCGAGTCGTCCCGTTGTCATCGATTCCCCGGAGGAGCAGGCGGGCGAGCGCGCCCCTGTGCGCCGCGGTCGGGCTGCGGCCGGGCACGTCACGCCCGGCGCGACCGAGCTCTACTTCCGCTCGCTCGCCGGCAGCCAGCCGCTGACGCGCGAGGGGGAGGTCGCGATCGGTCGCCGCATGGAGGCGGGCGCGCTCGCGTGCGTCGAGGCCTGGGTCCGCTCGCCGATCGCCCTGCGCGAGCTCGCCTGGACGGCGGAGGACGTGCATGTGGGGGCGCTCAGCATCCGGGATCTGCTGTGCGAGTCCGACGCCACCGATGTCGATGCGGAAGCGTGCTTGAAGCGGCTCGCGGGGCTGCTCGAGCTGGCGCGCTCGCTCCATGCCGGGGAGCGGACGGGTGAGGACCACGAGATCGCGCTCGCGGGCCTCGCCGCGGGCCTCGCGGAGCTGCGCCTCGATCCCGCCTTCGAGGAGCGCATCGAGCGGAGCCTGCGCACGGCGGCGGCCGAGGCGACCGGGGCCGAGCGCGCGCCGATCCAGGCCACGATCGCGGCGATCGCCCGGGCGCGCCGCGCCGTGGCCCAGGCGAAGTCCGAGCTCGTCCAGGCGAACCTGCGCCTCGCTGTCGCGATCGCGCGGGAGCACCAGCGCTTCGGCGTCCCGCTGCTCGACCTCGTGCAGGAGGGGAACCTCGGCCTGATCCGCGCCGCCGACAAGTTCGAGTACCGCCGCGGCCACCGCTTCGGCACCTACGCCGCGTGGTGGATCAAGCAGGCGATCAAGCGGGCGGTCCTCAACCAGGGCAAGGCCGTGCGCATGCCGGTGCACCTCACCGGGATCCGGAGCCAGGTCGTGCGCGCCCGGCGGGATCTCGTGCAGGAGCGCGGGCGCGAGCCCTCGGTCGAGGAGGTCGCGGAGCGCAGCGGCCTCTCGGTGGAGAAGGTGCGCATGATCGGCGAGCTCGCGCTCGACCCGCTCAGCCTCGACGCCCCCATCGGCGAGGAGGGCGACACCCGGTACGGCGATCTGCTGGCCGGCGACGAGCCCACGCCCGCCGACATGCTGGCCCGGCGCCGCCTGATCGAGCAGACGCGCGAGCTGCTCGACTCGCTGCAGCCGCGCGAGCGCGAGCTCCTGCGGCGCCGCTTCGGCCTCGACGGCAACGAGGACGAGACGCTCGAGGAGATCGGGCAGTCCTTCTCGCTGACGCGCGAGCGCATCCGCCAGATCGAGGCGAAGCTGCTCGAGAAGCTCCGGATGCGCTCGCGGCAGCGCGAGCTCGGCTCGTACCTCGAAGGCTGACGGCGCCCCAGCGGCGAGCGGCGCTCGCGTGAGGGCCGCGATCCGCCTCGCGCGGGGTCGCACCGCGCGTGGGGTCTCACCGCGCGCGGGGTCTCACCGCGCGCGGGGTCTCACCGCGCGCGGGGTCTCACCGGGGCGATCCGCCCGCCGGCTTGACCCGCCTGGAGGGGGCGCTACATTGACCGGGTTGCGTTTGACCAATTTAGAAAATTGGTCAAACGTCCACAGTGGAGCATGAGCTTGACCGAAGGGGAGATCTCGAAGCACCGGCAGCGGGCCGAGCGGATTCTGGATGCAGCGGCGGAGCTGGTGCTCCGCTGGGGGTACAAGCGCGTCACGATCGATGAGGTGGCCAAGCGGGCCGGTATCGGCAAGGGGACCGTCTACCTGCACTGGAGGACGCGAGAGGCGCTCTTCCTCGCCGTGCTCGCGCGCGACTCGGTGACGCTGTACGCCGGGCTCATCGAGGCGATCCGCGAGGATCCCGCGGAGATCCTGCTGCACCGCCTGCTGCGGAGGACGCTCCTTCTGCTGAAGGGGTTTCCGCTGCTGCAAGCGATGTTCACCGGGGACACGGAGGTGCTCGGCAGCCTGCTGGAGGAGAGCACGGTGCGGCCGCTCCGGGGCCGCAAGTTCGCGTCGTTCCGCGGCCACTTCGCGCTCCTGCGGTCGCACGGCCTGCTGCGCACCGACGTGGCCGCGGAAGACCAGTTCTACGCGATCAACGCCGCGCTGTTCGGTTTCTACCTGCTCGATCCGATGTTGCCGCCCGAGGAGCGGCGGTCGCTCGACGAGAGGGCCGAGATCGTCGCGGCGATGGTGCGCAACGCCTTCGAGCCCCCGGATCCCCCCGATCCCGCGGTCCTCCGCGCGCTCGCGCCCGGGATCATCGACATGTTCGTGCGGTTACGCGCTGATTACGTGCAGTTCATACAAGGGAATTCGACCTCAACGCGGGAGAGCCCCGAGGAGTGATCCACCATGAGCACGACCGACGCGATCGCCCATCCGAACCAGCCCGCGCTGGATCCGCTCCTGGCCTGGCTACGCCATGCGCGGGAGTCCAGCCCGATACACCATGACGAGGCGCAGCGGATCTGGCAGCTCTTCGGCCACGCGGACACGCTCCGCGTGCTGTCCGATCCGGCGACGTTCTCGTCGGACATGTCCAGGTTCATCCCGCCGCAGGCGGACTTCGAGCTGTTCTCCCGGGGTAACTTCGTCCGGATGGACCCTCCGATGCACCGGAAGCTCCGCGATCTCGTGAGCCAGGCGTTCACGCCGCGGATGGTGTCCGGGCTAGCGCCGCGGATCGCGGCGCTCACGAGCGAGCTGCTCGACGGCGTCGGCGACGCCGAGCGCTTCGATCTGGTGGGATCCCTGGCGTATCCGCTGCCGGTGATCGTGATCGCCGAGCTGCTCGGGATCCCTGTCGAGGACCGGGAGTCGTTCCGCCGGTGGGCCGACTCGCTGCTGTCGAGGGAGGACACGGCCGCCCTGCCGGACGAGGCCATGATGAACCGGATGGCCCCGACGCTGCGGGAGATGAACGACTACCTGCTGGCGCACATCAGGCAGCGTCGCGCCCGGCCCACCGACGATCTGATCGGCAAGCTGGTGCGCGCCGAGGTCGACGGCCACCGCCTCGAGGACGAGGAGATCGTCGGCTTCGTCGGCCTGCTGCTGATCGCCGGGCACATCACGACGACGGCGCTCGTCGGCAATGCGATCCTCTGCCTCGACGAGAACCCCGCCGCCGCGGACGAGCTCCGGGCCGACCCCGCGGGGATCCCGGCGGCCATCGAGGAGGTGCTCCGCTATCGCCCGCCGTTCCCGCGGCTCGCCCGGCGGACCACCACCGAGGTGGAGCTCTGCGGCAAGCGGATCCCGGCGGATCAGATCCTGATCCTGTGGCTCGTCTCGGCCAACCGCGACAGCGCGCAGTTCGAGGACCCCGACCGGTTCAACATTCACCGCAAGCCGAACCCGCACCTGAGCTTCGGGTACAACATCCATTTCTGCCTCGGCGCCCCGCTGGCCAGGCTGGAGGCGAAGATCGCGCTGGAGATCCTGCTCGATCGGTACCGGGCCATCGCGGTGGCGCGCGACGATCAGCGCGAGTTCTTCAGCCCGACGGCGATGCTCAGCGCCAGGCGACTGCCGGTGGACGTGCAGGCCGCCCGGCCGAAGTCGAAGGGAGAAGCGCGGCGGGGCCTGGTGTCCGCGTAGCGCCGCCTGGCGTTCCTGGCGGTTCATCTCCGCTCCTCGCCGTCTGCGCCCGAGAGCGGCGCTCAAGCGCGCGCTCGCGCCCGCGTCATTCGAACGCAAGGATTGCTGACGTCAGCAGGTGTTGGTCTCGCCGCCGCGCTCGCTTCGCAACGCTTGCCGATCCGCGCGTCACAGCCCATCCGTTCGCCGCCGGCAGGGCTGGCAGCGGGGCGTCGCTTTCGCCGGACATGGGCGACCGGTCAGGCGCGCGGATCTTCCGGGTCAACCCGTCACTCCTCGACAGCGAAGCCGGTCGAGTCGGGCGCGGTGACGCGCGCCGGCGCCTGCCGCTCACTTCCGGGCGTCGCTCAGCCGCGCCGCCTGCGTCGCCAGGTACGCCTGCTCCGGGAGGCTCGTTGTGCGGCTGGCCGCTCTTCTGTAGTGCGCGATCGCGGTTTCGTGATCGCCGTCGCGCTCCAGCAGGTGCGCGCGGACGGCGTCGAGGCGGTAATGCCCCGCGAGCCGCGGGTCGTCGTCGAGGGCCTCCAGCAGATCGAGCCCCGCGCGAGGGCCGTGCACCATGGCCGTCGCGACCGCGTGGCTGAGCGCGACCATCGGATTGTCGGACATCCGCATCAGCACGCCATAGAGCGCCAGGATCTGCGGCCAGTCGGTCTCGTCGGCGCGCGCCGCCTCGTCGTGCACCGCCGCGATGGCGGCTTGCAGCGGATAGGGGCCGATGGCTCCCCTCGACAGCGCCGCGGTGACGAGCGCGACGCCCTCGGCGATGGCGCGCTGATCCCACAGGCTCCGATCCTGCTCGTGGAGGGGGATCAGCTCGCCCGCCGGCCCGGTGCGCGCCGCGCGACGCGCGTCGGTCAGCAGCATCAGCGCGAGCAGGCCCGCGACCTCGCCGTCGTCCGGGAGGAGCGCGTGCACGGCGCGCATCAGGCGGATCGCCTCGCTCGACAGGTCGGTGCGGTGCAGCTCGGGGCCGGCGCTCGTTGTGTAGCCCTCGTTGAAGATCAGGTAGAGCACGTGCAGCACGGCGCCGAGGCGCTGCGCGCGCTCCTCGGGCGTGGGCATCTGGAACGGCACGCCGGAGGCCTTGATGCTCTGCTTGGCCCGGCTGATCCGTTGCGCCAGGGTGGCCTCGGGGACCAGGAAGGCTCTGGCGATCTCGGCGGTGGTCAGGCCGCCGACGGCGCGGAGCGTGAGCGCGATGGCGGAGGACGGCGACAGGGCGGGGTGACAGCACATGAAGAGCAGGGCGAGCGTGTCGTCCTGCCGGGGGGTCTCGTCGCTGTCGGGGGCGAGGGCGATCTGCTGCTCCGGCGGCACGAGGCTGATCACGAACGCCTCGCGACGGCGGCGGGCGGCCTCGCTCCGGACGTGATCGGTGATCCGGCGCGACGCCACCTGGATGAGCCAGGCGCGCGGCTCGTCGGGCACGCCGTCGCGCGGCCACTGGGTGGCCGCGGCGAGCAACGCTTCCTGGACGGCGTCCTCCGAGGCGGCGAAGTCGCGGAATCGCCGGAGGACGGCGCCGAGCACCTGCGGCGCGATGTCGCGCAGCAGGCGCTCGGCCCGGGCGTCGCGTGACGGGGAGGTCACGGCAGATCTTTGGGTGGCCCGCTCATCACCTCGCGGACCTCGATCCCCATGTTGAGCGGAGCGCCGCCGGGGCCGGGCGCGGCGGAGGCCTCGGCGGCGATCTGGTAGGCGCGCTCGGGGGTGTCGACCTCGACGATCCAGTACCCGGCGAGGAACTCCTTGGTCTCCGGGAACACGCCGTCGGTGATCGGCCTGCCGTCGTCGCCGGCGCGCACGAGCTTGGCCTGCTCGGGCCCGGCGAGGCCTTCGGCGGCCACGAGCTCGCCCGAGTCGCTGAGCTTCTTGTGGAAGCTCTTCATGAAGGCGATGTGCGCGTGGAGGTCCTTCTGCGGCCAGCTTGCAACCTGGTACGGCCCGCCGTGCGGGGTGTTCATCATCAGCATGTATTTCATGGTGGGCTCCCTCTCATCGCTGCGCCCCGGGAGCGGGGCGCGTTCACAGGCAGGTCGGAGCTGCGGGCGGAGTCTCGACATGCCGGGTGACGAATGGTGAAGAAAATCGACGGGTGGTGTGGGGATGTGTGAGCGATTGTGGGATGATGACCTGGGGATCGGCCACCCGACCGAGGTTGGGCCACCCGACCGAGGTTGGGGACCGACTGGGCAGGCCACCCAGGTTGGGGCCACCCGGGGCCACCCGACCGAGGTTGGGGCCGCCGCTGCGCGGGTAGCCGCGTTCCTCTCATCACCGAGGTGAGCGACCGGTGATCGACGGGGATGACAGCGCGCTCGACGACGGCACGCCGCTCCCGGCCCGTGTTCGGACGGCGCACGCCTCCCGTCTGCTTCAGGTCTCCGCGTGCCGAGGACGCGCCGCGCTGGCGACATCGCGGCGCGTCGGCTGACCGCCTCTGGAAAAGACCATGGTCCCGTCGTCCACCGGACCGAGCTTCATGGCCAGCAGATCGAGCACGTAGTTCTGGCGGAAGTACCACGGCGCCTTCGAGCCCTGCTTGGGCAGGTGGTCCACGGCGCGCTGCACGTAGCCCGATGTCAGGCCGAGCAGCGGACGACCCTCAAGGATGGACTCGTCAGGGCGCGGCAGGCATTGCCGGTAGCCGTGGCGATCCATGTGGTTGAGCAGCCGACAGACGTACGTCGACGCCAGCTCCGCGCGGAGCGTCCACGAGGCGTTGGTGTATCCGAGGCAGAGCGCGAAGTTCGGGACGCCGCCCAGCATCAAACCCTTGTAGACGAAGGTCCGGCCGGGCTCGAGGGCGTCACCGTCGACGGCGATGCGGACGCCGCCGCAGAGCAGGAGCCGAAGGCCTGTCGCCGTCACGATGATGTCCGCCTGGAGCTCCTTGCCCGATTCGAGCAGGATGCCTTCCTTCGTGAAGGTCCGGATCCGGTCGGTGACCACCGAGGCGCGCCCCGCCTTCACCGCGCGGAAAAGATCGGCGTCGGGCACGAGGCAGAGGCGCTGATCCCATGGGTCGTAGCGCGGGTTGAAGTGCGTATCGATGTCGAAGTCGGGCGGCAGATGCCGCGCGACGCCGCTGCGGAGCAGCCGCCTTGCCAGCGCCGGTGCGCGTTGGCAGATCTGGTAGACGAGAAGGCTGATCCCGACGTTCTTCCAGCGGGCGACGCGGTGGGCGAGCCGCTCCGGCAGGTGCTCGCGGATCGCGTTCGCGATCGGATCCTCGGCGGGCAACGAGGCGATGTACGACGGCGAGCGCTGGAGCATCGTCACGTGCGCTGCGTCAGCGGCCATCGCAGGCACCAGCGTCACGGCCGTGGCGCCGCTGCCGATGATCACGACGCGCTTGCCCCGGTAGTCGAGATCTTGCGGCCAGTCCTGAGGGTGCACAAGCCGACCCTGGAAGCCGTCGCGGCCCGGGAAGCTGGGGGTATAGCCGCTCTCGTAACTGTAGTAGCCGCTGCAGACGTACAGGAAGCTGCAGGAGTAGCGGACGCGCTCATCGCTCGGGCCGACGTCCACCTCGACGGTCCAGCGCGAGTGCTCGGAAGACCACGATACGGATCGGACCCGGTGATTGAACCGGATGTGCCGGTCGATGCCGAACTCCCGGGCCGTATCGCGCACGTAGTCGCGGATAGACGGTCCGTCTGCGATCGCCTTGGGCTCCTTCCAGGGGCGGAAGGAGTAGCCGAGCGTGAACATGTCGGAGTCCGAGCGGATCCCGGGATAGCGGAACAGGTCCCACGTGCCGCCGATGGCGCTGCGTGCCTCGAGGATCGCGTACCGCTTGCCGGGGCAGCGCGCCTGGAGGTGGTAGCCGGCCCCGATGCCGGAGAGGCCGGCGCCGATGATCAGGACGTCGAAGTGCTCGATGGACATGCTGGGCTCCTCGGGGCGAGCGGCGTGGCGCTCCACGGCCGAGGATAGCGTGGCGGACCACGGGGGGCCGACACCGCGAGCAGATTTCGAACCGGCACGGCGTGAGGGGGATGGGGCGGGCCGCTGGCCACGCGGGGCGCTGGTCTCTGACCGTCGGCAGGTGGTGCAGCAGGTGTCGGAGGCGGTGTCCTGGCCAGTTCTGTCCGGTCGGCGCAGCCCCGATCAGGTAACCTGCGCGCGTGGCGAGCAGCGACAGGAGCCGGGCCGAGTACCAGAAGCGGGTCAACCGCGTGATCGACTACATCGAGGCCCACCGCGCGGAGGCGCTGTCCCTCGAGACGCTGGCGGCGGTGGCGGCGTTCTCGCCGTTTCACTTCCATCGCGTGTTCAAGTCGATGACCGGCGAGAACCTCCGCGAGTTCATCCAGCGGACGCGCCTCGAGAACGCCGCCAGCCACCTGACGCAGCGGCCCCGCGCCGACATCCTCGAGATCGCGCTCGAGAACGGCTTCAGCTCGGCGAGCGCCTTCGCGCGCGCGTTCAAGGAGCGCTTCGGCATGAGCGCTTCGGCCTGGCGTAACGGCGGGGCCGCGGAGGCGTGCAAGGCGCGTCAAGCGGAGAGCAAGCCGGGTGAAGTCGTGCGCAAGCCGGGCAAAGCAGCGGCGCGCGCCGCCGATCAAGATGGCTCCTCGTCGGGCGCTGACGCCCGCAAGGACGAGGAGATGACCATGAACGTGACAGTGAAGACGCTGCCGAGCTACCGCGTGGCCTATATCCGGAACGTCGGCCCGTACGGCGAAGAGGGGGGCGTCCGCGACACATGGCAGCGCCTCGCGCGCTGGGCGGCCGCGCGCGATCTGTGGACCGCGGACCGCCTCTGCCTCGGCATCGCGCACGACAATCCCAAGGTGACAGAGCCGGCCAGGTGCCGCCACGATGCGGCGATCGTGATCCCCGATGGCCTCAAGGCCGATGGCGATGTCAACGTGACCGACGTCGCCGGCGGGAAGTACGCCGCGGGCGTGTTCGTCGGCGGCGGGAGCGAGATCGGCGCCGCCTGGGACCACCTCTTCGCGCGGTGGCTCCCGGAGAGCGGTTATCAGCCCGACCACCGGCCCTGCTTCGAGCTCTACCGAGGCGAGTTCCACGATCCCAGGACCAACACGTTCCGCTGCGAGGTCTGCTTGCCGGTGCGGCCGCTCTAGCGGCTAGACCTCCAGCGCGCTCTCGATCACGCGGTGCACGAGGCCGTATTCCTTGGCCTCGGGCGCCGCCATCCACAGGTTGCGCTCGGTCTCCTGCGCGATCTTCGCGGGCTCCTGGCCGGTCGCCTCGGCGAAGATGCGGTTGAGCCGCGCGCGCACGGCCATGATCTGGGCCGCCTCGATCTCGATCTCCGACGCGGGGCCGCGCACGCCGCCGAGCGGCTGGTGCAGGAGGAAGCGCGTGTTCGGGAGCGCGAACCGGTTCTCCCTCCGAGCGGCTACGTAGATGAGGGCGCCCGCGCTGGCGACCCATCCGGAGCCGATCATCTTGACCTCGGGCCGGATGAAGCGAATCACGTCGTGGATCGTGTCCCCCGACTCGACGTGTCCTCCCGGAGAGTGGATGAGGACCCGGATCGGCTCCTCGCTCTCGCTCGCGAGCGCGAGGAGCTGCGCGGTCGTCGTCTGCGCCAGCTCGCTCGTGATCTCCCCGAAGATCAGGACCGTCCGGCTCCTGAGGAGCCTGTGGCGGATCTCCTCAGGCAACGCGCGGGGGAGCGGCTGCTCCTCGCTCAAGGGCGCCTCGGAACGCATCATGGGGAGGATGTTGCGGCCGCTCCCGCCCGCGCGCCATGACCGGGAAGCGCGGAGTCATGCCCGCGCGTCTCGACCGCGAACGAGCGCTGGACGAACGGCCCCGGCGCGGGCAACCATGCGCCATGGCGGACGAGATGGGGCGGCAGCTTCCTCGCGGCGTGGCGGTCTCGAGGCGTCACGGGGCGCCGCCGTGGGGCGTGAGCGCGGGCGATCCGCCGAGCCTCCACGTCGTCGTGCAAGGCTCGTTTTTCCTCGCGCAGGACGGGGCGCGCGTCCTCGGGCTCGAGCCCGGCGACGTCGTGCTCCTCGGGGCCGGTCCGCGTGGCGCCGCGCCGCGCGAGCACAGCCTCCGCTGCGTCGCGCCGTCGTCCGGCGCCGCGTCCGCGCCGGCGGAGCTGCTCTCGGCCACGTACGCGGCCGCGCCCGACGGGGCGCTCGCCGCCCTCGCGCCGGTCGTGCACTTGCCCGGTGGCGAGGTGCGGCGCGCGCAGGGGCTCTCGGCCGTCGTGAGCCTGCTGCGCGCCGCGCTCGCGGAGCCGTCCGCGGGGCAGGAGCGGCTGGCGCGCTCGCTCCTCGAGCCGCTGCTCGCCTACACGCTTCACTGCCACGGGCGCGCGGGCGACGGGCGCGCGGCGGGCGCGTTCGATCGGCGCGTCGCGCGCGCCCTCCAGCTCATCCAGGAGAAGCTGGCGGCGCGGTGGACCATCGAGGCGCTCGCGAGGGCGGCGGGCCTCTCCCGTGCGGCATTCGCGCGGCGTTTCCTCGCCGAAGTCGGCGTCCCGCCGCTCCGCTACGTCGCGGAGCTCCGCATGCAGCGCGCGGCCGAGCTGCTCGCCGAGGGCGATCGCTCGCTGGCCTCTGTCGCGGCCGAGGTCGGGTACGACTCGGAGTTCGCGTTCAGCCGCGCGTTCAAGCGGCACACCGGAGAGGCGCCGGGCGCGTTCCGCCGGCGCAGCCGCTCTCAGGGCGCCCCGTTCCGCCTGCCGCCGGTCCGCGCGGCGGCGTGAGCGCCTCTCGCGGGGCGACCGGGGCGACCTGACCCAGGCGACCGGCGACCCGACGACCCGACCCAGGTTGGGGACCCGACCCAGGTTGGGGCGACCCGACCCAGGTTGGGGCGACCCGACCCAGGTTGGGGCGACCCGACCCAGGTTGGGGGGGCGACCGGCGACCGGACCCAGGTTGGGGGGGCGACGGGACCCAGGTTGGGGGCGACCCGACCCGGGTTGGAGCAGAGCAAGCCGACCGACGTTGGGCAGCGGCGACCTGACCGAGATTGAAGCGACCGGTGACCGACCTTGGGCTCGCAGTAACGTGGGGCACGCACCAGCCCAGGTTGGGGCAGGGACCAGCAGCCCAGGGTGGCGGACCGCCTGGCGGCCGCCACCCACGGCAATCCGCAAGTCATTGAATTCATTGGCCGCGATCCCCGGCACGGCATTTGTCAATGTACGCCAGCCATGAGCCAGCCCCGTGAGATCGCTGCCGGCGCCACCTACTTGATCACCCGTCGTGTCCTGCGACGCCATCTTCTCCTCCGTCCCGACGCGGCCATCACCCAGCTCTTTGTCTACGCTCTCGCGGCATCGACCCGCCGCTACGGCATTGAGGTCCACGCGTTCTGCGCAATGTCATCGCATGTGCATCTCGTCGTGACCGATACGGAGGGCGTCCTGCCGCGTTTCTTGCAATTCTTCCACCGCATCGTCGCGCTTGGCACGAAGGTGCTTCGCACGTGGGAAGGACCCGTCTGGGACCACGAGGCGACAAGCGTGGTGCGGCTGCTGACGCGCGCGGCGGTGGTGGAGAAGATCGCCTACGTCCTCGCGAACCCTGTTGCCGCTGGCCTGGTCCGGCATGCGCATGAGTGGCCGGGCGCCAAGGTGGATGTGGGCGAACTCGGCCGCGGCGTGCTGCGTGCGGCGCGTCCCGCGGCGTATCTCGATCCAGAAAATCCACAGTGGCCGGAGGAAGTAACGCTCCCGCTCGCGCTGCCGCCCGTCATCGAGCAGGACGGCGCGGAGGGCTTTCGCTGCCAGGTAGCGGCCGAGCTCGAGCGGCAAGAGGCGCAGGCTCATGCGGAGTTGCAGAAGCAAGGGCTCCGTTTCATGGACGCCGAACGCGTCACCAGGATCTCCCCTTACGAGCGAGCCACGAGCTTCGAGGCGCTGCGAGAACGCAACCCGACATTCGCGGTCGGCGGTGGGCAGGGGGGCGCACGGCAAGCCGCAATTGCCGCGGTGCGGGCGTTTCGCGCGTCGTATCGGGCGGCGTTAGAACGGTGGCGTGCCGGTGTACGCAGCGCGGTATTCCCGGCGGGGACCTGGTGGATGCGCATCTTTCACGGCGCCAGCGTCACCGGAATGCGCGCGTTCCATGGCGACGGTCTGGACGACATCGTGCTCCCGGCATAGGCACTGAGCGAGGGCGCCACAGCACAATGGGCAAGAGCGGGCCAGGGTTGACGCCTGTCGTGATTACGCACGTCTGGGGAGACGGAGAGGGAGGTTAAGAATTCGCGCGCTGCGTGCACTGACGCGTATGTGATGTGCCGCGCGAGCTCGAATACGGCGGCGTCAGGGCCGGGTTGGTACAGGCTCGGCTTGAGCGCTTCTGTTTGCGTCGGTAGACGTGTCCAAGCGACGGGTCGACTGCGGCAACCCACCCCGAGCTGGATCACTCACCGCCACTCACCCCGACCTGGGTCGGGCTGTGAACCCGCACTCACCCCAACCGCACCAACCCCAACCTCGGTCGGTCCGAAGGCGCGGGTCGGGTCCCCCAACCTGGGTCGGGTCCCCCAACCTGGGTCGGGTCCCCCAACCTGGGTCGGGTCCCCCAACCTGGGTCGGGTCCCCCAACCTGGGTCGGGTCCCCCAACCTGGGTCGGGTCCCCCAACCTGGGTCGGGTCCCCCAACCTGGGTCGGGTCCCCCAACCTGGGTCGGGTCCCCCAACCTGGGTCGGGTCCCCCAACCTGGGTCGGGTCCCCCAACCTGGGTCGGGTCCCCCAACCTGGGTCGGGTCCCCCAACCTGGGTCGGGTCCCCCAACCTGGGTCGGGTCCCCCAACCTGGGTCGGGTCCCCCAACCTGGGTCGGGTCCCCCAACCTGGGTCGGGTCCCCCAACCTGGGTCGGGTCCCCCAACCTGGGTCGGGTCCCCCAACCTGGGTCGGGTCCCCCAACCTGGGTCGGGTCCCCCAACCTGGGTCGGGTCCCCCAACCTGGGTCGGGTCCCCGGGGTCACCGTCGTCCTATCGGGCCCACCCGGGTCCGTCACTCCCGGCCTGGCCTTTTCCCGTCGCGATCCCCGCGAACGCCGCCGCGAAGCGCCGCCGGAGCTCCGCATCCTCGATCAGCTTGTCGCGCAGCGTCCGCGACATCTCGACATGGTAGAACGGCGCGCCCATCTGCCGCGACCAGCGTGCCTGCACGTTCGTGGCGCCGCCGAGCTTGTCGATATCGGCGGGGTAGGCAAGGACCTTCCCGTCGCTCACGACCGCCCGCAGCGGGGCGAGCAGCCGCTCCAGGTCGGCGCCGGGCCCCACGGCGCTGGCGATGGCGGCGGCTGCTGCCGAGCTATCCTGGAATCCGTGTAGCTGTACCGCCGGCATGCCGGGGAAGCTCTGGAGCAGCGCCCGGTGCGCCGACAGGAAGAACGACCGCTCGGCGTGCGCCACATCCGCGAAGGCGAGCGACGCCACCAGCCGCTCGCGGGCGGCGCGTCTCTCCCCCCGGGCGCCGCCGCCCGCCCCCAGATCGCCGCCGCCCCCGCCGTGGCCCCGCCCGCCGGTCGCCCTGGCGCCGCCGCCCGTCGTCTCGCCATCCGCGCCCCCATCGTCCGCGCCCTCGCCGCCCCCGCCCGCTCCTTCTTCCGCGCCCTCGTCGTCCCCGGCGGCGTCGCCCGGCTTGGGGCGCCCGCCGTACCGGTGCGACGTGTTGACGACCAGCGCCCGCGCCCGTTGCGCGTCGAACACGGCGAGCGCGACGGGCAGCGTCCCTCGGTCGAAGAAGGTATGCGGCGCCTCGACGATCAGCGGCGCCGCCGCCCCTGTTCGCAGCACGACGGCGGCCGCGCCCCGGCGGCGCTTCTTTTCCTTCGGCTCCTCGGAGAGCACCCAGAGGTCGCGCCCCGGGACCGCCCGCAGCGCGAACCCCGGTGGGGCTGCCGGCGGCGGCAGCTTGTTCTGCGCGGCGAGCGCCGCCGCCGCGACCCACGCCACATACGCCGTGTCCTCCACGTCGTCCGGCGGCTCCGCGATGTGCCGGCGCCCCCCCTTGCGCAGCGGGGCGATGTGCTCCCCCAGGGCCTCCTGCTCGCCGCTGTCCGGCTGGGCCGCGATCACGGGCTCCGCCGCGGAGTGACCCGGGTTGGGTGCCGCGGGGCTCGGCGCCGCGCCCGGCGCGCTCCCGATGCTCCGACACACCCCCTGCGAGCACCCGGCGATCGTGAACAGCACCACATAGACTGCGCTCTTCATGGGCGTCCTCGCCGCCGAACTCCGACCACCTCTGCACTTTTCGCATGCCACGGCCCGTGAATCCAGGCTGACCGCTCGGCGGCCGGACCTCCCGTCCCTGCGGCTGCCCCGCCCCCCCGCCGGCTCCCCGCCCCCCCGGCCGGCTCGCCCGTCCCCTCGGCTGGGCCGCCCCGTCTCCTCAGCGGGGACGGTTTGCGCTAGTAGCTTCCGCATGCCGCGTCCCTTCGAGCCCGTGGAGGCGCCGCCGCTCGCTGAGCAGGCGGGCCGCACGTTCCCGCGCCTGGTCGAGCTGATGCAGCGCCTCCTGGCGCCCGACGGGTGTCCGTGGGACCGCGAGCAGAGCTTCGCGACCCTCCGCCGCTACGTCCTCGAGGAGGCCTGCGAGGTCATCGACGCGATCGACGGCGGCGACCGCAAGGAGCTGTGCGCCGAGCTCGGCGACCTCCTGCTCCAGGTCGTCTTCCAGGCCGAGCTCGCCCGGGCCGAGGGGGCGTTCGGCCCGGACGATGTGGTCGCGGCCATCTGCGAGAAGCTCGTGCGGCGCCACCCCCACGTGTTCGCCGACGAGAGCGCCGAGAACGCCGACGAGGTGCTCCAGAACTGGGAGCGCATCAAGGCCGCGGAGCGGGCCCGCGAGGGCAAGGACCGCGGCGTGCTCGGCGGCGTTCCCCGCAGCCTGCCGGCGCTCACGCGGGCGCAGCGGGTGGGCGAGAAGGTCGCGCGCGTCGGCTTCGACTGGCCGGACGCGCGGGGCTCGCGCGCGAAGGTGGAAGAGGAGCTCGGGGAGCTCGACAGGGCCCTCGAGAGCGGCGATCCCGGCGCGATCGAGGAGGAGCTCGGCGACGTGCTCTTCGCGCTCGGGAACCTGGCGCGCCACGCCGGCGTCGACGCCGAGGGGGCGCTGCGCCGGACGACCGACAAGTTCACCCGGCGCTTCGAGCACGTCGAGCGGCGGGTCGTCGAGCGCCACGGCGGCTGGCCCGCCAGGGCGTCGGACGACGCGCTCACGCTGGAGGAGCTCGACGGCTACTGGGACGAGGCCAAGCGCGGCGAGCAGCGGACCTGACGCCGCGCGCAGGCCCCCGAGGCGCGCTCCGGCTCAGTCGCGCGCCGCGGTCAGCACGAAGCGCTCGCGCACGCGCGCCTCGTTCGACTCGTGACGCACGTGGATCTCGTAGCGGCCCGGCTGGGCGACCGCCACGCTGAGCGGCGCCTCGCCGCGGTAGCGCGTCAGCCGGTGCGAGCAGCGCTCCTGCCGACAGTGCTTCTCCAGCGCGCCGCCCTCGCCGTCCGGCAGCCGCACGCGCACGTCCTCGGGCACCTCGAGGTGAACCACCGCCGGCTCGTCGGCGTGGCGATGCGTCCACAGATCGAGGTGCGTCCACGCGTGCCCGTCATCAGGCAAGGCGATCGAGCGCTCCTCGGAGCGCTCGATCGCCGGCGAGCTCACGCCCCTGTCCACCGCCACGACGATCCCGAGCGCGATGGCGGCGAGCGCCGGCGCTGCGATGAGCGCTGTCCACCCCCATCGGCCGCGCGCCCGCTGGGGGGCCGTCGCGTCAGGGCGCTCCGGCGGCTCGGGCAGCCTGCTCAGCGCGCGCTCGACGAGCGCCTCCGGCGGGCTCACCGAGCGCAGCGCGCGCAGGCTCGCCGTCAGATCCGGCGGAATCGGAGGCAGATCGTCGTCGTGTCCGCTCACGTCGATCCCTCCCGCACCGCGATGACCTGTCGAACCGCCAGACGCTCGTAGGCGTCGCGTAGCCGCGCGCGGCCGCGGGCATGGCGGCTCTTCACCGTCCCCTTGGGGATCCCGAGCACCTCGGCCACGCTATCATAGCCAAGATCCTCGATGTCGCACAGCACCACCACGGTGCGAAACTCCTCCGGTATCTCTCGAAGGCAGGCGACGAGCACCCCCGTGTCCTGGCTCAGGATCGCGATCTCCTCGGGGCTCTGGACCTCGGCGTGGTGCCCCACGCCGAGCACCTCGGTGCACGCCTCGATGAGCCGATCGAGCAGCCCGCGGCGCCGCGCCTCGGTCCTGTGCGCCTCCAGGTACTCGTTCCGCGCGATCCCGCAGAGCCAGACCCCGAGGTCCGAGCGCCCCTCGAACGACGCCGCGTTCAGGTAGGCCTTGAGCAGCGCGTTCTGGAACAGATCGTCCGCCTGATCCCGAGCGCCGCACAGCGAGATGCAGAATCGATAGAGGCGCGGGAGCGACGGGCGCACCGCCGACTCGAACTGCGCGCGCGATTCGCCGAGGGGAGGTCGCGATCCGGTCATGAGGGGCGTTCGAGCATCGGGAGCGTCGAGGCCCTGGACTCTAGCGTGGAATGGACGGCGGGGTAGCGCTCGCTTGTCGCGCCACGGCGGCGTGACGAGCGGCGCCTCGATCGGGGCGGCGTTGTGCATCGGCGCTCCTGGGACGGAACGGACCCGCGCGGAGGTTCCGACGCGTCGCGCGAAATTTCGTCGCCCGAGCGGGAACCTCGGACCGGGTCGTCCCGTCCTGGGGCGTGTCCTGACGAACAGCGGGCCCACACCATCCCCGCAACTCCGAGGCTGAGCACCGCATGCCCACGTCGAGCATCTCGAGCGCACCTGTGTCTTCTACCTGGAAGGACGACCTGATCTCCGGGTTCCTCGTCTTTCTGATCGCCCTGCCGCTCTGTCTCGGCATCGCGATGGCGAGCGGATTTCCCCCCATCGCAGGCGTGCTGACCGCCGTCGTGGGCGGCATGGTCGCCACCTGGCTCGGCAGCGCGCCGCTGACAATCAAGGGGCCCGCCGCGGGCCTCATCGTCATCGCGCTGGGCGCCGTCCAGGAGCTCGGCGCCGGGGACAACGCGGTCGGCTACCGCCGCGCGCTCGCCTGCATCGTCGTCGCCGCGGTCACGCAGATCGCCTTCGCGCTGGCGCGCGCCGGCAAGCTCGGCGACTTCTTCCCTTCCTCGGTGGTGCACGGGATGCTGGCGGCCATCGGGATCATCATCTGCTCGAAGCAGATCCACACGCTCCTCGGCGTCACGCCCGCGGCGAAGGCGCCGGTTGGCCTGCTCCTGGAGATCCCGCGCAGCGTGGCCCGGCTGAACCCCGAGATCGCCGCGATCGGCGCCGTCTCGCTCCTCCTCCTGTTCGGCTATCCGCTGGTCGCTGGGAAGGCGCGGTGGGCGCAGAAGATCCCCGCGCCGATGCTGGTGCTGGCGATCTCCGTGCCGCTCGCCTACGCGTTCGATCTCGAGCACGAGCACACGTACACGCTCGCGGCGACCCACTCGACGTACGCGATCGGGCCGAGCTTCCTTGTCAACCTGCCGGGCAACCTGCTCCAGGCGCTCGTGTTCCCGGACTTCAGCCACGTCGGCACGCCCGCGTCGATCAAGTACATCATCATGTTCTCGCTGGTGGGGAGCATCGAGTCGTTGCTCTCCGCCAAGGCCGTCGATTCGCTCGATCCCGAGAAGCGCCGCTCCGACCTCGACAAGGATCTGCTCGCCACGGGCGTCGGCAACCTCATCGCGGGCCTGCTCGGCGGGCTGCCGATGATCTCCGAGATCGTCCGCAGCTCGGCGAACGTCGGATACGGCGCGAAGAGCCGCCTGTCGAACTTCTTTCACGGCGCCTTCCTCCTGCTCTTCGTCGCCTTCGCGCCGGGGCTCATCCACCGGATCCCCCTCGCCGCGCTCGCCGCCATGCTCACCTTCACGGGCGTCCGCCTCGGGTCTCCGAAGGAGTTCGTGAAGACGCTCCGCATCGGCAGGGAGCAGCTCGTCATCTTCGCCACCACGGCCGCGCTGTGCATCGCCGCGGATCTGCTCGTCGGGGTCGCGGCCGGCATCCTCGTGAAGATGCTCATCCACCTGATCAACGGCGCCCCGCTGCGGATCCTCTTCCGGCCCGAGGTAGAGGAGCGCGTCGAGGCAGGGCGGGTCGTGCTGCGCGTCAAGCACGCGGCGGTGTTCAGCAACTACCTCGGCATCCGGCGGCGGCTCGCGAGGTACGCGGACGCCTCGAGCATCGAGATCGATTTCGCGGAGGCCCGCCTGGTCGATCACACGACCATGTCCAACCTGCATGAGCTGGAGAGCTCGATGGCGCGCCAGGGCCGGACATTGACCCTCGCGGGCCTCGGCGATCATTTCCAGATGTCGTCACACCCGCTCTCCGCGAGGAAGAGGGCCCTTGTCAGCCCCGTCGCGGGGCGCTGAGCCAAGGAGACGCCCGACGTCGACCGCCGCGAGAGGGGCGCACACGGGCGAGGCTCTCCAGGAACAACCCTCCTCCGGGATGAACAACCCTCCTCCGGGATCGCCATGAGCCGCGAGCTTTCTCACGATGTCCCCGCGAGCGCCGCCCGCGAGGAGCGCCTGTGCGCCGCGGTCGACCGCGCCGGGCACCTCCTGCCAGCGCAGGGGCCCATCGGCGTGTTCGTCCACCACAACACGCTGCACGCGTTCCAGCACCTGCCGTTCCACGACGCGCTGGCCGCGGCGAGCGCCGTCTTCGACGCCGAGCCGTACCTCGCCGAGGCGGAGTACCGCGCCCACATCGCGGCAGGCCGCATCGACGACGAGGACCTCGAGGCGGCGCTCGCCGAGCGCTTCGCCGCGCACCCGGACGAGCGCTCTCCGGAATGTAAAATACCGTTGTCACGGCACGAGATCGAGCGGATCGCCCTGCGCTACCCGATCGAGGAGGAGACCGCGGCGGGCCTCCTGTGGCGCATCTCGGAGGCGGGGGAGACGCGCGCGCTCCGGGCCGACGTCCGGCCGGAGCGGCGCCGGCGCATCCTCCAGCGCACGGAGCGCTGGCTCGAGGAGCACCCCGAGATCGCGGCGGGCCTCCTCGACCGAGGCGCGCGCGATCCGGAGTCGCGCGCCGCCCTCGCGCTCTGGGACGCGTGCCGCGCGGCGCCGCTGCCGCCCGCCCCGCCCGCGGAGCCGCCGCTTGTCGAGCGCGTGGGCGTCGACAGGTCGCACCGCGATCTGCTGCTCGCGCTGGCGGGCGAGGACCCGGCCGACCTCGTCGATCCGCTCCTGATCCGGCTCCTCTGCGCCTACCTCGACGAGGGCGTCGCGCACTGGACCATGCCCGATCGGGCGCAGGGGCTCTGGCGCTGCTTCCGCGGCATGGTGCTGGAGGGCTCGCGGCCCGCCGCCCCGGCCTTCGCGGGGATCGACGCGGAGCTCCGCCGCCTCGACGCGGAGGGCCTGTCGCCGGCGGCCATCGCCGCCCGCGCCCTCGACGAGCTCGGCGTCGCCGAGGCGCGCTGGGAGGGGTACGCGACGCGCGTGCTGCTCGAGCTGCCGGGCTGGGCCGGGATGATCCACCGCCTGGAGCACACCCCGAGCGATCGGCCCGCGGACGCGCCGCCCGCGTCGCTGATCGAGTATCTCGCCGTGCGCCTGACCCTCGCCAGGCACGCGCTGCGCGACGTCGCGCGCCGGCGGCTCGGGTACGAGGGGCCCCTCGCCGGGCTCGTCGAGCACGCCCGGCGCGCCGCGCGGCCGCCGGCGCCGCCGCCGCGCTCGCCCGACAACGCGCGGCCGTTCCGCCTGTTCCAGCTCGCCCAGCTCGCCGGCCTCTCGGCCGCCGAGATCGAGCCGCTCTCGACGGCGGAGCGCGTCTGGGCGCTCGAGGCGCTCGAGGCCTTCGACGATGTCGCGCGGCGGCGCGCGCTGCACGAGGCCTACGAGCGGCACCACCGGGTCGAGGTGCTGCACGGGATCGCCGCGAACCTCCGCCGCCCGGAGGAGGACCGCGCCGTGACGGAGCCCCGCTTCCAGATCGCCTTCTGCATCGACGACCGCTGCGAGGGCCTCCGGCGGCACGTCGAGGAGCTCTCGCCGCGGCACGAGACCTTCGGCGTCGCGGGGTTCTTCGGCGTGCCGATCCGCTACCGAGGGCTCGACGACGCCGGCCACGTGAGCCTCTGCCCCGTCGGCGTGGAGCCGGCGCACGAGATCGTCGAGCGACCCCACGAGGAGGAGGCGGCGCGCCGCCGAAGGGCCCGCCGCAAGGGGTGGGCGCGGCTCCTGCACGCGCTCGGGCGCGGCAGCCGCACCATGGCGCGCGGGATGCTGCTCACGCCGACCCTGGGCCTGCTCTCCACCGTCCCGCTTGTCGGGCGCATCCTCTTCCCGCGGGCGGCGGCGCGGCTGCGCCGCGCGCTCGAGCGGCGCCTGCTCCCGGCGGTGCCGACGCGGCTCCACAGCCCGCGCGACGAGGGCTCCCCCGCGGCCGGCGAGGGGCGGCCGTTCACCGCCGCAGACAGGGCGGCCCGGGTGGCGGCCACGCTCGAGAGCATGGGGCTCACCCGCGGGTTCGCGCCGATCGTGGCCGTGCTCGGCCACGGCTCGACCAGCGTGAACAACCCGCACCAGTCGGCGTACGACTGCGGCGCCTGCGGCGGCCGCCACGGCGGCCCGAACGCGCGGCTGTTCGCGGCCCTCGCGAACGACCCCGAGGTGCGCGCGCTGCTCGCCGCGCGCGGGATCGACATCCCGGACGGGACCTTCTTCGTCGGCGGCATGAACAACACGACGACGGACGAGATCGTCCTCTACGACGAGCACCTCGCGCCGGCGTCGCACCGCGGCGAGCTCGCGGCGCTGCGGGCCGCGCTGGACGCGGCGCGCGAGCTGCACGCGCACGAGCGCTGCCGGAGGTTCGCGTCGGCGCCGCGCGAGGGCGGCCCCGCGCGGGCGCTCGCGCACGTCGAGGCGCGCGCCGCGGACCTCAGCGAGGCCCGGCCCGAGCTCGGGCACGTGACCAACGCCGTCTGCGTTGTCGGCCGCCGCGCGCTCACCCGCGGGCTGTTCCTCGACCGCCGGGCGTTCCTCGTCTCGTACGACCCGACGCAGGACCCGACAGGCGCGATCCTCGAGCGCGTCCTGCTCGCCGTCGGGCCGGTCGGGGCGGGGATCAACCTCGAGTACTACTTCTCCTGCGTCGACAACCGCCGCTACGGCGCCGGCACCAAGCTCCCGCACAACCTGGCCTCGCTGCTCGGGGTCATGGAAGGGTCGCTGAGCGACCTGCGCACCGGGCTGCCGAAGCAGATGATCGAGATCCACGAGCCGGTGCGCCTGCTCGTCGTCGTCGAGGCGAGCACCGAGCTCTGCGCCGCGCTCTGCGCGCGGCAGCCGGCCCTGCGCGAGCTCATCTGCAACGGCTGGATCCAGCTCGCCTGCGTCGATCCCGCGACGCGCGGGATAGCGCGCTTCACGGGCGACGGCTTCGCGCCGTTCGCTCCCCCGGATCACCCCTTGCCGGCGGTCCAGCGCTCCGCCGACCTGTACGCCGGAAGGTCCGGCTTCGTCCCGCCTGCGCTCGTCCGCGCCGCGTCCACGCGGCCCCCCGAGGTCCCCCGCCATGCCATCTGATGTGCTGCTCGGCCAGCTCGCCGCGCTCGCCGTGCTCTCCCCGGCGGCGGCGTTCGCCGCGCTCGGCTCCTACCTCATGCTGCTGCGCGCGCCGAGCGAGCGCGTCGTGTCGCGCGTCGTGCTGTCGGCGCTCTCGCTCTCGCTCGCGGCCTCGCTGGCGATCTGGGGCTCGGCCGTCGCGGCGCCCCACGCCTTCACGCCGGTGGCGCTCGGCCGCTGGTTCGAGACCGGCAGCTACGCGTTCGAGATCGTCCTGCTCGTCGATCGGCTGTCGGCGACGATGATGGTGCTCGTCTCGCTGATCGCGCTCCTGGTCGGCCGGTTCTCGGTGGCGTACCTGCACCGGGAGGCGGGGTTCGCGCGGTTCTTCCTGCTCCTCGCGCTGTTCTCGACGGGCATGCTGGCGCTCGTGTCGGCGGGCACCATCGATCTGCTGTTCGCCGGCTGGGAGCTTGTCGGCGCGACGAGCGTGCTGCTCGTGGCGTTCTTCCACGAGCGCGCGGCGCCGCCGCGGGCCGCGCTGCGCGTCTACGTCACCTACCGGCTCTGCGACGTCGGGCTGCTCGGGGGCGCGGTGCTCATGCACGACGTCGCCGGCTCCTCGCAGTGGGGCGAGGTCTTCGGCGCCGCTGCCTGGCCGGGGATGCCCGCCCCGCTCGGCCCGGGGGCGGCCACGGCGCTCGCGCTGTGCCTGCTGCTCGCCGCCATGGGCAAGAGCGCGCAGTTCCCGCTGGGCAGCTGGCTGCCGCGCGCCATGGAGGGGCCGACGCCCTCGAGCGCGCTCTTCTACGGCGCGATCTCGGTGCACGCGGGCGTGTACCTGATGCTGCGCGTGGCCCCGCTGCTCCAGCGCACGCCCGCCGCCAGCGCGGTGATCGCCTGCGTGGGGGCGGCGACGGCCCTCTACGGCACCCTGGTGGGGCGCGCGCAGGCCGACGTGAAGAGCGCGCTCGCGCACGCGACAATGACGCAGGTGGGGCTCATGTTCGTGGAGATCGGCCTCGGCCTCTACTGGCTCGCGCTCGTCCACCTGTTTGCGCACGCGTGCCTGCGCTGCCTCCAGATGCTGCGCGCCCCCTCGGCGCTCCGCGACGCGCAGGAGATCCGGGCCGCGCACGCGGGCGAGCCGCTGCTGCCCCTCGGGGTGGCCGGCCGGCTCCTGCCCGCGGCGCTCGTGCGGCGCGCGTACTGGCTGGCCCTGGAGCGGTTTCACCTCGAGGCGCTGCAGGAGCGGCTCATCGCCGCGCCGCTGATGCGCCTCGGGCGCCAGCTCGACCAGAGCGAGCGCCGCTGGGTGGCGGCGCTGAGCGGCTGGCCCGAGCGCGCCGCCGCCGATCCCGGGGAAGAGGGCGCGCGCGGCGTCCCCGAGCGCGAGATGGCCTTCGAGCCCCCCGCGCGCGGCGCGAAGCGAGCTCGCTCGTGAGCGCCTTCCCGCTCCTCGCGGCGCTCATCCTCGCGCCCGCGGCCGCGGCGCTGCTCGCGTCCCGGGCGCGCGGCGACGAGGGCGCGCGCCGCGCGGCCCTCGTCGGCGCGGCGCTCACCCTGCTCCTCTCGCTCGCGCCGCTCGCGCTCTCCCTCGCCGGCGTCGCGCTCGAGGCCGGGGGTCCCGCCCTGCCGCTCCTCGGGGCGCGCCTCCGGCTCGGCCTCGACGGCTACACCGTCGCCCTGCTCCCGCTGCTCGGCGTCGTCCTGCTCGCCCTCGTCGCCGCGGGCCCGCGCGCCGCGCTCGATCGGCCCACCGCCGCGGCGCTGCTCGCCACCGCGAGCGCCGCCCTCTGCGTGCTCTGCGCGCTCGACCTCGCGCTGCTCGCCGCGGCGTGGGTCGCCGCGCTCGTGCCCGTGGAGCGCCTGGTCGCCGGGAAGGGCGCCGAGGACGCGCTCCTCCGGCGCACCTGCCGCATCTTCCTGCTGGGCGGCACGGCGCCGCTCGTCCTGGCGATCGGCGCGATGGCCGCGCTCGCCGCGCGCCGCGGCGCTGCCCTGCCGTTCGACGTCGAGGAGATCGCCCGCGCCGGCATCCCCGAGGCGTGGCAGTCGCCGCTGCTCGCGCTCGTCGGGATCGCCGTGCTGATGCGCATGGCCGCCGTGCCGTTCCACGGCTGGCTGCCCGTGCTGCTCGAGCGCGGGCCGCTCGGCGTGACCGTCCTGCTCGCCGAGGTGCATGTCGGCGTCTGCGTGCTCCTGCGCGTCGGGGTGAAGCTCCTGCCGGCGGCCTGCGCCGAGGAGATGCCGATCCTCGCCGTCATCGGCCTGATCAGCGCGCTGCACGGCGCGGTGCTCGCGCTCGCCCAGACCGACCTGCGCCGGATGCTCGGCTACCTGATGTCGAGCCAGAAGGGGCTCGTGCTCCTCGGGATCGCCACGCTGAACGCGGAGAGCGTGAGCGGCGCGCTCCTCCAGAGCGTCGCGGCGTCGATCGCGATGACCGGGCTCGCGCTGGTCATCGGCGCGCTCGAGGCGCGCACCGGCACGACGGACACGCGGGAGCTCGGCGGCCTCGTGGCCCGGACGCCGCGCATGGCGGCCTTCTTCTTCCTGCTCGCGTGCGCGGCGATCGGGATGCCGGGCGCGCTCTCGTTCGTGAGCGAGGATCTGCTCCTGCATGGAATTTTACACGTTCACCCCGTGCTGGCGGTGCTCGCCCTGGCGGCGGCGGCGATCAACGGGATCACGCTGTTCCGCGCGTTCCAGCGCGCCTTCCTGGGCCCGCCCGCGCGCCGCCGGCCGGGCGCCGCGATGGCGGCGCTCGTGCTTCGCGAGCGCGCGTTCCTGCTGGCCTTCGTGGCGCTCACGGCGGTCCTCGGCGTGGCCCCGACGCGGCTGCTCGCGCTGCACGAGCCGGTGGTCGAGCGGGTCCTCCGCGACGCCGCCCGCGACGGGCGGGGCGCGCGCCGGGGAGGCGAGGAGAGGGCGTCCCTCGACGAGGGCCGCCGGGCTCCTCGTCCGGGCGGATCTGCGTCGCGCTGAGGCCGCGCGCGTGCGGGCCCCGCGCCGCTCAGAGCAGGTAGCGCTCCCCGGAGTCGGGCAGCACCGTCACGATCGTCCCGTGGATCCTGCGCGCGATCTCCACGGCCGCGTGGACGTTGGCGCCGGAGCTCGGCCCGACGAGGAGCCCTTCCTCGCGCGCGAGCCGCCGCACCATGCGGGACGCGCCCGCCTCGGTCACCGTGAGGATCTCGTCGATGAGCGAGCGCTCGAGGATCGCCGGCACGAAGCCGGGGCCGAGGCCCTGGATGCCGTGGGGGCCGGCGCCTCGCCCCGAGAGCACGGCGCTCTTCGTCGGCTCGACGGCGCAGATGCGGACCGCGCCGCCGAGCCGATCCCTGAGCACGCGCCCGCAGCCGGTCAGCGTGCCGCCGGTGCCCACGCCGGCGACGAAGGCAGCGATGTCGCCGCCTGTCTGCGCCAGGATCTCGAGGCCGGTGGCGCGCGCGTGCGCGCCGGGGTTCGCCGGGTTCTGGAACTGCTGGCTCATCCAGGCGCCCGGGGTCGCCTCGCAGATCTCGACCGCGCGGGCGACGGCGCCGGCCATGCCCTGGCCCTCGGGCGTGAGGACGATCTCGGCGCCGTACGCGCGGAGGATGTGCCGTCGCTCGACGCTCATGTCCTCGGGCATGACCACCACGCACCGGTAGCCGCGCACGGCGGCGATCATGGCGAGGCTGATCCCCGTGTTGCCGCTCGTCGCCTCGACGATCGTCGCCCCTCTCCTGAGGGCCCCCTCGCGCTCGGCGCAGAGCACCATGCCGAGCGCTGCCCGGTCCTTAACGCTGCCGCCCGGGTTCATCGACTCGAGCTTGCCGTAGACGACGCCGCCCCCCTCGGGCGAGATGCGGGCGAGGCGGACGAGCGGCGTGCCGCCGATGAGCGACAGCGCGTCGGGCACCACCGGGCCGACGCGCACGGCGGGCGAGGGAGCTGAGCGCTCGTCGGGCGCGTCGGGCGCGTCGGGCGGGCTCGGCGGGCCGCCGCCCGGGGCTCGAGGAGACGACATGCAGCCAGTGTACACGTGAACAGGGCGCCCTCGAGAAAGCCGGGGAGGGCGACCCGGAAGCCGGGGAGGGCGACGGCGACCGGACCAGCCCGCCGGGCGGGCTCCTACATCGAGATCTCCGACAGCACCCCGTAATGATCCGACGCGGCGACGCCGTCCTCGAGCTCCTCGAAGACCACCCGCGACGCGAGCGGCTTGCCGCGCCCCTGCTTGTCCGGGCCGCGCACGAAGATGTAGTCGATGCGGCGAGGGTACTCGTTCGTGATCGCCGCGAACGGGTTCCGCACGGGGTCGAAGGTGAACCCCGGGCCCTTGCCCGTCTGGTCGAACGTGTCGGCGAAGTAGACGCTCTTCTGGTTCAGGGCGTGCAGCCCCTTCATGAACCGGATCTCCGTGGCCTCGGGCTGCGCGTTGAAGTCGCCGACGACCACGGGCGGCAGGCCCTCCACGGGCGCCTCGCGCATGACGATCTCGGCCAGGGCCGCGACCTGCGCCTCGCGCGCGGCGCCGTGGTGGAACTTCCAGTTCAGGTGGGTGACGAAGAACGGGAGCACGCCGCGCGGCGACGCGAGCTCCGCGAGCAGGATCGCGCGCTTCTCGTCCGTCTCGCCCGTGGGCAGGGGGAACGCCTGGCTCCGCGCGACCGGCCACCGCGACAGCACGGCGTTGCCGAAGAGCACGCCGCCGCCGAGCTCGTGCGCGGGGCCGAAGGCGACCTCGTAGCCGAGCCCCTCGGCGATGTCGTCGGCCAGCGACCGGCCCTCGTACGACATCACCTCCTGGAGCCCGACGATGTCGGGCGCGAGCTCGCGGACGCCCTTCCGGATGAGGCCGAGGCGCGCCTCCCACGGATCGTGGCGGTTCCAGATGTTCAGCGTGAGCACCCGCAGGGAATTGCGGACAGCGACACCAGCGGGGTCGTGCGCGGAGCCGCCGGCCCCGGAGCCTTCTCGCGGACCTTCCATGCCGACGGGCTACGCCAGATGCGCGTCCGAATCCAGCCGTGATACGAAGGGCCCGGCGCAAGCCGCTGCCCTTCCGGCGCGGAAGGGCGATCTTGACCGGGAGAACCCTGAATGATCGCGTGTGCTCCTCGACGGGGGCGGCCTGGAACGGCCTCCTCCCGATCTCGAACCCCGTTCCGCCTCGCCGGAGGCCTCGTCCTGCTCGCGCTGCTCGCCGGCTGTGACAGCAAGATGGAGCCCAAGGAGTGCGACAAGCTCCGCGGCGACGCCTTCGAGATGGTGAACAAGGCGCAGCACTGCAACACCGACGCCGACTGCCGCCAGAGCGAGTGGCCGGGCTGCGCGAAGCCCATCAGCAACGCGACCTTCGACAAGATCAAGCCCGTCGCGGAGAGCTACAAGACGGGCAAGTGCGAGGAGCCCAAGGTCGACTGCAAGAGCCCGCCGCAGGCGTACTGCAAGCAGGGGCTCTGCGTGCACCGCGAGCTCGGCGTGCCCGAGGGGGCGGGGAACACGCCCAGCGACCAGATCCAGATCCAGTGATCGCGGCCACGCCGCCCGGCCGCGCGCGGCGCC